>JAAELC010000557.1 GCA_024227135.1 Gammaproteobacteria bacterium
ACAGGAGATCCCCCTGAGGCCCCCCCCTGATTCGTATAACTTCACAGTCGACTCCTTCATATACAAGGTTCAATCGCTGTCGGGGGCACTCGTCAGCGTGGCTGCTCACGTTCTGGCGCCACAACAAGTCCCACGAACCAATCATATTGGATAAGAGCACGAGGGATGGTCGATCATTCGGTATGCCCGGCATCATCTCTGGCGGCATGTAGGCGAGAGGAACGGAGGGAACGGTCATCTTAATTCTCTTGCGCGGCTCCATTTTTCCTCCTTTAAAATGAAGGTCACTGTCCTTAAAATGGGTCGATGACCGGCGACAACTTCACATCGCATCCATATGAGGTTGAAGGTAGAAACTGTGTTAATGACCGACTTGTAGTGAACCATGTTACCCCTCAAGACGGTTTGAAGTCCTAGACTGTTAAATGCTGACCTGTGTGGCGAACGGCAGGTCATGTAACAACTCGTCGGATTTTGGGGTTCTGACTGGCGTGAAGGTCACTGTCTTAAAAATGGGGCGATGGCCGCCGAGTACTTCATATCGCATCCATATGAGGTTGACGGTAGAAACTGTGTTAATGACCGACTTGTGGTAAACTATGTTACCCCTAGGGACGGTTTGAAGTCCTAGACTGTGATATGCTGACCCGTGTGGCAAACGGCAGGTCATGTTATATGTCGGCGGATTTTGGGGCTTAATAAAAACCATCCTCCTCAGCCTCCAGGATCCCGGAAGTGGACAGTGTGGGGTTTGTGAGGCTCGCATCGTGAGCCTCAGGGCCTTCCCCAAGGGCCTTATCCAACTCCGTCCTCAACTGGGTGATCAGAGGTGAGGGCCTCGGTTCGAGTTTGGTGTCAGAATCCTCCCCCGCAGAATGCTGTCCTGCTGGCTGAGAGTCCCCGGCGGTGACTTCAACGTCGGACTGCTGACGTTCTGGGGTAGCAGTGGCGGAGGGAGGTGCGTCAGTCAGCGTGTTTTCATCCAGAGTCAACGTCTTGACCGCCTTGGGAGCCAAATCCGCCGCAGTAGGCTCCAAAGTGACTTTGGTCAATCCGCCGGATTTCGGGTCGGCAGTGGCAGTGACAGATTCCGCTGGTGAAGACACGGGCAATCCTTTGGCGGAGTCCTGCCCGCCAGCGGAGGCCAACGCGTCTTTCGTGGGCCGCACTATTCCCACCGCGACATCTCCGGGCAAAACTTTGTCTTTGGTGGGGGTCGGCTTCGTCGGCTTCCTTGCCGGCTTCCTTGGAATCTTCGCCCCCTTCGTCACCTTCTTCCTCTCCGTCACCTGCTTGACATCGGTGGTACTCCCCGTCAGTATTGACCCAGTTGCCCTTGGTGTTCTTGATGAACGTCGCGGTGGGATCGGTGTGGTCTTTGGGGTAGTTCCTTTCTTGGCAGGCATTGTTTAAGTTCGGATTGTCTGGGAAGATAATAAAAAGTTTCTGATTGATTTTTTTGTGCGTACGAGGTGTCCCGCGGCATACGGATAAAAGCATCAAATGGCTCCCATCCTCCGCCTGACGCCTTCTGGTCCAGAAAGTCAGGTTC
>JAAELC010000558.1 GCA_024227135.1 Gammaproteobacteria bacterium
ATGCCGGGTATGGATGGATTGACAGCCGCTTCAAAGATCAAGAAGAACCCCTTGACGGCACATATCCCCGTGGTGATGTGTACATCCCATGACGGTGAGCGATATCAGGATGAAGCAAAGTCTCATGGTGCCCTGACAACCTTGCAGAAGCCACCTGCCAAGGGTCGGCTCGAAGAGGTCCTGGGGGTTCTTGACAATGTGCTAATGGAAACTTCCATGCTGGACAGCGTAGAGAGCAGCACTTCGTCTGGCACCACCGAAGACCAGCAAGCCGGGATTCGCGCCGTACCTGATCCGGGGCCAACCCAGGAGCAGGTTATCGATTTGATGGTCGCATCTCGGGTTTCAAAAGCTTTTGAACAGTTTGAAAGTACGGCAAATGATAAGCTCAGAAAAGAGTTAAGCGAAATGCTGACCAGTGTGGAGCGTAAGCTGGAAAGTCGACCGGAAGGGATGACGCGCAAAGAAGTGGAGTCATTTGTCGCAGAGCAGCTTGAAGCTCAAAATGCCGCTTCTACCAGGAATGTATCCAGCCTGGGTAAAAAGCTGGGCTCAGAGATCATAGGCTCTGATCTTTTGACCCGGAAGTTGCAGGCGGTGGCCCGACAGGAAGCGGAGGTAGTTTCTGTGAGTAAGGTCGGGGAGACGGTGCGGTCTACCGTAACCGATGTACTGGACTCCGTAATCGATAAGAAAATTGCTCAATTGGACACCAGGCTTGAGCAGGTTCGAAGCCAGGCATCCGGTCGTGCGGCCGGATATGCCGCAATGGCTGCCATTGTGGGTGTTGCTGCGGCCGCCGCAGGATATTTCCTCGGGGCCTGAGAGCTGTTCGTTTCCACCAACCGGGATGGCTGACTCCAGGGGAGCCGCCTGTCCTGGGGTTATGTCATGCTGTTTTCCCCAGTATCAAATCCATAATCTATAACAAAAACATTATGAAGGGCGATTATCCATCACTCTTCCCCAGATGCAATCACTGTGGATTCGCAAATATCAAATTGGGAGGAGTCCCAATACTATCTTTGCTTCCTCTATCGATGTCTTTCCTGTATCTTCAGTGATCGACATGCACTGTCGGTACACAGTCGTTGATTCGTCTGTGGTAAGGGGCGCCCAATCTTTTCCAGTTGGATAATAGCCAGGCTGTGTATAGAGTATAACCGTTGAACAGGAATCGTTAATGCAACAGAATAAATTGTACGTCGGGAATTTCCCGTACTCCATTGATGAGGCACAACTGAGAGGGTTGTTTGAGCCGTACGGAGAGATTGAAGATCTGGCTCTCATCATGGACAGGGATACCGGTCGGCCAAAGGGCTTCGCGTTTATCACCTTTGCTACCCAGCAGGCTGCAGAGAAAGCTCTGGAGCAGAATGGGAAAGACCTGGGTGGACGCCCGCTTCGGGTCAATATAGCAATGGAAAGGCCCGGTCGCGGTGGTAGGGGTCGCCCTAGGCGGTAATACGCGGTCTCACAGCATAATTCGGCAGTTAGCTGGATATTTCATCCGTACACAGGATTTACCCTCCGGCTCCGATCAGGTGCCGGAGTTGTTTAACGCCAACGCAGATTGGCACAATTCAGGCGAGAAAAAATGGCAGATCAAGTTACAGGTACTGTTAAGTGGTTCAATGACGAGAAAGGATACGGTTTTATCGAGCAGGAAAGCGGCAAGGATGTATTCGTCCACCACAGTGCTATCAACGGTACAGGTCGTAAGACATTGCACGAAGGGCAGAAGGTGACCATGGAGGTGGTTCAGGGTCAGAAAGGCCCGCAAGCTGAGAATGTAACCTCCGCCTGATCAGCGCCAGCGCCCGGGAAGCAAACCCCCGAGAGGTTTGTTCCACCCGGGCGTTGTTAGGCATCGCAGAATTCCCGGAAGGCCCAATGCGAGTGTCGCACTTGCAGCAGGGATAGTGCGTGAACAGAGAAACAGCGGCCGGCCACCTGCGTTACATGGTGATTCCATTCCGACAATGACAGTCTGGTAAAACAGAGTGGCCAAGGCCGGTCATTCACACTGCACGCGACAATTACGCCCATCAGAGCGCAGAGTATTCTTCTGCATAGGATGCAGGTGGATTTTCCGGGGAATGTCGCGAACCGACTGCTATGCTAAACCGCAAGACTCGGAAACGCTTACGTTAACCTGCCTGCACGTGCTCGTCTGTCCGTAACGTCGTATAGTTCAAATTCTCCCCCCCGGCCTGACCGTTGGCTCTTCACCACTTCACTCAGCAGGCTTGTTTCAACCTGAAACAGCTGGCCAGTACAGACCATAAACGGTTCTGATCTGGATATTGGTGAGGTCGGGTACTGAACTGGTGACAAAGCGACTCGGTGTCAATCGGTTCGTATCCGGGTTGGAACGTCCTGTCCCTCTATCAGGTTTCCAGTGCCTGCCTTGTAATTCTGGCCTGACTCGCGATATCCCATTAAACTACAACCGTTGTCTGTCGTACCCTGTTTCTCCCGACTCCCCGATGTTCCCAGGGTGCAGTGTTGATTCGCTTACGGTATTCGGGCCACCAGTTGCGTAGATATCTGTGCATTCTCAGTGTCCTGGTTAATAACAATCAGAGGACCTGAGGGCCTTTGGACTATCAGTTGACGAGAAGAGCATGAAGCGTCGAACCTTTCTTTCCCTTCTGACGGTCGCCGCCGCGGGTGGGGCTTTGTGGTGGCAGCGGGACTGGCTCCCTGTTCGTGGCCTGTCCAATCCCTGTCTGACAGCGGGACTGCCCGTAAAGCTCGCAGAACATCCTGCTGTGGCCGAAGCGTTGGCGGATCTCGATATGACAAAGGTATGGGACTGTCATGTGCACCTGCTGGGGACGGGGGACAAGGAAACCGGGGGCGTCTGGATCAACCCGGTGATGGACAGTATGCGTCATCCGATACAGGCGATGCAGAAACAGCTCTACTTGAATGCGTCCTGTGTTACAGAAGGCGAGGGGGGTGATGAAGGGTTCATTCAGCGTCTGATTGCTCTAAGTGAACCAGTGTCCGGGATGCGTCTCATGTTGCTGGCATTTGATTACAACTACGATGACCGGGGCCGGCGGCGACCAGAGCGGAGTACGTTTTATATCTCAAACGCCTATGCTCAATCTGTAGCCGCACGGGATGAGCGTCTGGAATGGGTATGTTCTGTGCATCCGTATCGGGAAGATGCTGTGGAAGCCCTGGAATGGGCCGCAGCCCGGGGAGCCAGAGCCGTAAAATGGTTGCCGCCGGCAATGGGAATGGACCCTTCATCACCCCGTTGTGATCCTTTTTACCAATCCATGCAACGCCTTGGGTTGCCACTCTTGACCCATGGTGGGGATGAACTCGCGGTGCAGGGGGGAGGGCATCAGAACTTTGGTAATCCCCTGTTGCTGCGCCGCCCGCTGGAAAACGGCGTTCGGGTGATAGTAGCCCACTGTGCATCGCAGGGGATCGGGCGTGATCTGCAGCACTCGGGGAAATCCCAACCCGAACGAAGTAATTTTTCACTGTTTATGGATATGATGAGAGATTCGGCTTACAGTGGTCTCCTCTATGGCGATATTTCGGCAACGACCCAGTTAAACAGGGCACCGGAAGCCTTACGTTCCTTGCTGCAGGCTGAAGACCTGCATCACCGTCTACTGAACGGTTCGGATTATCCGTTAGCCGGAATTCTTCCCCTTTTTTCCCAGAGCCAGCTTGAAGGGCTGGGCTTGCTCGACCCGGAAATGGCGACGGTCATATTTGAATTGCAGAAATACAATCCACTGTTGTTCGATCTGGTGTTGAAGAGAAACCTGCGGTGGCAAGGGCACCGGTTCCCTGGGGCGGTTTTCGAAACTTCACCGGTGTTTTTAAACAGAACCGGGGATCTCTATGGTTGAGGGTGGACATTTCCTTGATTGACGCTTCAGGGTCGCGGAGATTTACCAGTGTTCAGAGATAGTGCTGAATTCTGATTCAGGTTCAAGGCCTGGAGCGGGGCGCATAGCTACTTTATACAACCTTTTACACAACCCGGGAGGATTTTTCCGGAACAGGTTTTCACAACACCCCGAAGGGTAAGGCTCAGGGATGATCCGGGTAACCTGGGCTAAAAAGCCATCAAAACGGGGTATTTCTTTTTTCCCGGGGCCCTCAATCCAGAGACTCGGATACAGACTTTCCGTCGAGTCGCCGAAGGACAATGAGATATTTTTTTATATTACTATCGGGCTGGGTCTTCCTGCATTCAGCCCAGGCGTCAGAGCAGAGGCAGGCGTATGTTGGCCGCCAGGTCTGCATGGAATGTCATCAGGAGCAGGCTACCCGCTGGTCGGGCTCGCATCACGACCTGGCCATGGATATCGCCAGCGAGAAGACTGTCCTGGGTGATTTTGATGATGCCAGCGTCTCCCACTTCGGTGTGACTACGTTGTTTTACCGGAAAGGGGATCGATTCATGGTTCGTACCGAAGGACCGGAAGGTAAGCTTCGGGACTATCCCATCAAGTACAGTTTCGGGGTGGATCCACTGCAGCAGTACCTGATTGAGTTTCCGGGAGGTCGCCTTCAGGCTTTGAGCCTTGCCTGGGATGCTCGCCCCGAATCCAAGGGCGGACAGCGCTGGTTCCATCTCTATCCCGATGAAAAAATAGCCCACGATGATGAGTTGCACTGGACCCGACTCAACCAGAACTGGAACAACATGTGTGCCGAATGTCATTCCACGAATCTGCAGAGAAACTATGACCCGGTCACAGAGACCTTTGATACCAGCTGGTCGGAGATCGATGTTTCCTGTGAAGCCTGCCATGGACCGGGATCCGATCACAGGTTCTGGGCGCGACAGGAACCCGGCTGGGAAAAGCACAATGAGCACAAAGGACTGGTGCAGCAGTTCGATGAACGCAAGGATATTAACTGGATCACCGACAGCCAGACAGGCCGGGTGGTGAGAAGTAAACCACGCGGAAGCGACAGGGAAATCGACATCTGTGCCCGTTGTCACTCACGTCGCAGTGCCCTGGCGGATGGTTACCTTCATGGGAAAGCATTTTTAGACCAGTATCGACTGCGATTGCTGGATGAGAATATGTATTTCCCTGATGGTCAGATTGAGGGTGAAGTCTACGTTTACGGCTCTTTCCTGCAAAGCAGAATGTATGCGGCTGGTGTCACCTGCAGCGATTGCCATGAGCCTCACAGCCTGGCCCTGAGGGTGCCTGGCAACGGCGTCTGTCTGCAGTGTCACCTTGCTACCCAGTACGATCAAACCAGCCATCATTTCCACAAACCGGACCTGGCGGGCGCCAGTTGCGCGGAGTGTCATATGCCACCGAGAAACTACATGGTGGTCGATCCACGGCATGACCACAGCATGCGCATTCCGCGTCCGGATCTGTCAGAAGAACTCGGTACGCCCAATGCCTGCAACAATTGTCATGAGGACCAGAGTTCCCAGTGGGCGGCAGAGTATTTCAAAAAGTGGTATCCCCAGCCATTCCAGGGGAATCAGCAATACGGTGAGGCCCTTGCTGCGGGCCGGAACGGGAGTTCCGGCGCCGAACAGTTGCTGGAGTTATTGGTCCATGACGGGAATGCCCCGGATATTGCACGGGCCACGGCCTTGTCGAATCTGCTCCCTTATCTGAGTCGAAATTCTCTGGATACGCTACAGGCCGGTCTGGTTGATGAGAACCCGTTGGTGCGAGGGGCAGCGGTTGAGCTGTTGCAGTCGTTGCCATTGGCGATGAGGGTGCAACGGGCTTATCCCTTGCTGGGAGATCCAGCGCTGGGGGTACGTACGGAAACGGCGCGTATACTCGCGGATATACCCCGGGGGGAGCTGACCGATGCACAGCGGATACCGTTGGACCGTGCTACTCGGGAGTATATCCAGGTCCAGCAGGCCAATGCGGAACGGCCTGAAGCCCATGGTAACCTGGGTAATCTGTTTGTTGCCCAGGGAAAAGTGCACGAAGCGATATCGTCTTACAGGAAGGCGATTGAGATCAATCCGGCTTTTGTACCCGGCTACGTAAACCTGGCCGATGTCTACCGATCGCAAGGTGACGAACCGGCGGGTGAAAGGGTTTTACGCCAAGGCTTGGCGGCAGAACCGGAAGATGCAAGCCTTCAACATGTGTTGGGATTGGCGCTGGTGCGCCAGAAGCGTTTGGAGGAGGGCGTGGAACTGTTGCGGCTCGCCTCGATGGGATCACAGGGGCATCCACGTTATGTCTATGTGTATGCAGTGGCGCTGGCTTCGACGGGTAAAACCGGGCAGGCTATTCTGGTATTGCAGGGTGCCCATAACAGGTTTCCGAGTAATACCGATATCCTGAGTGCACTGGTGGCGTTTCATATGAACATGGGAAAAGAAAAGGTGGCACGTAGCTATGAAAAAAAGTTAAAGGCGTTGGGTCGCTAGTTATTCTTCGATGTGATAAACAAGATTTTCCGTTGTCTGGGCAGGTTGCAAAATTATGGACTCGAAAACTGGTGTTTTTATTGGAGCGATTGCTCTGGTCGGATTACTCACTGCCTGTGGAGCTGCACGCCAACCCGATGCTGTGGAAAAAGCGGCCAGGGAGATGAATCTTCCGGTCGCGGTTACCCAGGTTAAATCCTCGCTTGCGCGTCGGCACGGGCACGTAAATGTCAGGATCGATTATCTGAACATTTCCAGCAAGCCCATTCAGAGGGTCCGGTTCGTTCTAAGCGCCAGAAATGCCACTGATGATTCTATACCGAATAAGGCCACTGATCGGTTCAGCGTGACGTTGGAGGATACCGGTCGGGTCGAGCCGGGGGGGCGGCGCGAAAAAACCTGGAAAGCGGCCTGGGAAAACCGGAATGTGGTCTGTTTTCTGATCATGCAGACGAATGTGGAGTTCAGCGATGGAACCGGGATCACCAGTTATGTGGATCAAGGGAAGCCGTATTGCCGATAGGCACGGCGTCAGCCTGATGCCGCAATAAAGCTTTCATTGCACATGCGCTGGCTAATCGATTCTACCGGCGGCCAGTTTGTAAAAGCGTCTATTCGGGTGTGATACGAACCACTTTGAAGACCGGTTCATCGTCGACCATCCAGATGATTTCGTCTTCTTCCGGCATATCCCGAAGGATAGACAAGATGATCTGCCCTGCTGCCTCCCTGAGTTCATCGGGTGTGGGTTCAGGATTGACGAACTCTTCTTCGACGGTCTGATTTCGTTGCCTCAGTTCTGCATGTTGACGATCCAGGACCTGAATTCGCTCGGTATCCCCTGCCAGAACCGCTCTGGACCGTTCGCATTGATAGATGGGTTTGCCATCCCACGTCCATTTTTCTTCCCAACTTGCAGAAGTTGCGTTCCGCATGGTGACAAATGATCTTTCATTAGTCGCTCTATAGATCACCATCTGGCTATGGGGGCCACCTGCTTCCGCCAATGCCAGTTCGTTATCCAGTTCCGCCGCGCGATTCATGGCACGGATCATTGCCACCCAACGGGCTTTTGTGATGTCCTTTCTTTCAACCTCATAGAAGCCTTCGATCAGCCAACTGGTCAGCCATGCACTATCGGGATCCAGTTTGAATCTGTCCTGGATGTACCTGACCAGTTTTCCGTGTCTTGCCATTGTTATCCTAAAGCGCGCGGTTAGGCCGGTTCAGCAGGTGTCAAAATATACCACCTCATGTTCGACGCGATGACTCTCGCCCTTGCAGGGAATATCTGCGTGGGTCAGGTAGCTGAAATTGGTGTAGTACGGTGTAGTACGGTGTAGTACGGTGTTTTGAGGTATTTTTTCGAACCTATGAGTTGGTCATTCTACCGGGTGATCGAGAATAGAGTACATAGCCCAGTGTACTTCAAGGTGCTATCTATGATTTCTGGCAATCAAGTTCGATTTCAAGAAACTCACTGATTTGAAACTTGATGTTAATGGGCTAAACAATAGCCCATGTTGACCGCCGTGTCAGCAGAAAATTCAGAAACGGAGGCTTGCGAATCAGTGTCAGATCGGGTTTCGGGATCACGACGACGCTTCGGTACCATGCCGGGCTGTTCTTGTTCATACTTCAAGCCCTGTTCGATGGTGAGTAGCCCAGGCGTATTCCTTTCAAATCCCTTTGCGCTATCACCACTATGCCGAACGAACAGGGTAGACTAGACGATAGGCCGCTGGGGTCAAGATCAGGGAGAGCATGATGCTGAGTCCAACCCCGCCGGCGATCACCACGGCCAATGGTGGCCAGAATTCCCCCCTGGAGAGCAACAGCAGCGGCATGAAACCAGCAACGGTGGTGAGTGTGGTCGACACGATGTGCCGCATCGTGCCCAGTGTTTCACCGATAATGGATTCTGTGTTGCCCTGTCTGGCCAGAGGATTTGCGCGTATGGCTGCCAGTACTACAATGCTCCCATTGATAGCCACGCCCACCAGGCCGGCACTGCCAATGACCGGATTAAAACCCAGAGGGTAGCCGGCTGCCCACAATTAAAGCATGCCCAGACCAACGGAAAACACTGCAACTGCACCGATCATGCCCGCCAGTTTGAAGGATTGGAAGGAAAGGACCAGTGAAGCAATCATCAATGTTGCAAGTACTGGAGCATAAGTGAGTAGCTGACTGACCGCCTGTTTCTGTTCTGCACTGTCACCTGCGATTTCGATCTGGTACCCGGGTGGGAGATCGAGGGTGTTGTCATCGAGCCGGCCCAATACCGCTTGCGTTACCTCGATAGGCAATGCCCCCTGATGCAGATAGCCACCTATTGTGTTGATGCGTTCACCATTGCGCCGGGTTATGGCGGCAAGCTCCGGTTTCAGTGTCAGCTTCCCGAGGGCAGCTGCCGGTATCCATTCTTCGGTTCCCGGCGCCCTTAAACGCAAAGTGGCTATTTCATCCGATGTACCGCGGTCAGCTGATGCATAACGTACCCTGACCGGCAGATCTTCGAGCAGGCGACCACCAATACGGCCGTCCAGTGCTGCCTGAAATTGATCAGCAATGTCTCCCAGTATCAGTCCCGCCAGGTGAGCCTGTAGTTCGTCTGCTTTGAACCAGAGCTTTGCTTCACCACCCAGAATTGATGCTTGAGTGTGAGTGATTTCAGGTTGTTCGTAGAGGAGGGCACGCAGTCTTTCACCAACCTGTCTAAGCTGATCGGTTTCCGGCCCCACCACTCGAAAGCTTACCGGTGCCCCGATGGGTGGCCCCTGGCCGAAGGTTTTGACGATGATCTGAGCATCCCGGAAGCTTTCTGTCAGTTCCCGCTGCAACCGCTTGACCAGATGATGAGCTGCCCCTGGCCTGGTAATCTGGATGATGCCCCGGCTGTAACGGGGATTATTGTCCTGCTCGCGCAGTTGATTGTAGTAAACAGGGGGTGAACTCGCTCCAGCCACCCAGGTTATCTGCTCGTCGAAGAAGGTGAGACCGAACAGGGTGGCCCCGGCGGAAAGAGGGAAAGCAGAGCCAATGATAAGAGACGGCCTCCAACCCATGAGCACCCATACCACAAGCACCACCACGACCGCGCCGGCCAGTAGATTTCCTCCCAGCTCGGTGAGGCGTGTTTCAACATATCGGCTCTGGTCGAACAGTAGTTCCAGTTTAATCGACGGATCGAGCGTTGCCTCGAATCCGGCAATCGCTTTTCGGGCATTCTCCGCCCACTGGTCCAGCCTGATGTTCTCTTCAGTTCGCACTGCCAGCAGGAGTCCCTGTTGGCCATCATGCAGCGCGATCTGATCAGGCGGTTCCTGCCATTGCTTGCTTACGTGGGCAATGTCTCCGAGAAAGACCATCCCGCCACCCTTGTCGGCTGCCGGGGGGATGGCGCTCAGATGGGCACTGGAATCCAGGGCACCGGCGAGTTCGATGGTCAGATTTCCACGATCACCGTATAGGATTCCGGCGGAACGCCGTGCATCGGCCGCCGAAACACGGGAAGCCGGATTGGCTGTCGAAAGCCCCAGAGCAGCCAGTTCGGCAGCATCGACATCGATGTGCACCTCTTCTTTGGGTGCGCCAAAAAAAACCACCTGCTCGACCCCAGGAAGGTTTCTGAGACGGCCTCTGAGAGATTCACCGAAACGATTCAGGATACCGAGTTCGGGTGGACCGTTTTGCGCCCAGGTCAGTGCAACGATAATAGAAAAGGCCACCGCTCCCCGTTTATCATCGAGCGAAGACGTTCCAGCCCCGCTGGGCAGGTCGATGGATGCTCCACTGAGGCGATCACGGACTTTTGAGAAGACCTGCTGATTGTCGGTCTTTGTGACCCAGTCCTGCAGTTCGATAGTGACAAGGTGGTGATGTGGAGCAGTCTGGGATGACTGAAATTCATGTCGTTGTCTCCTGAATGTCGGGTGGTCTTTAAGGGGCCTGTAAGATACACCGGACTGTCTAGTTCCGTATTGCCATGGATTCTGGAAGCCTATTAAATGTCAGCATCGATCGAGTTAAATGTCAGCATCGATCGAGACCGTAAAAGCCGGGCGCCCTAAAAGCACGTAGAAGGCTGAAGCGATATTGTGTGCTTCGGCGGATCTGTTTCTATCGAATGGATTTCAAGGCACGTCCATGGATTCGGTCGCCCAGCGCGCCGGTGTATCCAAGCAGACGGTATACAGCCATTTCTCCAACAAGGAGGAACTCTTCAAGGCTTGTATACGCTCGAGAATCACCCGTTACGGGTTGGAAGAGGCTGGGATTGAAACCGCGGGGAATCTGCAGGTAGAACTGCCGGCCTTTTGTCGTCGTTTTATCGATCTGCTATTCGATCCGGAAGTAGTTGCAATGCATCGCGTGGTGCTGGCAGAAGCGGGTAGTCCGCCACGGATTGCGGCGCTGTTTTTCGAGAACGGCCCAAAGCGTGCCAAACTCGCGGTGGCTGATTATCTGCGAGATCATGCCGCAGCGGGTCGACTGAAAATCGAGGAAGAGCGCATCTTCTATGCGGCGGTGCAGTTGTTCAGCGCAGTGGTGGGAATGTACCAGCTTGAACTGTTGCTGGGTCTTCGTAGTTCTGTTCCTGAGGAAGAGCTGGAGAGGCATCTCAGGCGTGTGGTGGAGGATTTTCTCACACTTTACGGGGTACAGCAGGATCCCTGGGAGCCTGTCCGAGAATAGCGATTGTAGCGAGGGCAAGACTGGTTGAGTCAGATTTTTCGATCATTTGAGGCGAATAGTGG
>JAAELC010000559.1 GCA_024227135.1 Gammaproteobacteria bacterium
AGTGGTTGGCTTTTGGATACTCAACCAACTCGAATGGAACTGTTTTCGGAGCCTCTGCCAGCTCCCGCATGGATTCGATCAAGCAGCAGTTATGGTATAGGTCTTTCTCACCGGCGAACAAAAGGACAGGCGTCTGAAGCCCCGCCGCGAAGGTCTTCATGTTCCGTCCCATCGTGGTAATAGCTGGATAATAGGCCACAACTGCAGACACCTGATCCTTCAACTTCGTACCGTAAGACAGCACTCCCGCGCCACCGACTGAAAAACCGACCAGGGACACTTTCCCGGGAATGGCTTGTGGTGAAGACTTCGATTCAGCGATAACGGTCTGCAAGTTTTCCGTGCCAGGTACAATAAGACCTATACTGCCAGGGTCGAATAAATCCTTCCCATCCATTAGCACCGTATAGTAGCCAAGCTCTGCGAGTTTTGAACTGAAGTCACGGTATAGGCCCGGACCTGTATAGCCAGAAGCGACAACAACAATGGCGCCTTTACCTACTGCAGGAGG
>JAAELC010000560.1 GCA_024227135.1 Gammaproteobacteria bacterium
ATCGCATCATTGCCGTGGTTCGGCAGGACGATGTTCCGTTGCAACAGGTCCTGCAATCTGCCGGAATCAAGTTTGTGATCAATCGACAGGCAAACCAGGGCATGGGCCGTTCCCTCGCCTGTGGTATCAGGGCCAGTGAAATGAGTGATGGCTGGTGCATACTGCCTGCAGATATGCCCTATGTGGAGAAATCCACCACGCTGCGGGTTGTCGAAGCCTTGCGTAAAGGGGCTGAGATTGCTGCACCTGTTTATCAGGGGCGCCGTGGCCATCCGGTAGGATTCTGTACGACATACAGGGACCAGTTGTTGGCGCTGGACAATGATGTCGGCGCCCGTGAGATCTTGACCCGCCAAGCTGCGAAGGTCGAATCTATTGAGGTGGAAGATTCAGGCATTCTCATCGATATCGATATACCATAGGATGTGATTTAACCCGTACTGCTTTCCCTTCCCTTGTGCCCAAGCTCAGCTTGGGTACCAGAGTAACGATACTCCATGTGCTTAGTAGTAGAAAAATTCACCGCATTGAAAGGTGAATGGCGAAAGTCAGGCTAGCCCGGAGCAGCCACTCATCAGCAAGAGCAGGAAAAAACCCACCAGTAGGTCAAGCCGTCCGACAAAGGTGTTGCGATTTAAGCACGAAACGAGAGAAAGCCCCATAACTTTAGTGAGTTACGGGGCTTTCGTTTGCGAAATATTACATTCACTGCTAAGTCAACGCTAGCGCGTTGATAAATCTCGTATTTATAAACAGGTGCAACACCTTTGTCGGACGGCTTGCCACGAGCGCCCTCTTTTTGCACTGACCAATCAACCCGTCGAACAACTGTTTCCCACTCTGCGCCACGACGAGCGGCGCCTGGTCGTCGTGGTTGACGAGTACGGCGCGATGCAGGGCCTGTTCACGCTGGAGGATATGCTGGAAGAACTGGTTGGGGAGATCCACGACGAGATGGACAAAACTGATCAAACAATCCAGGAAGTGAAACAGGGTGAGATCGTGGTGGACGGAACCGAGGAGCTTCGCACGGTGGAGAATCACTTAGATGTATACCTGAGCGGCAAGCCCACCGACTCAGTGAATCACTGGATTTTAACCCATGTCCAGCACATCCCAAAAGCGGGAGAACGATGCCACATAGACGGTTTAGAGGTCGTGGTGGATAAGGCCTCGAGAAGACGTATTCGCACGGTGCGTCTTACCTGTCCTAATAAGGGCGGGATAAGGGCAGAGTCTGACGGGAACGAGTCGGATTCCCCGACGGCTGATGAAGGACAGGAGATCTAAGCGCTCCTGGGGGGAGTATCCCCTTTTGTCCCTCTCAATTGATGCATATTTGGGATGTGTCTGATGATGGTCAGGTGATGGTTGGGGCCGGTATCAATCCTGAGGGAGACCACGAGGGCTGGGTCGTTTGCCTGCGGGATGAGTGCTTCGAGGAGGACGAAGACGACGATGACGACCATGGAAGCAAAGGACACCGACATCACGATCATGATTGAAATTGGCGGGGCGGAGACAGTGCGTCGCGAAATAGTGAAACATATGACATCCAGCCAACAGTTTCTAAATCAATAATGTGCTTGTAAGTAAGTATGCATTACCAGTAGCCGGCCACGATCGTTTAAGGACAGCTCACCACTCGTGGCTGGTTGCTGATATCTACAGCACAAAAAACCCTGCCTGTTTAAGACTACTAAGCCAGTAGTATTTATGTCTGCATTAGGGTGGGAGCGGCCTCTAGCATCACGTCTTTTCCACTTCTATCTGGTCTCACTGGTGACTTTCTGATGCACCCTTATTCCAGGAAAGGGAGTATGCGGTTAACGCCACTTGGCCCTAGATATAGGGGTCCACTTCATGGTTGATTAGTGTGGATACCACAATATGTAGTTTCTGGTGGCGCTAACCGCCTACCCCCTTTTCCAGGAAATATTATCGTTAGAAATGTAACGGGAATGCTCTCTTCTCTTCGAGCACGCTTTTCAGATGCTTCTTATCCGGTTGGTCCTCCACCCCGGCGTTCAAGATGTCGAATTCCGCCTTCACGTCCAATGGTCTCGACAAGTAAAGCTGACATTAAACATCTAGCGCAGGCTTCCTGAAGACACCACCAAACTCTGGTTCACGGTGCCACCTAATAAATTCCAGATTTATTTCTGGTTCACCAGTCATCGGCGAAGCTAGTTTCTGACAGTGGTAAATCCTTAATCTTGAAATCGCGGTTTCAGAGCCAGAAAATTCTTTCGAGACGAGTATCCGTCGGTTGTCATCCAGTGACCAGGCACCTGCATCAAAGAGTTTGTGCAGTGTTGGCTCCAGGCAGAGCCCGTTAGACACAGTGTCAGGCCCATCATAGGCATGCCACTGCACATGGGCTGCTTCACAACCGAATGCAATCCCACCAAGCATGGCTTGAAAACCTGTCACGGCACAACGGTGTTCGTAGGCTCTGAGCACTTTATTGCGAAATGTAGGATCTCGGGACTTCTTGTGCCTAGAAAGGTCAGATGCTTGAACGCTCCTTGCCAGGTTCAATCTGGATACCAAGTCATCCTGAACAGATAGTGGAAAATGCTCCTCTAGCAAATAGTCCACGATCTCAGCAGTAAACTCTGGATTTCCTTTCAGGTAAGCAGCGACATCATCGGTAAAACCAGCATGTGTTTGTCGCAGACCCGCCATCCTGGGAAACCCTGCCGCCTGAAGAGGTAAGCTGTCAGCGTCTGAGACTTCCCACAATCCACTTGTTTGTAGATGCCAGTAAGGCAGTTCAGGCTGGTGTGAACCCACTACAGGTGGTGCATAAGCTTTGAGCAGTGGTAGCAGTTCATTTTCTATCTCCTGGAAAGAAAGACTGCTTTCACCTTGCTGGAGTTTTGAAATTGCCAACAATAATAATAATGGCTTATGTGGCGCTCTCCTGGTACCTGACTTGTTGATGTTCAGGTTTTCAATTGACTGCTGTATGTTGGCTTTGAACTGGCTCATAGCTCTGGAGTATTGCGCATAACACAAATGAATGCCAAAGAGGGTGTTTGAAGCAATCCTTAAACCATGTATTTAGAAGATGAAGCTGTACGACGAATTGCTCAAGATAGCGAAGCAATCATTGGGCTGATATGTTTTGACCTGTCAATAGTCTCATTTCACTCCCAAGGATTTATCCACGCTTTGTCCTCCGTGGAACAACCCTCAGTATTGTGTAACGGTGGGCAAAGGGTGGATAAATCCGTACCCGATTTACCCGCCAATCCTCAATTCATTAAAGCGCGTTGGCTCAGGACACATCCAGCAGATTGCGATGGTGGATCATGCTGATATACGTGGATTGGTTACCACCTGACTTCACTGCATCGCGGAGCTGGCCTTTCTCTAAAGAGCAGGGATCATCAGCGAGAATACCCGGATGGGATTATCCTCTTTGCCGATGCCGGTTTAGCCCAAACAAGGGTTCTCCACACCGGCCGAATATGCCCTGAGTCAACGCGCCTGTCTGTTCTCCTGTTGTCTGATCGGTTGTGTGTGTCTCTTCTCTCTGCGGGCTTAGCCGTTTGCCTGGGCCGGTAAGCGGGGCATCTCGTGGCGCACGATGTCCCAGATAAAACCCACCAGTTCTCGCGCAATGGCCACGCACACCAGCTTGGTATTCTTACCTGCCTGGGTCAGCGTGCGGTACCGTCCACAGAGCCTTGTCTGGGCTCGCCAGGCAATCGCTTTGGCTTCTGCCGAGGCGTTTTTGGCCTTACGTTTCAGGTGCATGGTCTGACGCGCCTGGAAGCGATAGCTCCAGGCCGACTCCACCAGCATGCGGCGGGCATGGCCATTACCCGTCAGGGTGATCGCGCCCTGCCGTCGGCGTCCGCCGCTGCTGTGTTCGCTGGGTACCAGCCCCAGATAGGCCATCAGCTGCTTGGGAGACGCAAAGCGGCTGATATCGCCCAGTTCCGCCAGCAGCACCATCGCCGCTATCTTGTCGATGCCGCGCAGCGCCACCAAAGAATCCACGATCGGCCCCAAGGACCAGTGCGGTAAGGCTTGCATCATTTGATCCATCATCTCCGCCACGCGCTGGGTCGCCGCCTTCACCGCATCGATGTAAGCCTGCAGGACGATCTGTAATTGCGCCTGCTCAAACCGGATCGACTCCAACCAGTTATAGTGGGTTTGAGTCCAACGGGTCTTGTTCGAAGGCCAGGCATGACCGTGGCGTAATACGAAGGCATTGAGCTGTTGGCGCGCCTTGCGCTCCTGACCCTTCATGTCGTCTCGGGCCCGGGTGAGATCCCGTATCGCTTCCTGCTCCTCATCCGGCACCCACACCGCCGTCAGATCACCGGCCCGCAGATGTCGCGATAGCTTCAAGGCATCCCGCTTGTCGGTCTTGATCCGCTCACCGGGCTTTCGTGGAATCAACGAGGGTGCGACTATCTGGCAATCGTGTCCGGACGCCAGGATTTGCCGGTAGAGCCCATAGCCACAGGGACCAGCTTCATAGCAGAACAACAGCACGCCTCCGTCGACATCCTTGCTCAAACGCCGGATCAGTTTGCCGATCGTCTTTGGCTTGTTGGCAATCTCCCCCTGACTTTCCGGTTCGCTCCGTCCCAGCCAGGCGATGGCCACGGCGATAGTGTCTTTATGCACGTCCAGTCCGATATAGGCCGCATAGCGTTC
Organism: Gammaproteobacteria bacterium; assembly: GCA_024227135.1. Taxonomy (GTDB): domain Bacteria; phylum Pseudomonadota; class Gammaproteobacteria; order Chromatiales; family Chromatiaceae; genus JAHEHQ01. The sequence continues at coordinate 4,681 of JAAELC010000560.1, forward strand.
CGGTGGTCGCCCGGCATTGAGTGCGATTGCTGATGCTGCTGTCTTCAACTCATCGGGTTTATTGGTAAACTCTTTCATGACCTGCCCTCTCAATGTTGGCTCTGTGTTAGGTACCCATCTCAACATAACCCATGTGGGTTGAGATGGGCAGGTCAAAACATTATGTCTAAGTTACAGACTGATTTAAAAAGATTTCTGGAGCTTGAGGCGGACGAGAAGGAAACAACCGCATATGGGCAGAAATATGAAATACGGGGTAATTTATTGGGTCCCAGTGGAAAGTCCATATACTTGGTAACTGCCTGGATCGTTCTGAAAACGGAGGACTTTCCTCGATTTATAACAGCTTATCCGGGAGAGAGATAATGACCATTAAGATGTTAGATACCGTCGTACTCGATATAAATATTCCAGAACATAACCTTATAAAGGGCGATCTTGGTACTGTCGTAGAG
>JAAELC010000561.1 GCA_024227135.1 Gammaproteobacteria bacterium
GTCGCCGCTTCCGCCTCTGCTTCCGCATGGTGGGGCGGACCCGCTAACAGCTTTGCCGATGAGTTCTTTGGAGAAGGTTTCGGCAACGGGATGTTCGACATGAACATGAACGTCAATGCCAATGCCAATGCCCGAACCCAGGCCTACGGACGAGGCAACGGCTACGGCTACAACCGCTACAACCAGGTACCTTACGGCTACGGCCCTTACGGCCACCCCTATGCACCCGTAGCTCCGGTTGCACCAGCCGCCGCTCCCGTGGCACCGGTTGCCCAGGCACCTGCTGCCAAGTAAATCCCGAACAGGCATCCTGCCTGTAAACCCCGGCCCGGTGCACCACCCCGGGCCGGGGTTCTAATCCGGACAGGCCATCCGGGTCATGCTCGATGAAGCCTGGCAGGTGGCGGTTCAGAACTCCCGGGATACAGACCAAAAAAACCCGGGGAAGGCCATCTGGGCCACCCCGGGTTCCTTGGGAACGTGAACGAAACAAGAATGGCTGACTTATCTCATGAACGCTCCTTACGGTCAGTCAGCGAATATCAGCCGAAGTTGACGACCACCTCCGATGCGATGTCCTGGTATTCGGAGATTTGATCGAAATTCAGATATCTGTACAGTTCATCAGACATGGTGTTGATTTTCTGTACTTGTTCCAGATACTCCTCCGGTGTGGGAATTTTGCCCAGGATCGAACAAACCACTGAGAGCTCCGCAGAACCCAGATAGACGTTGGCACCATTGCCCAGTCGATTGGGGAAGTTGCGGGTGGAGGTGGAAATAACCGTTGCCCCGTCTTTAACCCTCGCCTGATTACCCATGCAGAGAGAGCAGCCTGGCATTTCGGTCCGTGCCCCTGCCTTACCGAAAATACTGTAATAGCCCTCTTCCACCAATTGATGTTCGTCCATCCGGGTGGGTGGGCATATCCAGAGTCGGGTTGGCAGATCTGTCACCCCATCCAACACCTGACCCGCTGCTCGATAGTGCCCGATGTTGGTCATGCAGGAACCGATAAATACTTCGTCGATTTTGTCGCCGGCGACGTCAGACAGTGTTTTGACGTCATCCGGATCATTCGGGCAGGCGAGGATAGGTTCTTTTATCTGGTTCAGATCGATATCGATCACCGCGGTATACTCGGCATCGGAATCCGCCGTCAGCAGCTCGGGGTTATCCAGCCACTTTTGCATATTGGCGATACGCCGCTCCAGTGTCCTGGCGTCCTGGTAACCACCGGCGATCATCCACTTCAGCAGAGTGATATTGGAGCTGAGGTACTCAACGATCGGAGCCTTGTCCAGTTTGATCGTACAGGCCGCGGCTGACCGTTCAGCAGAAGCATCCGACAACTCAAAAGCCTGCTCCGCTTTCAAATCGGGGAGCCCCTCGATTTCCAGGATTCGCCCGGAAAAAACATTCTTCTTTCCTTCCTTGGCCACTGTCAGCAGGCCATCCTGGATCGCCTGGTAAGGAATCGCGTTAACCAGATCCCGGAGTGTAATGCCCGGCTGCATTTCACCGCTGAATCGCACCAGCACAGATTCCGGCATATCCAGTGGCATAACGCCGGTTGCCGCGGCAAAAGCGACCAGACCAGACCCTGCCGGAAACGAAATACCCATGGGGAATCGGGTATGGGAATCGCCCCCGGTTCCCAGGGTATCGGGCAGGAGCATGCGATTCAGCCACGAGTGGATGATACCGTCCCCTGGTCGCAGCGCAACACCGCCTCGTGAGGAGATGAAATCGGGAAGCGTGTGCTGTGTATTGATGTCAACAGGCTTGGGGTAGGCCGCGGTATGGCAGAACGACTGCATGACCAGGTCCGCCGAAAAACCCAGGCACGCCAGATCCTTCAATTCGTCCCGTGTCATGGGACCGGTGGTGTCCTGGGAGCCCACTGTGGTCATCTTCGGTTCGCAGTAGGTACCGGGATGAACGCCTTCCACCCCGCAAGCGGCCCCTACCATCTTCTGGGCCAGTGTGTATCCCTTGCTGCTCTCACCCGCAGTAACCGGCAGTTTGAAGGCTTCTGAAGGCCCGAGATCGAGGGCTGACCGGGCTCGGTCGGTCAGTCCCCGACCGATAATCAGGGGAATTCTGCCACCCGCCTGAACCTCGTCCACCAACACATCGGTCTTGAGGGAGAATTGGCACAGCTCTGCACCATCACCATTCTTGCGAACAGCGCCCTCGTAGGGAAATATGTCAATCACGTCCCCGGTATTCATTCCGGTGACGTCACATTCGATGGGAAGCGCACCCGCATCTTCCATGGTGTTGAAGAAAAGAGGTGCAATATTACCCCCAAGGCAATACCCGTTGGCACGCTTGTTGGGAATGAATGGGATATCATCGCCCATGTGCCAGAGCACGGAGTTGGTCGCAGACTTACGCGATGAGCCGGTACCGACCACATCCCCCACATAGGCCACCGGATGGCCTTTCTCCTTGAGGGTCTGGATCGTTTGGATCGGATCGCCCTCTATGCCCGGGCGGGGATTCTTGAGCATTGCCTTGGCATGTACGGGAATGTCCGGACGGGACCAGGCATCCTGGGCCGGAGACAAGTCGTCCGTATTGGTCTCTCCGGGTACCTTGAACACGGTCACCGTGATCTTTTCCGGCAGTTGGGGGCGACTGGTGAACCATTCGGCATCCGCCCAGGACTGCACCACAGCCCTCGCGTGGGCATTACCTCCATCCATCTTCTCTTTGACGTCGTGGAAGGCATCAAACATCAGCAGGGTATGAGAGAGGCCCTTGACCGCCGCTGGCGCCAGTTCGTCATCATCCAACGCCTCGACCATCGGAGTGATATTGTATCCCCCCAGCATGGTACTCAGCAGTTCCACCGCCCGGACACGATCAATCAAGGAGCAGTTCACCTCTCCTTTGGTGATGTCTGCAAGAAAGGCCGCTTTTACATAAGCCGCCTGATCGACGCCTGCAGGAATCCGGTTGGTAATGAGATCGAGAAGAAATTCTTCCTCGCCCCCAGGGGAATTTTTCAGCAAGTCAACCAAAGCGGCTGTTTGCTCCGCGTCCAGTGGTAAGGGAGGCACGCCTTCTGCTGCACGTTCCTCTACATGTTTTCTATAACTCTCAAGCATTGTCGCTCCTCCAGCCCGTGCATCCGGTTGGTATGCATTTATTGATCATGTCCCCAAAACCCTGTTCGATGTCCGCCCATAGCGGACAAACATGAATGCATACAGAATAATAATACTTTCAGATAGTTAAGATTCACACATCGGGAAATATGGGGGGTTACGGCTCCCTGTCCCACTGCAGAAACACCCTATGGCTCGGCACCCTGGCTCTGAACAGTGAGACAAAGAATCTCGTGTTATTGTCCTGTCCGTACTTTATAACTGAAATCGTCGGAAATATCTGTACCACTGTGATAATTCCGTCCCAGTCGGGATTTAAATTCAGGTATGGGCCGACATTGTACACCACCTTGTTTCATGTCCGCCCTTTTTTAACAATACTCTGTCACCCTCAACTCAACCCATGACTCTGCAGGCTATCAAGCACTATAGAACCTCCATGTTCCAGTACTTCGTCAATCTGATAGTGACGGCGTAGCGATATGGGCCAGAATTACCAAATGAGTAACTTCTCGAGTGATCATAATTCGACAAACAGGCGGATTGATTTCTCGGAAATTCTGTACAAACGAAAACTGAAGTATACAAGACGCGAAATTTAATCCCGCTGCCACCGGGATTGCGTCTTTTTCTGTCAGAAAGAGCACTATTTCACGGAGGAGTCACACTGACTCATGATCGATACGGAAATCGATTTAGAATAAGAGAAGATAAACGAGAGGAGGGACAACGACTTACTGGCGGGTATATGTTGGAGGTGACACTACCGCTGCCTGCGATCGGAAGGCACACCTGGCCCCGTAAATTCTTTAGCTGCAGATCACACTCTGGGTCTTTAATACTTCGTGAACCAAACACTCAAGACAAAAAGCTCTGTCCCGGAATTCAGAAACGCGAGAGGCATCTCATACGTTACCAAACAGAAGCCAGTGCTTGCTTTTACAAAAGCAGGCCTGCCAAGAAAGCGGCAGACCTGCCTTGAGTACAGACTATTTCTGGTCGCGGCGGCGGCGGATTGCAGCCAGACCAGCAAGTCCAAGCCCGAAGAGGGCAGTAACAGCCGGCTCAGGAACTTGAGGTGGTGGAGCAGAACCTGTTGCGGAAAGAGACGCAGACCAGCTTGCCGAAGGATCCTGTGTACACTCACCAGCCTGCCCTACGCACGATCCTTGCGATGTCCACTGTCCCAGGAACTCAGTATCATCGAAACTTGCATGAGTCGCTACACCACTAACAAAAAGCGCGATGCCGTCGACGCACAACCCACCGCTGCAATTGAACGCAGTAGCACTCGTAATGTTTGCTTGCATGAGTTCGAAATGATAGCCCGTGTCAGTGTCGAAAAAACCTGTAGGCAATGCATTGATATCGAAGTCAAAAGCGACCTGAGTACCAGACGTAGTGCTGAAATCCACGCTCCCGGCGGCCGCAACTGCCGTCGGCTCAACGTCAAATGAAGTCAGTAAACTCACGATACTGCTGGTGGGAGCCGTTGGTAAAGTGTCGAAGAAACCAGAAAACGAAAGCGAACCCTGTATAAAAGCTGCGTTCGCACCACCGGCGCTGAGTGCCAGACCTAGCGCCAGCACGCTTGATGTGAGACGTGTTTTTCCCATTTTATCCCTACCTCTTAATCCGATTGTTATGATGTTGAAAAGCCCTAAAAAATACTGAAAACCCTGAACGGTGCTACTTAGAGGATAACAGTAAGCACAATTCACGCCAAAATTACTAATTACTTTAATAACAGCAAGTTACGATTGTCGCCAAAAATCTACTTGGTTGAAGTGTAAAATTCTTTGACACCGCTTCCGATGGACTCAAAGAAACCAATCCAAGCCGTACTGATAAATCCCCCCCCCCCCCCGGCGCCTGCCTTCATCCTGACAGAAATGACATATTGGCAACAAAAAAGCACTCAAGCAAACCCATCGCCGATACCCCCGGTGCTATAATTTAATCTTTTTTTGAACGCGAAATTAAAAGCTAACATGGAACTCTCCACCCTTACCGCAATATCACCCGTCGACGGCCGTTACGGCAGCAAGTGTATCGATCTGCGCTCAAGCTTCAGCGAATTCGGCCTGATCAAACAACGCATATTTGCGGAAATACGCTGGTTGCAGGCATTATCTGAAAATCCGGGTATCGGTGAGGTCAAACCGCTGAGCCAATCCGCAAACGATCTCCTAAATAGAATTATCCATGACTTTTCCCCCAAAGAGGCCCAGCGGGTAAAAGAGATCGAGGCAACCACCAACCATGATGTAAAAGCGGTGGAGTACTTTCTAAAGGAACGGATCGCTGGCAACGAAGAATTGGAGGCAATCAGTGAATTCATCCACTTTGCCTGCACTTCGGAGGACATCAACAACCTCTCCCATGGTTTGATGTTGCGGGAGGGCCGTGACCAGGTCCTGCTGCCCCAAATGGATGAACTGATCGCATCCATCGCAACACTTGCCCACGACCACGCCGACAAACCCATGCTTTGCCGCACCCATGGACAGCCCGCCTCCCCCTCCACACTGGGAAAGGAAATGGCCAACTTCGCCTATCGGCTGCAACGTCAGCGAGATCAAGTGGCCGAGATAAAACTACTGGGAAAAATTAACGGGGCGGTGGGAAACTATAACGCCCATCTGGCAGCCTATCCAGATCTCGACTGGCCTGGCTTTGCCAAGGGCTTTGTGGAATCACTCGGATTGTCCTGGAACCCCTACACCATCCAGATCGA
>JAAELC010000562.1 GCA_024227135.1 Gammaproteobacteria bacterium
TCCGGTCAGGCGGGTGGCCTTCCGGTGCATCTCCTGCAGGAGTGTCTGTATCTTTTAATGGTATTGCTCGAAGCCTTCGGTCTGTTGATCAAGCCGACGCTCACTGTCCCACTGTTCGAGGCGCAGGCGATTGTAGTGGTAGAGTGCACCGATATTCTGTTTCCACTCCAAGGCCCAGGCTTCAAGTGCTTTATAGCCGCGCCCCGCATTGAGATAATCCCTACACAGATGGGCCCAGCAAAACGCCAGCAGGATGGCCTCACATAGCCGGTGATCAATCCAAGATAAACTCCTGAATCAAAGGAACCAACGCCCGTATTAATTTGTCGTTCCTGAAGGGATGGGTTTCGTTCAAGAATTCCTCCAGATTTGTGACATCATCACCATCCGGATCCCACCGGGCATCGTAGGGGTTGCGGCGATTCAGGCCGTACTTCTCTTCCCACCAGTCCGGTATCCCGTCATTGTCGTCGTCCAGATCCCTATTATCACCTGTGCCGTCGAAGTCAGTATCGCAACTCTCTTTCCCGTCGGCAGGGAAGTAGTCAAGAAAATCCGGGACACTGTCGGCGTCGGCATCGACAGACAGCGGATCCAACGGCGCTTCGCAGCGGCCGTCCGCGTCGTCGTCGATACCGTCCGTCAGAGGATTAAAGTAGCCGGCAGCACAGTCGTCGCAACCATCGGAATCGGTGTCACCGCAGCGCAGGGTCAATAGCGGCTCTAAGTCGCAGGCGTCTCCTCTGCGGTCGCTGTCTTGGTCGGACTGATCCGGATTAGCCAGTTCAGGGCAATTGTCGCGATCACCGCAGATGTTGTCGCTGTCACTGTCGTTGTCCTTGTCGAAGGGGCAAGGGTCTACCTCGGCGCAGAGCCCGTCGCTATCGGTATCGTTCATCGGATCGTTGATACAGCCATCACACATATCGCCCCGTTGGTCAAGGTCGGTATCGATCTGCCGACGGTTGGCTTTGTTGGGGCAGTTATCGCAGATATCCGGCACGCCATCACCGTCGCTGTCGAGGCCGGTCGTCGCCCCAATGGTGAAGCTGCCCACGGCTACTGTGCCGGAAACAATGCCCATGATTTCGACCTGGATTATAGAGCCCTCTTCCAGTGCGGGGACTTCAATGTTCTGGTCCAAAGTACCTTCGAGATCGGTTTTTGCGGTGAGAAAGATAGGTTTATCCGGCACTTCGCTTCTCAGAGTGATTACCAGATTCTCCTCTGCCCGGTATCCCGTCGAGTGCAGGCGGACCGGCTGGCTGGGAGAGTAACGATAGAGTCGGTGAAAAGAATTGCAGGCTGCGGGCCATTCGGTGGTGATATGCAGGTTGGTCTGGGTGATGTTTTTCAACAGCTGCGGTGTGCCATCAACTGCAGCGCTAACTTTTTGAGGTTTTAGCTTTCGGTTAGGGAAGAAAATCTGTTCAGCAAAGAAGAGTTTGTCTTTTATCAGGTGATTGATCTCTCGGGCGATTACCTGATTGCCGAGGTCATTAGGATGAAAAGCCTCCCCATGTGAAACACCGACAGCTCCGCTTACCCACTCCTGATTTTCATAAATGATGTCCGCACATGGGCCGTGTCGATCGAAGGGACGTTCCAACTGAACATAGTGGAAATAATGCCGTCTTGCAGCCGCATTTAGAAGCGCGTTCAGTTCGCGGGTAACTTCGTTTAGAAACACTCTTTCATTTCGAGTGATAAAATAGAATTCCAGACAATTCGAAGTGTCGAAATTTTCCAGATTTTCCTCGGGAAACAGCAAGGGGTAGTTCACCACGATAATCTCCGCATTCGGGGCTTTTCCAGCGATATGATTGAAGAGACGATCGAGTTTATCTGGCAGCTTGTTCAGAGCGGCTTCCGCTACTTCCTTCACCGATGGAACATTACCTTCGGCAACCCTACGAGCCAACTCATCGAGCCCCAGATCCTTAAGTGCTTCCCAGATCGTTGCATCTATGTGGGGCGGTAAGAAAAAGGGCAGTTCTCCCGAACCGCAATCAGCTTCCCAATTAGAATAATTTCTACCGCATGTATTGGCCAACCAGCCCATGGCAACATCGTTTCCGCCACCCTGTATCGTAATCAGGTCGGTATCTACAGATAGAACAGGTGCCGGTTCGCTTTCTCCAAATCGATAAAGTTTGTCCGCCTGCACCATGATGTCACCAATCCTGGCACCACCACAACTGGCATTGATCCTTTTTACCTTGTGATCAGGAAGACCTGAGATCTGCACCTGTTGGATGTAGCCGTGTTTGCTTTGACCACATTTACCGGGATCCGAGTTCGTTGCCCCTGTTGCCGCCGCGTAAGAATCCCCGAAAGCGGCGTATAGGAATCCGACACACTCCTCTTCTGTCAAAGTGATTTCCGCGATGGTCAGCGAACCCGTTAACCAAAATCGATACATACCTGTCTGCTGGGCAGTGAAAGTGAGTGACGTTTTTCCCGGTAGGATAGTGTAGATGCTGTAATCCTTGGTATCTGCGAAGTCCCCGTCCGGTTTCTGCAAAGAGAGTCGGTCGAGAAGTGGAAATCGCTCGGGTGTGATCGCCGTAATCCGATAAACTTTTCCTTGTTTGGCTTCGATTTTGACTGCCTCCTCCTGTTCAGTATGGGTAAAATAGAGCTGTACCGGCTCCCCGCACTTGAGTGGTTCGCCGCATTCCGCCGCTGGATCGCTGGTGTAAAAATCCACGTTGAACCTGCCCTTATCGCTCTGGGTGAGCAAAAGGTGTTCGCCTCCCTCCAGGGCGGTAAACTGCTTCGGTCCGAAATAGAAATCACCCAATCCCAGGGGAAGGTAAGAAGAGGCGATTTTCATCTTGGGATTGCTGTCGCTTTCTCCAATACTGTAAGCATGCACATAGGCATAAGCTCCCTCCGGCAAATTAAATGGGAAGAGATTCCATTGGCCGTCATGGGAGGTGGTGACGGGTATCTGATTCCCGCAGTTCAATACCGGCTCGAAGCAGGTATTGGGCCCGGCAAATCGAATGAACTCGGTCTTGAAGAGGCCGGGTGTACCCTTGACTTGTATTGCCCAAATTCCCTCATCTTTCGCTTCGGCCACAAAAGATTTCGCCCCTCCGTAGAAGTTGCCCTTGTTTGAGCCGTCTGGCTTGATTAAGCGCGAGACGATCTCTCGTTCGTCCTCGGTAAAAGGTAGAATTCTGATACGTTCACCTGCCACCACGGGGAATTCGTACAATTCATAGAGTTCGGAAACAGTGATTTCCTTGCTCTTATCTTCTCCGCACTCCAGGGTTTCAGTACATCGCCGGCCTTCGGTCAACCGCTGAAGATGTACCTTTATCGGCCCGGGTTCGCTGTTGACGAGAATGGCCCACATCCCTTCCTCGTTGGCGTTTGCCACATGATTAGATACAGGAATCGCCGAGTATAAACCACCGTGTCTGCCGTCAGGTTTAACCAGTGTAAAGGATACTTCTCGACCATCTTCGGTATAGGGGACAATCCTGAAGCGCTCGCCGGCAACCACAGGGAATTCGTATAGTTGGTATATACCCGATGTGGCCACTTCCCCCGTTTTTGTCTTGCCACATTCCAGGAACTCGGCGCAACGCATATTCTCGTTCAAGCGTTCGAGGTGTACTTTGTATTCCGCAGGAATCTCTTTGCCTCCCTTGATGTACAGAGTGTAAATGCCATCCTTTTGAAACTGGCGATCAACCCGCTTGGTATAGTTAAAATGGTACCTTTTATAATTTTCCTCATCTGATATGAGGTCGTCGGTGGGTTCCACGATTTTTGCCATGAGCAAGTGGGCCGGATCATTAGGGATGATGTGAATCAATACTCTTTCCCCGGCGGCGGCGAAAAAGCTGTAAGCATCTTCCTGTTTATCGCCGGTAATGATACCTGGAATAGTATGGCCGCAGTTCATTGCAAATGCGTTCATGGTAACCATGGCAAAGGTTAAAAAGCTGAGCAGCCTCCATGCGTAAGGTACATTTATTCTCGTTGTGTTGCCTAGGCTTTGCATTTTGCATCCTGCTCCCTGAGCAAGTCTACTTGTTGGAGAGGTTTTACAAGAGATTTCCGTTTTGTGAGGTGGGAGGTTGGCTTATGCCTGGAACAATTTTCCAAACTCGGACCAATCCGACTATTCGAGAAATGGTACCGTGCTTTTTGGGCAATGAGTTTCACTGCTGAATCTGATTTGGGCGTGAAAATTAGGGGAATGCTGATTAAGTCATGATTCAAATATAGCCACGTTTGTAACTGACTGACAAATATAAATTCCTGCCTTCGTGGAAATGATGGTTTGGAACTTACTCAGACCTTCCTTAGAGCAAATTTCATGCAGGAAAATACTTCATTCTATTTATGGGTAGCCCACCCCGTGGACAAAATTTCTGAAAATTAGAGGTATTCGGGAACGACCTCGGTTGCGAATAAACCCTCTCTAGGACTTCAGGAAATCAACCAAGTAGGGAAATTTGGCCTTCCTGATCATGCAATCATATATTGCCTTACCCTGCAAGGGGGAATCTGCCGTGGAAGTCTCCGAGACGTGGCTAAGCTGACTTGAGTCAATGGGTGTGGAAGAAAAGGTGACGGAGGGATTATTTTTGACCAGTCTCTGATTTCCCGCTAGAGTCATCTCATATTATTCATGGCAAAGGAGTTGCTATGCCCCGACGTAAATGGATGTATCTTCCTGGTTATCCCTATCATATCGTCCAGCGCGGTAATAATCGCGAGGCCTGTTTTATCGAATCGAAGA
>JAAELC010000563.1 GCA_024227135.1 Gammaproteobacteria bacterium
AAAGACAGCCGCCGGGCGATTAATGACTTGGTCAACACCCTGCAGGTCAGTCTCAAGGGAGGGTGAATATGAAGATGGCGACTCTTGTAGAGCATTACTCTCAACAATATATCAGCAAATATGGTACTGCAGTTCTTCCGGGTCACCTCAAAACCCTTGCTGCCATTCTTCGTTGCAGTACCCCTGACTCCGGTGAGTTGTACGTTCAGTGCCCGGATTGTGATCACTGCGAATGGCGACCGTTATCGTGTGGCAACCGGCATTGCCCGAAATGTTAGAATCATACCACCAGCCAGTGGATTGATACGCAGCAGCAAAAGTTGCTACCGGTGCCCTACTTTATGGTGACGTTTACCTTGCCGCGTGAACTACGGCCGTTGGCCCGGTTCAATCAAAAAACCGTCTACAGCCTCTTGTTTTCCTGCGTTGCTTCAGTCTTGAAAGAATTCGGAGTCTTCGCTTACCTGGCATGAATCCGAAACACCTGGGAGCAGAGATCGGTATGACCATGGTACTTCGTACCAATACCAGAAGCCGGTCTGGTTGCACCTATAAACGTCCCTCGGAAATGGGTTGCCCCCTGCGTCAATGTCGGGAGAGGGATAGAGGCCCTGAAATACTTGTCGAGGTACCTCTACCGCAGGGTGATCAGCGAAAAG
>JAAELC010000564.1 GCA_024227135.1 Gammaproteobacteria bacterium
ACGAGCGCTTTCCAGATGAGCAGGCGTGCTGGAATCATTTTTTATCGCTGAGATGGCCGCATGGTTTTACTTGCCCGTCGTGTTCGGCAATAAATCGAAAGAAATACTTAGCAGAATTTGCTTATCGGTTTAATCGAAGATATTGGCCTGAACAAATTTTTGATAGGTTGCTATACGCGTGCATTCATGCAGACCCCGTTACTTTACGGGAGCTAAAGGCATAATCATTAGTTACGTCGATCGCGCCCCAAAGATGGGCTAGGGATGAGTCTGTCTGGAGATTAGCTCCAGGGAGAAAACGGATGGATGAAGGCGCTGTATGAGTGTAAAAAGGGAAGTAAAATACTAGTAGTTGAGAATGATTCACAACGACGATAATTGTTCTACAGATCTCAAGAAAAAGATTTTTGAAAAACGCGATATATCAATAGGTTAACGGATCGTTAAACAACCGATAATCAAAATAGTAATGTAACGTGGGGATCTCCGAAAACAGAGGAGGTCATCGCATGTTGAACTTTCACTTGAAAGTCACGAGCAAGCAAAAGAAAGACCTGGTCAAGAAATTAAGAAAAGCGAGAGCAAAAGGGGATATCCGGGAGGCCAACAGGGTGATGGCGATATTGGCATTGGGTGAGGGTCAGGGCAAAAAAGCAGTTGCCGTTACGCTGCGAGTCACGGTAGAGGCGATACACGGATGGATCAAGAAGTTTCTTTTGTATGGCCTGCGAGGATTGACATCAAAAAAGTCCCCCGGCCGGCCACCTAAACTGACGAACACGCACAAGCGGGAGTTGGCCAAGCTCATAGATGATGGGCCGGAAAAGGCGGGATTCATAGGTAATTGCTGGCGTAGTCCGATGGTTCAGGAACTTATCCACGAGCGGTTCGGTGTCGTCTACTCGGTCTTCTACATCGCCGAGCTTTTGAAGAATATGGGGTTTAGCTACCAGAAGGCGAAATTTGTCTCCGACCACTTGAATGAAGAGAAACGGGCGCAATGGCTGGCGGAAACCTGGCCGAAGATTATGGCGCTCGCCAAGGAAAAGAACGCCTATCTACTGTTTGGTGATGAAGCCTCTTTCCCCCAGTGGGGAACGCTCACTTATACTTGGGCAAGGAAAGGGCAGCAACCCACCATCGAGACCTCAGGTAAGCGCAAGGGGTACAAGGTCTTTGGGTTGATAGACTATTTTACCGGCCGGTTTTTCTGTAAATGCCAGGAAGAACGCCTCACCTCGGCAACCTATGCGGCATATCTCGGGGAGGTTCTTGCCAAGACCAGGAAGCACATCATCGTCGTTCAGGACGGTGCCCGGTATCACACCAGTGCGGCAATGCGTGAGTTTTTTGCCCAGCACCAAGATCGCCTGACGGTCTTTAATCTTCCGTCCTACTCCCCGGATTATAATCCTATCGAGAAGCTTTGGAAGAAAGTTAAACAGAAGGGAACACACCTGCATCATTTTCCGACTTTCGATTCTTTGAAAAAAAAGATTCATGAGTCCCTGGCATTTTTTGAGAACGCTCCAAAAGAGGTGTTGTCTCTCTTCAGATTCTTTGAGGACATGAATGTTACTGTTTGATAATTTGCCGAAAATATTTTTCTTAAAAGCTATAGTACAACGTGGACTTAATCAGACCTTCCCTAACTGCTCCTCTTGATCTGGGTTAGCAGCACCTTGCATTCTGTCTCCGTGCCGAAGCCCGTGATCCGACGTAGCAGTGGACCAGAATAGCCACGGCACTTTACATCGGCTCAGAAAACAAACAGGTGTCTATGCGAACTAAAGGTTCTTTCCGGGGAACCGCTATCAAGATGAACTGAGGGAACCACTCAAAAAAATGTCGTAACCGGAGGGGTCGTAAGCTGTGGATATCGCAACACTCATAGGGCTGCTGGGCGGGTTTGGTATCATCATCGGTGCTATCGCAACCGGTGGGGATGTCATGCTTTTCATGAATGTGCCGGGATTGTTGATCGTAGTCGGCGGCACATTCATGGTGACCCTGATGCAGGTCTCATTAAAGGATTTTCTCAGTTCCTTCGGGATTGCGATGAAAGCCTTTTTCTACAAGACCGATGATGCACCGAAACTCATCGAAGAGGCAGTACAGCTGGCGGATGTGGCCCGTAAGAATGGACTGCTGGCCCTTGAAGGCCAGGAGATCGGTAACGATTTTCTCAAGCAGGGTATCAGCCTCTGTGTCGATGGTCACGACCCCAGTCTGGTTCAGAAACTGTTGTCAAAGGATATCGACCTCACCATCGAACGGCATGAAGTGGGGCAGGGAATGTTCAAGAACATGGCGATCATGGCCCCCGCAATGGGAATGATCGGGACCCTGATTGGCCTGGTGCAGATGCTGGCCAACATGTCCGATCCTGCCAGTATCGGTCCTGCCATGGCGGTCGCCTTGTTGACGACCCTCTACGGGGCGGTGATAGCCAACGCGTTCGCCCAGCCACTGGCGGATAAACTGGCCCGTGCCAGTCAGATGGAAAAGACTAATAAATCACTAATTTTAGAGACCATATCGGGGATCCAGGAAGGCATGAACCCACGGGTTCTGGAGCAGATGCTGTCTACTTATCTGCCCTCGGGTAAACGCACCAAGGCGGAAGCCTGAGCCATGGCAGACGATTGTCCCAAATGTGAGGCGGGCCTGCCCCCCTGGCTTGCTACATTCGCTGATTTGATGTCTCTGCTGATGTGTTTCTTCGTTCTGTTGCTGTCCTTCGCAGAGGTGGATGCGATAAGGTTCAAGAAGATGGCAGAGTCCATGAAAGATGCGTTCGGCGTACAGAGAAAGATACCGGCCAATGAGATTGTCAGGGGTGTCAGTGTCATCAAGCAGGAATTCAGCCCCAATATGGTTAACGATCCCTCCCCCATTAACGAAATCACCCAGAGAACCATTGAAAACGAGAGAGAGCATCTTGAGGTTAATGGGGCAGTGATGGAAGCGGCCGCAAAGCAGATTGAACAGGAAGTAAAACAGCAGGCGGCAGAGATTATTGCGCTGTTGCAGAAAGAAATCGACGCTGGTCTGGTCAGTATCGAAACTGGAGGCAGCAAGATCATTATTCGAATTCAGGAAAAGGGGTCATTCTCATCGGGTAGTGCGCGCCTGGACCCAGGGTTTATCCAGGTACTGGACCGGATCGGGGACGCCGTGGTCAAATCTCCCGGTAAAGTCGTTGTTGCGGGGCACACCGACAATATACCCATATCCACAGCGCGTTTCCGCTCAAACTGGGAACTTTCATCGGCTCGGGCGGTGACCGTAGTCCACTCATTGTTGAAAAACCCGGATATCGATCCTGCAAGAGTTCTGGTGGAGGGCCACGCGGATTCTCATCCACTGGTACCCAACGACAGTTCTAAAAATCGGTCCGTCAACCGGAGAGTGGAGATGATCCTCGAAAGGGGTGATGATCTGGACAATGGTGAAACACTGCTTATTGAAGACAAAAGGGGAGGGTAATCATGATCGATGATCAACCGCAGGAAGACCTGAACCAGGATCGCCGACAGTTTTTCCGGGTGGACGATTCGGTCAGTTTGAGTTACCAGGAGATTCCTGAGGCCAGCTTGAAAAAGAAGCTGGAGCATCAGCAGAAAGACCTGGACTACGGTTTTACCATCATGAGTAGTCTGGGGGTCATCACCCAGGAAATGGCGGGAGTCCTTCGTAAGATCGAGGTCGAGTCCCCTGATATAGCACGCTATCTGAAATCTTTGGACAGTAAGGTCGATTTGTTGGGCCGGGCATTTCTGGCCTGGACTACCGAACTGGCGGATCAGCCGGTAAGCGCTGTGAATCTCAGCGCCAGTGGTATCGCTTTCGATTCACCCACGCCGGTTACCGTGGGCGTCGTACTGGAATTGAAGTTGCTGCTTCCCTCTTTTACCGGTTTGATCGTTTACGCCGAAGTGATTGCATGTAAGAAGATGGACGAAGCACCTTCCGGAGACAGGCTCTATCAGACCAGGGTGCAGTTTATTCATCTGCGTGAGAACGACAGGGATGTTCTGATTCGTCACGTACTGAAACGACAAAGCCAAATGTTGCGCAAACGCCGCGAACAAGCCGAAGGGACTGCGGAGAGTGGACTTTCGCAAGACTTAGATTGAACCGCCCTCTCAAGGGTGCTCAGGATCACTTGTTGTTTTGTTGGTGAACCGGTATCTGCTCCAGTTGCCAGCGGGCAATCGCCCACTCCCAGAATTCGGATAGATTGGCGGGATGATGTGGAGGCGCCGGTTGGGCCAGAAACCGGCAGGCACTGAGCAGTGAAGGCAAGGGGTTACTGATATCCAGTGCCCGGGCACTGGAATGTTTGCTGAGTTTTCTGCCTTCATCATCCAGCACCAGCGGCAGGTGGGCGTATTCGGGTGTGGGTAGATTCAACAGACGTTGCAGGTAGATCTGACGTGGAGTCGACGTCAGCAGATCTGCACCCCGAACTACCCGGGTAATCTGTTGCGCCCCGTCATCGACCGCAACAGCCAGTTGATAAGCATAATGACCGTCAGCTCGACGTAGCACAAAATCCCCCACTTCAAGCCCTATGTTCTGATGGAGCTGTCCACAAATTCGATCAGTGAAGGATTCGCCCGTATGGGTTGTCCACAGGCGCATGGAGTGTGGCGATGGGCGTGTGGGAGGGGTTGTTCTACAGGTACCAGGATATCTGGGGCCTTCCTGACCTGACAGGCCTGCTGCGGCCACCTCTCGCCGCGTGCAACCGCAGGGGTAGGCGAGACCATCGTTCAGCAGTTTATCCAGGGCTGCATGATAGGCTTCAATCCTGTTGCTTTGATAGAGCGGCTCCTCGTCCCATTCGAATCCAAAGGCCTCCAGAGTGCGGAGTATAGCGCTGGCTGCGCCAGGCTTTTCTCTCGGAGGATCCAGGTCTTCGATACGAATCAGCCATTCCCCGTTGCAACTGCGGGCATCCAGATAGCTTCCGATCGCTGCGACCAGTGATCCGAAATGGAGTGGACCCGAAGGGGAGGGCGCAAACCGTCCGCGATAAGATGAGGTCTTGGCTTCGGGCATCGTAACTACTCACCCCGCACAGGCAATCTGTTGCGGAAGACGCCGCAAATACCTCCATGTTGGCTTGGATTTGGCATCCATGCCAAAGACACTTCCTCCACAGACCGCCTATGCGGGGTAATCTCTGGGGGGTGAGCAGTTACCGGGCATCTATGAAAGTCGGCGGGTGCCGACTTCAATGCTGATCAATGCGCTACCGGTTCAACCCATTTGCTTTTCCCGGATTTCATCCAGTGTCTTGCAATCGATACAGAGGGTTGCTGTAGGGCGTGCTTCAAGGCGGCGAATTCCGATTTCTACACCACAAGCCTCACAGTAGCCATAGTCGTGGCTGTCGATCAGCGCCAGGATGTCTTCGATCTTCTTGATCAGTTTACGTTCCCGGTCGCGGGTTCTCAGTTCCAGACTGAATTCAGACTCCTGCGTTGCCCTGTCATTGGGATCTGGAAAATTAGCCGCTTCATCCTGCATATGGTGAACCGTCCGATCCACTTCCTCCATCAATTCTTTCATCCAGGATTCAAGTATATTTCTGAAGTGCAGCTCCTGCTGCTCATTCATGTACTCTTCACCCTTTTTCTGCTTGTAGGGTTCAAAGCCAAACGGACCGCTCAGGTCCCGTTTCGTTTTCTTTTTTGCGGTCATTCAGTG
>JAAELC010000565.1 GCA_024227135.1 Gammaproteobacteria bacterium
GCTCACATCGCTATGACCCAGGATAGCGGCAACCTCATACAGACTTACCCCTGCCATCACCAGACGGGATGCAACATCGTGCCTGATATCGTGGAACTTGAAGTCTTCAACCTGTGCATTGCGGGTGAGCGTGTTCCAGGTGGTGCGGATGGTGGTAAGCTGCTTACCCGTATGACTAGGGAATACTAGCCCGTCTAATCGCGTAACGTTCCCCTGACCACGCTTCCACTTAGTCAGGATAGCGGTGGCTTTATCATTCAGTCCGATATCCCTGCGCTTGTCTGCCTTGGCAAAGTGAGCGTGTACGGTAACGGTTCTGTTTTTCAGGCTGACTGCATCCCATTTAAGAGTGAATATCTCGTTGCGCCTCATACCCGTTTCCATACACAGACCCACTATCGCTTGTGTCTGGGCAGGGGTGGACTCTAAAGCTGCTGTGAAGCGCTCACGTTCGCCTGAAGGATGGTTCTCATGCTCATCCTTCATGCCAAGGTATCGAACCCGTTTAGCGTCAACCTCTTTTAATTTCTCATGGTGTTCTGCGTCAGCAGGGTTGGAAGTAATCAGCTTGTCCTTAATCGCCTGAACGAACAGCGCGTGTATCGCAACACGCTCCCTGTTCAATGTCTGTGGCTTGATGCCAGTATTGCGTCTGTCAGTACGATGCTTGTTCAACATAGCAGGGGTGAGCTTCGCCATATCAGTATCAAGGAACGGTTCGTAGCTTGCTGTGATACGGTCTTTAGTGGCCTGTCCTGACTTACGGGCAGACAGGTGTTCATCCCAGTACGCGCCATTGAGGTATTTGGATAGTGTTCTGGACTCAGAAGCCTTCTTAAACGCCTTAGCAGCCTGTTTCTCCGCTACTGGGTCTGCGCCCCCTGCGATACTGTTCAGCAGCTTACGCGCCTCGTCCTTGGCCTCTGAAGCATTGTATTGTGATGTGGAACCGAAACGATAGTTCTGGCGCTTGTTATCC
>JAAELC010000566.1 GCA_024227135.1 Gammaproteobacteria bacterium
CAGTTCGCAGAATTTATCAAAGCCAAAGGTTACAACAAAGACAAATACTGGAGCGATGAGGGCATCAATTGGCGAATGGAAAATGAGATATCCAAACCGGAATTTTGGGACCATGACAAATGGAACCAACCCGGGCATCCTGTGGTGGGCGTCAGTTTTTATGAAGCTGAGGCGTTTGCCAAATGGACCGGCAAGGCCCTGCCCACTGAAGTGCAGTGGGAGCGCGCTGCACGGGGCACTGATGGCCGCCAGTATCCCTGGGTCGGTGAATTTGACAAGGAAAAGTGTAACACCAAAGAGTCCGGCATCGGCAAAACCACCCGGGTCACCCGTTACCCCAACGGGATCAGTCCGGACGGGTGTTATGACATGGCCGGAAACGTGTGGGAGTGGACGACCAGCGAGCATGGGGATGGGGGGTTGGTGCTGCGTGGCGGCTCCTGGGACAGCTACCGTGGCAACGCCCGGTGCGCGATTCGCTACAGGTTCATCCCGTTCGACCGTGACGTCGGCGTGGGTTTTCGTTGCGTCAGGACTTAATTACCCTTTTTTCTTTTACACTTTTACCCTTTGCCATCATCAACAGTCACTGGAGTTCGTGTTATCATCGAAGA
>JAAELC010000567.1 GCA_024227135.1 Gammaproteobacteria bacterium
GTATCGAGTGTTGCGCCTCTGGCGGACAGCGTTGTCAATGGTAGGGAAACTGTAGCAAACGTGAACAACAGAGGTGAAGCGTACACAGAGAATCTTGCAGGCCAGAGGGGTGTCGCACCACCCTGAAGCGAAATGAGCCTCGTTAAGTTGTAAAGAACAGACGGCGACAGTGTCAAAAGGCTGGAAGCCAATACAGAGGAATCGTTAGTCAAATACTATGGTCGAGATAGAGTGGCACTGCTGGGAAATCAGGCAGACAACAGAGAAAACAAATATCGTCCTAAGGTATGGACACGGTGAGATGCCCGAGGGTCTGTCGGGGTCGGAGCGCCTGGCATGTAGGAAGAGAAGCATCACGAACTTGGGAGGCCCCATCAGCTCCCGGAAGCGGGGTAAGGTATGCGGATATTGAGGCACGTAAGGGGAAACCCGGAAACGGAACTAAGCCGAAGCCTAAGCATTGCTTGCCGGGGAAGCGATCCTGACCGAGAAGGGAGGGAAGCCGGAAGTGGGTGGGGAGTCAGACCGACTCATAGTACTCTGAGCACGGGAGAGCCGTGTACATGGGAAAGGGGTCGGCAAAGTTACGCAGCCTGCAAAGGAAACTTCATCCAGACACGAAGGGTTGGACCATGAAGCAAACCTCCCTGCGGGGAATAGCGAACAAAGCGGCATCGGACAAGGCACATCGGTTCCGAAATCTATTTGGCATGCTGACGGTGGGATATCTTCTATGGTGTTGGCAGTTTGTCAACAAGCGAGCGGCGAGCGGTGTAGACCGTCAGGACGCACGCAGCTATCAGGAGAACCTGCAGGAAAACATCGAAGCATTGGTGGCGGCGGTCAAAGGGGGACGGTATCGGGCCAAGTTGGTGCTCAGAAGGTATATACCCAAACTCAACGGGAAGAA
>JAAELC010000568.1 GCA_024227135.1 Gammaproteobacteria bacterium
ATGATCGAAAAATCTGACTCAACCAGTTTTGCCCTTGCTGCGACCGCCATGGATGGCGGAAGTGCCGGTTTTGCAGGAGCAAAAACCGGTCGATCGCTATTCTCGGACAGGCTCCCAGGGTTTTGAGCAGAGGTTTATCACCTTTCAAGCAGTAATCTTGTGAGCACCTCGTTCCCAATTGGTACGCAGGTTCAAGGTTTACCTGATGAGAACAAGAAAAAACACAAACTCAGGGTGGTTGGTGCTGGCGTCTCTCACGGCTGCCCTGATTGGGTCTGCTGCCAGCAGTCGGGTTCTGGCGGAAGAGAACAATGGTGTACTTACTGCGGAGATTCTGGGTGCCACGGCTATTCACAATCCGGCATTTGGTGTATCACTGGCAGCTAAGCCTCCACTCAGCCTGGTGGCTGACGGTATCGTACTGGCTTCCGGTCTGGCACAAAAAGCCATACCGGCCGTATTGGAGGTACCACCGGATATTGCCAGGAACCCAAACCAGCCTGGCAATTGCGAATACCATTTCGATTTGCCCCAGTCGAAGTTTCAGTTCGGTGATCTATACGGATTTATCAAACTGTCTGCGGTAGGTCGCAGTTTTTCCAATCCTGTGGTTGCCAACCCATTGACGGGAATACCCGATGATTGGGGGGATCTGGGTACCCCTGAGCTGTTTCATCAGAATGCGGAAGTATTACTGAAGGTAAAGAATCAGCATATCGAAAACAGCTTTGGTTCCCAGACAGTCCAGCTTCCCGCCGGTAATCACAGGATCACCTGGCAGGCTCAGACCCTCGTCGATCCGGTATTCGATCTGGCTGTCCCAACCGCGCTCCTGGCAACCAGTATCTACAGCTACATGAAAGCGCCGGCATTCAAAGCGGCCCTGGATGAGGATGCGGCCAAGGCGGTGTCGGAACTCAGCGGTTTCAAAAAAGCGGTCTACAAGTTGTTTCAGCCTGATGAGTTCAAGAAATTCAAAAGGTTGGTGAAGGGGAATACGCTAAAGGCTGACAGCGCCACTAATACCGAGCTCGTCTGGGCCGAACACTCTCGCACTCAGACATTCACTGTTTACGACACGCGGAACCCGGAAGTGACCGTCAATACGCCGTTGAAGGTGATGGAAGCAACAGATTTTGGCGGGGTATTGTTCAACAGGGTGAGGAATGAACTGCTGGCTGATATCGTGGCCGTCGATCCCTGCGAACGTCCCGTCAGTTTAAGCCATGATATACCGGTGTTGCTGCCCCTGGGGGATACCCGGGTGACCTGGACGGCAACCGACTCCGGACCCAATCCGCAATCCGAGCGAAACACCACTACAGCCATACAGACTCTTCGTATTCAGGACACTCAGGCCCCGATTATCGTTCCACCAGCGGGCAAGGTCATCGAAGTTCCCGCCGGCGTGAACGATCTGAGTCTGGCAGAAGTTGACCTGGGAGTGCCCATGGTGGTCGATCTGGCGGATCCCATGCCGATCATTGCCAATAACGCACCCGGCAACTTCCCGGTTGATACCCGTACCCCGGTGACCTGGTCGGCGACCGATCATGGTTTTCCTTCCGCCAATACGTCGGAAGCCGAGCAACTCATTACCATCAAACTGGAAGGTACCAATACCGCCCCTTTCGTGGGAGATCAAACGGGTGACACGCTGACCTCGCAGCCCATCGATTTCAGGCTGACCGGTATGGACAACGATATCCTCGATGGAGTCCGGGATCCGCTGTCGTTTGAGATCGTGGACAGGCCGGGTAGCGGAGAATTCATTGCACCCCTCTATCCCTTTTTTATCGAAGATTACCGGACCAGTCCAGGCGGGCCGCACGGGGAGGATTTCTATCTGTCCAATAATCGATCGAATTGGCTTTACAACAACATCTGTACCCAGCCCCCTTACAATTCGATGCCCTACAACGACAGACTTCAGGTTGATTGGGTTTATGCGCCGAAGTTCGCTCATGTGACCGATGGCGGGATCCTGTACATGATCGATCGCTATTGGAAATGCGGCGCCAGCAGCGCCAGTACCTATCCCCGAATTTCCAAGTGGGATGACCAGGGCACTTTTCTGGGACAGACGGGCTACAGCGGTACCACCGATGCATTCCTCATGGATCAGGATGGGTTTATCTACACGTTGAGTCGCACCGGCGGCGGATCATCGACCACGTTGACCTTGTCCCAGATACGTCCGGATTTCGATACCGACACAACAGACCCCAGCGGGGATGCCTGGCGCTTCGACTATAACTCCACCGGTGACGACCCGGTCTCAAACAGCCAGTACTCCTATGCCCGTGTCGACAGCCGACAGGGACTGGTTTACGTAAACGACAGGCGACGGGTTTTCGTGTTCGATATACGGGATGATCTGAGCAATGGTATCGATGAGTTCAAAAACGGCATGGATGACCAGTATCTCGGTGCGCTGAAAAACGGGGCGCAGTTCATCAATACCGACAACGGTGGCTGGGGCAGCAGCTGGACCGGTTTTGCGATGGAAGTGGATTCCATGGGCAATCTGTACGTTGCCGATACCGCCGGTGATCGAATCCACAAGTTCACTCCCTCCTATTTCGACAGTGAGGGGCAGTTTGTTGCGGGGGACTATATTGGTTGGATGGGGCGGTGTGAATCCAGTACCAATAAAGCCTGTGACGATTCCAATCAGATCAGCAAGGGCTACAGCTGTACCGATGAAACCTGTTCGGTTTCAGGCCCGAATGACCGCAGCGGCGACACCCCAGGTCAGTTCGACAGCCCGACTTATATCGCGCTGGATCCCAACGATACGCTTTATGTGGCCGATTACGGCAATTCCCGAATTCAGCGCTTCGCACCGGACGGCACCTTTGCCGGTGAGGCGCTCTCCACGGGCACCGGGATAAGCCAGGGTGAGCACCCCAGTTTCGTACTGGGAAACATGGGGCAGCCCAAATCCGTTTCGGTCAATTCCACACAATTCTATATCGTCGATACCGACGAATCCTTCGTTCATGTTTTCGAGACCACGCCGTTCAAAGAGATCACCGACGAGTCGGTGACCGTGACCTATGTCTCGAATTTCAATTTTCACACTGATACCGATACTTTCCGCTATCGGGCAACCGATGGGTTGGCCCAGAGCAATACCGGAACCGTCAGTATCAATGTTGTCCGCAACTACCGCCCGCCGGTCGCCTTCGACGGCGGCTCGATAACCGAGGAGGACACCAGTGTTCCGATCCTGCTCGAAGCCGATGATCCCGACGGTATCCTGGGTGTGGACTTTAACGGTCTGGACACCTTGAGCTATGAGATTGTCATCCCACCCGGGCACGGGTCATTGACCGGCTCGGGGAATGAGCGCACCTATCACCCGGATCCCGACTATTACGGCACCGATAGTTTTACCTTTATTGCCAACGACGGATTGGACGATTCTTTACCTGCCAGGTTCGATATTCAGGTCACCCCGGTCAATGATCCACCCAGGATCACAGCAATGACTCTGCCCCAGCGCATCAGTATCGGGTTTCCGATAATGTTCACCGGCGAGTATGAAGACGATGGCAGCGAGCAGGCTCATGAAGCCTATGTTTTCTGGGGTGATACCGAGGACGTCAATGGGGATTTCAGTAATCCTGATGGCGCCGAAGGGGAGGAACCCCCCGTGCTCAATGGCATCAAAGTATTAGAACCGGCTGCAAGAACAGGCAGGGGCTCGGTCATCGCTCAGCACACCTATACCGGGGTGGGTGACAAGACAGTCTTCTATTGTATGGGGGATGATGCGGGGCAGGCCTGTGATCAGCAAACGGTATCCGTTGAACACCTCGTCAATCTGGCGGTTAAAACCACATTGGATAAAGAGGCTGTTATTGCCGACAGCGCTCAGCTGGAAATAGAAATTCGCAATGGGCTTCCCGAGGGTGTCGCGGGATTAACGGCTGAAAACGTGCAGCTCACCCAGGTTGCTTCGGAATATCTGCAGGTGACCGGTTTAACCACCCAACCTGGTGGTTGCGGGCTGGTTGACGGGCTCCTCAATTGTGATGCCGGGAACCTGGCACCGGATGCAACCTACAAGGTGACGGTGACCGTAGCCCCCAGAAAACCGGTCATTTTTGATGTTATCGAGCCCTTGTTTGTCGAGGTTACCAGCAGTAGCGAAACCGTTCAGAGTCTGTATTCAGGCATCGCATCGATCACTGTACAGGCGGACCCTGCCGACTTCGATGAAGACGGTATGACCGATGTCTACGAGCTGGCTTATGGACTGAATCCGGAATCGGACACAGATGCCGATCAACACTCCGATGGTGACGGACTGACCAACATCCAGGAGTTCGAGTTGCGAACCCATCCACGCCGGAGCGATACCGATGGCGATGGTCTTAATGACAGCAAAGAGTTGGACTTTTTCACCGATCCCTTGCTGGCTGATACCGATGATGATGGGATCAATGACAAGCAGGAGCTGGATA
Source organism: Gammaproteobacteria bacterium (assembly GCA_024227135.1). Lineage (GTDB taxonomy): Bacteria > Pseudomonadota > Gammaproteobacteria > Chromatiales > Chromatiaceae > JAHEHQ01. The sequence goes on from JAAELC010000568.1 coordinate 4,473, forward strand.
ACGGGCTCAATCCCAGGGATTTCAACGACGCCGAAGAGGATCCCGATGGGGATGGACTGATTAATCGCGGAGAGGTTGAGTTGGGTACCCTGATCGGCGATGAAGACACCGACAATGACGATGCTCTGGATTCGGTCGACAACTGCCCGTTGATCAGTAATGCGGATCAGATGAATTCAGATAGCGACAGTGCCGGCAATGCCTGTGATCCAGATGATGATAATGACGGTATACCCGATGAAGTAGAGATTTCGGCGGGACTGAATCCGCAGAATCCAGCCGATGCAGTGCTTGATCGAGACGGTGACGGTGTTCGAAATATCGACGAGTTTTTAGATGGGACAGACTTAAACGAAGTGGATAGCGACGGTGATGGCGTGACCGACTATGAAGAGCGAAGCACAAAAGTGTTGCAGTTCATTTTAATAAATCTGATGGATTAGCCCGGGTATCTTGTCCGGCTGCATTCTGGTCCTGCCCGGGGTGACTCGGTCAGTGTGGGAATTGTGATTGGTTCGGTCGTCTCACGAATCCCGAATTGTCGGTTCAGGATCAAGCGGGAATACAAATCTGGCGGAGCGGACGGGGCTCGAACCCGCGACCCCCGGCGTGACAGGCCGGTATTCTAACCAAACTGAACTACCGCTCCAGATGATTCTTGGGGGCTGACCTTAATGGTCAGGAGGCGGAAGTATACCCTTTATGACAGAATAATCAACTAGCCGCTGCAATGAAGCTGTGATGAATGAGGGCCGCAGTAAATAACAACATGCCCTGCATGATTCTGGCATACCTGATATCGCTCCGTAACCCTCAATCGCTGGTCCTGCTGTCAGCGGGTCATGACCACTTTCTGATATAGCCCCCCGAAGTAAGTCTGCTTTTCAACCCTGACCGGAGGGTCCTCCCGGGTCAGCCAGCTTGTTATCTCGTTCTGCCACAAATCCAGTGCATAGGGCTCCAGGTATCTCAGGATCGGGCGCATGATATAGCGATGAGGATGGAGGCGGACGGGGCGGTGGTAATCCACGAAAACGATTTTCCCCCCCGGTTTTACCACCCGGAGTACTTCGCGGACAGTTTTGGCACGAACATCTTCTGGAAGTTCATGGAGCAGAAAAAACAGGACAACCTGATCAAACAGATTGTCCTCAAACTGAAGATTGGAGGCATTCTGTCGACTCAAGGCGACATTTTTGCGGTCCTTAAGCTTTTTCTGAAGATTTTCCAACTGAATGGGTGCCACGTCTATGACGTCCAGGCTGGCTCCGGGTGACAGTCGCTGCGCCAGTTTTTGAGTGAAATTACCGTAAACACAGGCTACCTGGAGGGTTCGGCCGGATATCCGCTGGCCAATCGCATCGAGGGCACTGTCTCTCAGTTTCGAAAAATTACCCCACAAAATCAGATTGACAATCCACTGGCGCTCGAAAATCTGAACGCTTCGAGGGTGAAGATAAGCCCACCAGTAAGTCTTCACAAGATAGTCGGGAACCTGAGGCTCTTTGGAATCTCCGGTTGACGCCGAATTTCTCAGCGTGGTTTCGGGATGTTTCTTGGCGGAAAGACTCTGCTTAGTCATATACGGCTTCTTGGTTCTTGTTGTGTCCCAGCCCGGTCATTGTGCCGAATTACGGCCAATGCATCGATGGGAGAAAACCTGAGCTTTGTACCGAGCCCGTTGATTACAAAATTACCGAAAAGTTGTTAATAATATCTGAATGTTAGGATACTCTGGTGTACCGAGACAAAGCTTTTTGACTGGCGCTCATTAGCTGCACCATCTGAATCTCATGTGTCTATGCAATACGGGAATCGAATTCCACGATTTACGATCACAAGCAAGTGCTGAATCGCGCAGACTTCGTATCGAGCGATACACTTACATTTTTCGTCAGTTGCGAGGCCGGTTCAGCGCCGCCTGACCATTTTCATTTTGAGGAATTCATATAACAACATCGGAGATGTTAAATCAAGTACAACCCATGAGTATTGATGTGGGTCAGGTTTGTTTCGGAATCGGGTTCAGAGCAGGATAGGACGGGCCACCGGGTTAATTACCCGACCCGGCATCTACGGTGGACGTTGTAGGGTTTAAGGTTGTAAAGTGAGTGATCAAAAGTACATCTGTCGAGGTGATCACCGCGACGGCCAGAGGGGAGGTTTGGAGTGGAAACAATAAAAACAGACGTCGTTATCGTAGGTGCCGGGGGAGCAGGTCTCAGTGCTGCAATCGCGGTTGCGGAGCAGTCTCCTGAACTCAAAATAGCTTTGATATCAAAAGTGTACCCGATGCGTAGTCACACAGTGGCCGCAGAAGGTGGTGCAGCTGGAGTGATCAAGCCGGATGACAGCATGGATGATCATTTTCACGACACTGTCGCGGGAGGTGATTGGCTCTGTGATCAGGATGCTGTGGACCTGTTCATCGAGCAGGCCCCACTGGAGCTGACGCGGCTGGAGCATTGGGGGTGTCCCTGGAGCAGGGAAAAGAATGGAAAAGTCGCCGTACGCCCCTTTGGCGGTATGAAAAACGAACGCACCTGGTTTGCAGCCGATAAGAGCGGTTTTCATATCCTTCACACGCTGTTTCAAACCTCCATAAAATATCCCTCGATCAAACGCTACGATGAGTACTATTCTACAGACCTGATCGTTTCCGAGGGCCGGTGCCAGGGCGTGACCGCCATTGAGATGCGCACCGGGTTGATGCAGCTGTTTCAGGCGCGTTCGGTGATCATTGCCGCGGGGGGAGCGGGGTGGATGTTCCCTTTCACCACCAACGGGGCCATAAAAACCGCGGATGGAATGGCCATGGCCTACCGTGCCGGCGTTCCGCTCAAGGACATGGAATTCGTGCAATACCATCCCACGGGGTTACCCGGGACCGGAATTCTGTTGACCGAAGGGTGCCGGGGTGAGGGCGGGATTCTCGTGAACAAGGATGGATACCGATACCTTCAGGACTACGAACTCGGCCCGCCCGATCCCTGGCCTAGAAAAAAGGCGATGGAACTGGGACCCCGGGATCGCCTCAGCCAGGCTTTCTGGCATGAGCAGCAGAAAGGGCGCACGGTCAGCAGTCGCTGGGGGGATGTGATTCACCTGGATATGCGTCATCTGGGCGAGAAAAAAATTAATGAAAAACTGCCCCTGGTCAGAGATCTGGCCTCGAGCTATGTGGGCGCCGACCCGGTTCATGAATTAGTCCCTGTCAGGCCTGTCGTGCACTACATGATGGGCGGCATTCATACCGATATCGATGCCGCTACCCCGTTACCGGGTTTGTACGCGGCAGGTGAATGTGCCTGCGTGAGTATCAACGGGGCCAATCGGCTCGGATCAAACTCATTGACCGAACTGCTGGTATTCGGCCGGCGGGCGGGTAAACATGCGGCAGAGCATGCCAGATCCAACCCCAACTCTTCGGATTCAGAAATCAGCCAGAAGGGGACAGAGGCCCGGCAACGGGTGACCGATCTGTTTCTCAGGGAGGATTCCGGCGAGAACATTACCGACCTGCGCAAAGGAATGAATGAAACGCTGGAAGCGGGCGCGGGAATCTATCGCACCCAGGATTCATTGCAGGAGACCTGCAATACCATCGACGAGTTGCGGCAGCGCTATACCAAGGTGCATCTGGGAGACAAAAGCAATGTGTTCAATACCAATCTAATCTATACCATGGAAGTGGGGTCGATGCTCGAGGCAGCCCATGCGATGGCCTACTCCGCATTGAACAGGACCGAGTCACGTGGTTCCCACCAGCGGCTTGACCACCCCGATCGTGATGACGAAAAATTCCTGAAGCACTCCCTGGCCTACTATCAGGGCGAGGGTTCTCCCCGACTGGATTACCTGGATGTAGTGATCACCAGGTCTCAACCGGGGCAACGGGTCTATGGGGGAGGGGAGAAATGACGACTACCCGGACACTGGAGCTGGCAATATTCAGGTATCGCCCTGAAGAGGATGAAAAACCCTGGTTTCAAAACTTCCAGGTACCCTGCGACGAGGATTGGGTGGTGCTGGATGCCATCAATTACGTCAAGGACCACCTTGATAGTTCCTTGAGTTTTCGCTGGTCCTGCCACATGGCCGTTTGCGGCAGTTGCGGCATGATGATTAATGGTGAGCCTGGGCTCTCCTGTAAGACTTTCATACGAGACCTGCCGGCGGGTGAAGTTAGAATCGAACCGCTGGCTAACTTTCCGGTTGAAAGAGATCTGGTCGTGGTATTCGATGATTTCATTGAAAAACTGGAACGTGTGAAGCCCTACGTGATTCGTACGGATGAAAAACCCCTGGAAGAAGGGGAGTATCTGCAGACGCCTGCACAACTGAAAACGTTCAAACAGTTCACACTCTGCATCAACTGCGCCTGCTGTTACTCTGCCTGTCCCCAATATGCATTGATTCCGGAATTTATCGGACCCGCTGCCTTGACCATGGCGCATCGATACAATCAGGACTCAAGGGACCAGGGCCGCGAGGAGAGGGAAGACGTGGTGGCGAGCAACGAAGGTATCTGGGACTGCTCGTTTGCCGGGGCCTGCTCGGAGGTTTGTCCGAAGCACGTGGATCCGGCAAGTGCCGTCCAGCAGATGAAGATATCCAGCACAGTGAGTTGGTTCATGCATAAGCTTGGTATGGGGGGGAACAAATCGTGAGTCGTAATCCCTACGTCAGAGAAATATCCCGGACCACCTGGTACCTGGGGCGAAAGCGGGACTTCCTGCACATGGCTCAGGAGGTTACTTCCCTGTTTATCGGCATCTACACCCTTCTATTGCTTTGGGGTGTCAAAGCGCTCTCCCAGGGACCGGAAACCTATCAGGCTTTCCTCGATGGGCTGACCAGCCCCTTGTCTATTGCTTTTCACTGGGTCGCACTGGCTTTTACCCTGTACCACGCTGTCGCATGGTTTGCCGTGACGCCGAAGGCGATGCCCGTACAGATGGGTGAGGAGTTTTTACCCGAGTGGATCATCGCGGCCGGGCACTATGTGGCCTGGATCGTGGTTTCTATTGTAATCTTGTATCTCGCGGGAGGCATCGGTGGCTAGATCAAATAAACCTATGGTTTGGAGCATGTTCGCTGCCGGCGGCACCATCGCGGCTTTTGTGTTCCCTGCTCTGGTGTTGCTGACGTTCATGGCCGCTTATGGCAAGGTACCTGAAATACTGGAATACGAGGCTATGCGGTCCTTTGCGGCAGGTTGGATCGGCAAGCTCTTTCTGCTGGCCGTGATCGTTCCGTCCCTGTGGCATGCTGCTCACCGACTGCGTACGGCTCTGCATGGGCTTGGGCTGCGGGCCGATCATGCCGTGGCTTATATCGGCTACTCGGTTGCGGCTGTCGGATCTTTGCTGGCCCTGTACTATCTGCTGCAGATCTGACATCTGAGTGAGCCTGGGATTCGGATGCAGGTATGGCATACCACGAAGAGCGGCGGATGTTTCCCTACACCGCGGAACAAATGTTCGAACTGGTGGCCGATGTGGAGAGTTATCCCGAATTCCTGCCACTTTGGCACGAGGCACGGACTCGCCCTGTGAGCAACAGGGATTCATGGGATATTTACCGTACCAGTCAGATTATTCAGCTGGGTCCCATTCGCCGGCGATTCAGCACTGAAACCCGGATGTGGCGCCCGAAAACCATAGAAATCAACTCGTCCGATACCTTTTTCAAGCTTTTCTCTATTGAATGGGATTTCGAGCCGTTGCCCAACAACCATTGCCGGGTTGAATTTCGTCTGCGCTGCGAAGCTGGTTCCCGGCTGATGAAACCGGTGTTCGAGCTGGTATTGACAGAGTCAGCTCAGACCACGATGCACGCATTCCAGAAACGGGCGCGGATGCTTTATGCCGGGCAAGTCTGAGCAGAACCGCTGACTCTTCTCCCCTAACTCATCATTTCGTCTCAAGTGGCGGTGACTTTCAACGAGTTACCGTTTCACTCTTTTTTTTTGTGGGAAACAGACTCACAAAATCTGAAGAATCCCACCCGATACTGTTCAAGTTTCGTTTCCTGTTGCCGCAAAATTTTGTATTGGGTCAATTGGCGCACCACAGATACTGACGAGATAAAAATGGCAATCGCATCTTCCATTCCAGATATTGAGACTCTGCAATCTTTTACACCTTTCAGAGTGTTGAGCGACGGGCAATTGAAACAGCTTTCTGAAGTGGTGGAAATCGAGCAGGCCCCTGCGGGAAGGATGCTGATCAAGCGTGGCAGTCGGGATAATTACGAACTGTTTCTGGTCGAGGGACGATTGAGGTTGCGATCCGAAGATGGCCGGATAAATGACGTGAAGTCGGGTGATTCGCTGGCCAGCGTGCCCATCGCCAAGGATCTTCCACGACACTGTGACGTTATTTCCGTAACACCGGTTCGATTCCTGCGTATTACCAACTCAATGCTGCAGGATATTACCAGCAACACGGCGTCTGACCAGCAATCGCGTGAGCACGAAGGTGAAAGTGACGGGTTATCCCGGATGCGGCTTAAACTGAAGGAGCAGATCGCAGATCAGTTCAGAAGCGATTTAGAGAAAGACCGAATCAAACTCCCAAGCCTTCCGGAAGTGGCCATTCGCATTGGAGAGGCGTTAAAAGATGACGTCAGCGATGCGGAGGTCATTGCTGAGATCGTTCAGGTCGACCCCACTATCACGGCCAAATTGATCAAAGCAGCAAACAGTGCCATGTACGGAAGATGCAGTCCGGTGGAGACTTGTGCCAGTGCAGTCGTCAGGTTGGGGACAGGGATTACCCACAAACTGGTTCTCTCCTTCGCCATGCGAGAGCTGTTTCAGTCGTCTTCAGTCCTGCTGCAGGGACAGATGCGGGATCTCTGGACACACAGCACCCATGTTGCCGCGATCAGCTTTGTGTTAGCCAAGCATGATCCCAGGTTCAACCCGGAACAGGCCATGCTGGCCGGACTTCTCCACGATATTGGCGTAGTGGCGGTGCTCCAGTATCTGGACAGAATCTCGGAAGTGGAACTGGATCCTGATATTCTGGATGCAGTGGTGGATAGTCTGCGTGCTCAGACCAGCAGCGCCATTCTACGTAAGTGGGGATTTCCCATCGAGTTCAGCGTGACCGCATCGGAGTGCGAAGACTGGATGCGTGACAAGGAACCCTTTCCCGACTACTGCGATCTGGTTCTGGCCGCTCATCTGCACAGTTTCTCGGGTACGAAAAAAGCAGAAACTCTGCCTACTCTCGACCAGGTGCCCGCCTATACTCATCTCGGCCTGGGTGAGCTTACCTCCACCTACGGTTTGAAAATCGTTGATGAGGCTGAGGATCTGCTCGATCATGCACAGTCATTGTTGAATATCTGATATTTCAGATCGTCCTTCCCGGAAGGTCGCTGACTATCGCGTAGGCCTCAGCTCACTTGGGTGTACGCTATTGGAGTCATGCGGCCGTCTCAGGTAGTGAATCTATCTGATCGTGGTCGGCTTGTCCCAGTCTTTTTCTTCCTGTTTACGATCATCCTCCAGCATCTTCTCAATGGCACCCCGCATAGTCTGAGTCGGGTAGTCCCGTCGAAGTCAATCCCACAAGCCACGAAGGCTTCATTCCCCTGGTTCGTATCAATACCATTGTCGATCTTCACCTCTGAATCACTATTGTTATCGGTGTTACATGAGTTGGGTCGATCTTGTGGCCGATAATCGAAAAGGTATTCAGAGCAGGAGAAACCTACGCTTTTTCAATCGACATTTCTGAGCAGGATGCTCATATAGTCTGGGTTGCTTTACCACGGCAAACATGGGTTATATCCGATGCAGAGAATACGATTCTGGAAACCTACTATATTATACCCAATCAACCGGGTCCTGGTGCCCACGTCTGCAATTGTGGTTATATCCTCTCGGAGCATGCGAGAGGGCAGGGTGTGGCTTCGAGCATGTGCAAGCATTCACAGGAAGTGGCTCTGAACCTTGGCTTCGTTGCCATGCAATATAATCTCGTGGTTTCCACGAATGAGGGAGCCATTCGTTTATGGCAGAAACTGGGATTTCATGTAGTGGGGGTATTGTCGGGAGCGTATAAAAGCAAGCGTGCAGGTTATGTGGATGCGCTGGTAATGTACAAACAACTGAGGCAAGTCTGAGTACCCGATCAATCAGAAATATAGAGATGCATGCACACGGAAAAATCGATTACATAGAATTCCCATCGAGAGATATTGAACTGACCAAAACCTTTTTCAGTGCGGCTTTCGGCTGGTCTTTTGTCGACTATGGGCCTGAGTACACTGCCTTTTCAAATGAAGGCATCGATGGTGGGTTCTTCAAATCCAGTTTGTCGGTATCAACGGAGAAAGGCAGCGCACTGGTCGTTTTTTATAGTGTCGATCTGGAGGATACACAATCGCGTATCGAGCAGGCGGGCGGCTCTATTGTAAAGCCGGTCTTTACTTTCCCCGGCGGTCGTCGCTTTCACTTTTCTGACCCGTGCGGTAATGAGTATGCGGTCTGGTCGGATACAGCATCATAGAATGCCATCAGCACTACCGGGTTTTTTACTTGCTGGTTTACAGAAGTTCCAATCCGCATTCACCGCAGAGCGGCAAGAAATGGCGTATCCACGCAAAGCGTGGGTATGTGGTTCTTGTAAAAACGATAACAGCGGATGTACTGCAGGTTAGTATTTTGCTTCCAGATGGTAAATGGTGACCCCGTTCTCTGCCTGAGATATAGTAGTCCGCCGATAAGTGTGTCTACACAATAACCATCTAATAACTTAGTCATTAAAGTGACGAATCTATTTCAGAATAAGCTATTACTTCTGGTCGAAGGCGCTGTAGCCTCGCAACATGTGTTGCAGGAGGGTACCACCTATCTGGGTAGAGGGCCTGATAGCGACGTATTTTTAAAGGACTCCATGGTGAGTCGTCGGCATGGTCGGATTACCAGCCTGTCAGGACAGTGTATCTACGAAGATCTGAGTAGCGATAACGGGACTTTTATTGAGGGAGAACCTGTCAAAAAGCACTACCTGACCAACGGAGACAGGCTATCCATCGGCCCCTATGAGTTGGAGTATCGGGAGGTCGGGAAAGCTTCATCCCATTCTGTGTCCAGCGAACAGACCATCTACGGTTTCGAGTCTACAACGGCATGGAAGACCGGACGACATCACCAAAACGGTCAAATCGGTCAGCGTGCCTTGCCAGGACAGGGTGATCGGTCGTCGGATGGAGCGCTTACTGACCTGTTGAGGACTGTATTTCCTCTGCTCGCGGGATTGAAAGGCTATGGGAAGGCACACTTACTTGGTGACCTGAATGCAGGCTTTACCGTGGCGGCGATGCTGATCCCTCAGGGTATGGCTTCTGCAATGCTTGCCGGCCTGCCTCCGGTGACGGGCTTGTACGCTTCAATGCTGCCGCTTCTGCTCTATGCGTTGGTGGGAACATCCCGTCATATGTCGGTAGGCCCCGGCATACTTGATTCCATACTGGTAGCGGTTGGTGTGGGTGTTTTGGCCCAGGTCGGCACCCAGAGCTACATCACCCTGGTTATCATGCTCGCCGCCTGTATTGGGGGGATTCAGCTGTTGATGGGGATTACCCGATTGGGGTTCCTGGTGAATTTTCTCTCCTATCCTGTGCTGACGGGTTTCAATGCCGCCGTTGCCGTTATTACGGCTTTGAGCCAGCTTCAGCATGTCGCCGGAATCGATGCCCCGATGGGTTACCAGCTCGATCAGATGATCGAAAACCTGTCGGGAAAGATGATGGATATCAATCCCTACACGTTAGCTCTGGGGATAGCGGCAATACTCGGTCTGGTGGGACTGAAGCGCTGGCTGCCCCGGTTGCCCGGACCTCTTATTGTAGCGGCCTGTTGCACAGCGGTGGTCTGGCTGTTATGCCTGGATAACGAAGGTATCAGTATTGTCGGAAGTATTCCTGCCGGACTGCCGGAGTTGGTAGTGCCGGTCATTGACTGGCAGGTATTGGCAACATTGTTGCCATTGGCATTCACCCTCGCATTGGTGGGGTTTGCCCAGTCCATCGCGATTGCCAAGACCTTTGCTCACAAGGGCAACTATCACGTGGATGCCAATCAGGAATTGATAGGATTGGGTCTGGCTAATCTGGGAGCGAGTGCTTCCCAGGCTGTACCAGTTTCAGGAGGTTTGTCCCGTTCGGCTGTCAATGCCCGGGCTGGAGCACATACTCAGCTTGCGGGAGTTTTTGCGGTTATTCTGATTGCACTGGCCCTCGTTTATATTGCAGATATTGTCTATTTTCTACCCAATGCTGCATTGGCGGCGATTATACTGGTCGCTGTTATCGGGCTCATTGATTTCGAGGAAATGAATTATCTTTTCCGGGTTAAGAAGTCTGAAGGCCTGTTGCTCCTGGTGACCTTGATTGCAACTCTGGTGTTTGGGATTGTCATTGGGCTGGCATTGGGTATTGTCGCTTCGATGTTGCTTTTTATCACGCTCAATACGCGGCCTCATTCGGCAATACTGGGTCGGCTGGCTGGTACCGATGTTTTCAGAAATACCCGGGACTTTCCCGAGGCGGAATCTATCGAAGGGCTGATTATCCTGCGTATCGACGCTTCGTTGTACTTTGCCAACACGGAGTTTCTTAAATCCAAACTGCGGAATATCCGGGAACAGTACCAGAATGAACTGAAGGCGATCGTACTGGATGCCAGTGCGGTGAACGATCTGGACTCCTCTGCAGACACCGCGTTGCATCAAATTGTCACGGACTACCATAGACACGGTATCGAGTTTTATATTGCCGGCGTGAAAGGCCCGGTACGAAGAATCATGAAACGTTCCGGTCTTTATGAGTTGCTGGGTGCCGACCACTTCTTTTTTACTATCGATGCCGCAGTAAAGCGTCATCAGCAGAAGAGATAGGCGAACCAAAATTGGATAGATGACGGGAACCGGGTATCACCGAGACAGCGTTGATCGATCATGAAAATCAGGGCCGCGAGAACCAGTACTCCATCAGGGTAGTAGGCTATTTATGCGACGAACAATCCAGGCAGACTGGATGGATCGGCGGTAACAAATGTGAAGTTATTTTGAAGCGAGCCCTATGGGCAGCCTGGCAATATTCATCCACTGAGAATAGCCTGCTATTCTCTACCGGACAAAATACAGCTGAACACCGTTCGGCCCAGGATGACCGATGCGCATATTGACTCTGATTCTCATTCTGCTCTGGCTGACCCAGCCTGTTGCCGAAACGCTTACCCCGGATCAGATTCCGAGCCCCCTGAAACCCTGGATGGAATGGGTTCTGCAGAAACATCCGGAGCACAACTGTCCGGTGAGCTATCACGAGGACATCCGCAACTGCCTCTGGCCGGGTGAACTGCTCCTGGAAGCCGACCAACAGGGCGGACGCTTCAGTCAGCACCTCACCGTCTATCGTGAAAGTCAAGTGTTTCTACCGGGGGACCGCTTCCACTGGCCCATGGACGTGCAAATCAACGGCGAGCCGGCGGTGGTTACCGAGCTGGGACAGGCGCCGGTGGTATTACTGCAGCCGGGTGTATATCGGGTGGAGGGACGATTCCTATGGTCCCGTCTTCCTGCCGCCATCCGGATTAATCCCCTGACCGGGATCATTCGATACCAGCTGGACGGGAAGAAAATCCGCCATCCGGAAATACGTGATGGCCGGCTATGGCTGCAAGCCGGACAACAACGGGAAACCCCGCAAACCCCGGAAGATCGGCTGCACCTGGAAATCTATCGGCTGCTGGCAGATGGTCATCCCTTCCAGGTGACCACCCATATGCGCATCGAAGTCTCGGGCAGCCAACGTGAAGTGTTGTTGGGCCTGCCCCTGCTCGAGGACTTTATTCCACTGAGAATCGATAGCATGCTGCCCGCCCGTCTGGAGCCCGATAACCGGTTGCGGGTACAAATCCGCCCGGGTCGCTGGGAGCTTCGGTTGGTGGCACGCCATCCGGGAAACCTGACCCGCCTGAAGATGCCGACCCAGCCCCCTCCCTGGCCGGAGCAGGAGATATGGGTTTATCGTGCCGCTCATCAGGACCGCCTTACCGAGGTGCGGGGGGTGACCCAGATCGACCCTCGACAGGTGCGCCTGCCGGCAGATTGGTCCAACCTGCCTGCGTACCGCGTTTCCCCGGAGACAGGTTTCAGCCTCGAGGTGGTGCGTCGTGGCGACCCGGAACCTGAGCCGGACCGGCTGACCTTGCAGCGCGACCTGTGGCTCGACTTTTCTGGGGAAGGCTACACGCTGCGTGACCGGATCGGCGGGCGCATGACCCGCGACTGGCGAATTTCCCTGGACCCCGAGCTGTCCCTCGGCAGGGTGACTATCGATGAGAAACCACAGTTTGTCACCCGGCTCCTGGACGGTTCCCGCGAGGGTGTGGAAGTGCGCCGCGGACAGCTCAACCTTACTGCGGAGTTTCGACAGGAAGGCGACATATCACGGTTGCCCGCTATCGGCTGGGGGCGTGACTTTCAGGAGGTGGGGGCTACCCTTCACCTGCCTCCCGGCTGGCGACTGCTGGCAGTGAGCGGGGTGGACAATGTACCCAGTTCCTGGCTGCAACAATGGACCCTGTACGACCTGTTCCTGGTACTGATCACCACTGTCGCGGTCGCCAGGCTTTGGGGCTGGGTCTGGGCTCCACTGGCCCTGGTGACCCTGGTATTGACCTGGCATGCCCCCAACGCGCCGCAGATGATCTGGCTCTATCTTATTGCCGCCATCGCCCTGCTGCGGGTGCTGCCCAACGACGGTCTTCTGTACCGCATGATCCGCAATGCTCGCCTTATCGGGCTGTTGGTGTTGCTGGTGGTCACCATGCCTTTTATGGTGCAACAGGTTCGAGAAGGTATCTATCCCCAACTGGAGAGGCCCTGGATCACGCCGGCCAACCTCGAAAGTCAACAGCAGGTGGCTGGGTCGGCCGTGTCTCCCAAACCGGCGAAGTCCCAGTTCGCGGAACGGGATGAGGTGATGCTGAAGGAGCGCAAGCGGGTACACCCTGAACTCAAGGACCTGCTTCCACCGAGTTACAGCTCCTATAAGGCGCTGAACGAAATCGACCCTGCTGCAAATATCCAGACCGGCCCTGGGCTTCCCGGCTGGCAATGGCGTCAGGCCCGGCTGCTGTGGAACGGGCCGGTGGCCAGCGGTCAGCAGATCGGTCTCTACCTGCTCGGCCCCCGCACCCATTTGCTGCTGAATCTGCTAATGGTGTTTCTGGTACTGGCTTTTGCCTGGCGATGCCTCGACATCCGTGGAAAAAGCGGTTCGGGCCACAGCTGGCACCATCTGCTGCTGGCCCCTCTGGTTATCCTTCCCCTGGTTGGCGTGCCGGTTGATTCTCAGGCCCAGGGCTTCCCCCCCCAGTCGTTGCTGGAAGAGCTTGAAAAGCGCTTGCTGGAGATCGATACCCCTTCCCCCCGGGCATCAATCGACCAACTCAGTATCCTGCTTGATCACGACAGCTACCAGGCATCCATTGCGCTGCAGGCAACACAGGAGACCGCTATCCCGCTGCCGCTGGATACCGGGCAGATTACCCCGGTGAAGGTTCTCCTTGATCAGCAGGATGCCGGAAACCGACTCTATCGCACCAAAGAGAACCAGCTCTGGCTGCTGCTGCCTCCGGGTCATCACAAGCTGGAACTCAAGGCCTGGCTGCCACCGGTGGGGCAGATACAGATCCCCCTGCCTCTACGTCCGCACCGGGTGGAACTGTCGGGTCAGGAGGGCTGGGCTGTGGAGGGGATCAGGCCGGACGGCGTACCGGAGCAGCAGCTGAGTCTCACCCGCATCCGCCAGGAACAACCTGCAGATTCCAGGGAACTCACGCCCACCGCATTGCCCCCGTTCCTGAGCGTCGAGCGAACTCTGCGGCTGGGAGTAAACTGGGAAGTGGAAACCCGGGTACGCCGTCTCTCGCCGGCAGGCACCAGCCTGTCACTGCAGATTCCGGTAGTGCCTGGTGCCTCGGTGGTCACTGAAGGGTTTCGGGTGAAGGCGGGGGAGGTGTTGGTAAACATGGCGGCCAACCAGCGTGAACTAAGCTGGCGTTCCCGTCTGGATCCGATAAAAACTCTGACCCTCACCGCACCCGAATCATCCGACTGGCTGGAGACCTGGCAGGCCGACATCGGGCCCATCTGGCATGTACGGATCGAAGGCATCCCGCCCATTCACCACCAGGATGCCGCCAACCGCTGGCTGCCCACCTGGCACCCCTGGCCAGGTGAGCAGATAACCCTGCACACCAGTCGTCCTGCCGGCGTAGTGGGCAACACCTTGACCATCGATAGCAGCAAACTGGAGATAAAACTTGGTAAGCGTGCCACCGACAGCACCCTTACATTCCGGCTGCGCTCCAGCCAGGGCGGACAGCACGACCTGGGTCTGCCTGAAGGGGTGCAGTTGCTGGCAGTGAAGATCGACGGCCGCACCCAGCCGATACGACAGGATGACCGGCTGCTCTCGATGCCGGTGGTTCCCGGTGTACAGGCCTTCGAAGTCCAATGGCGTGAAATGGCAGGCAGTCGAACGTTCTGGCGCATGCCTTCGATATCCCTGGGTGCGCCAAGCGTGAACGCCAGGCTCACACTGCATGTCCCGGAAGATCGTTGGACTCTCTGGAGCAGCGGCCCCGACCTGGGACCCGCGGTACTTTTCTGGGGTGTGCTGCTGGTGCTGGCGCTGGCTGCGTTTATCCTGTCCAGGATCAGCTCCAGCTATCTGCCCCTGGGTTTCGTGTCCTGGCTGCTGCTTGGCATCGGGCTGAGCCAGATTGCCGTGACATCCGCACTATTGGTTATAGTCTGGTTCTTTCTCCTGCATTACCGCTCCGGGATCGACGCCAGTGACATCCCCGAGTGGCAGTTCAATCTGATACAGGCAGTAATTGCGATCCTGACCTTCGGTTTTCTCTTGATTCTGTTCCGGGCGGTGCAGCAGGGGTTGCTCGGATTGCCTGTGATGCAGATTCGTGGTTATGGATCCGAAGCCTACTTGCTCAACTGGTATCAGGACCGGGTAAGTGATGCCCACCCCCAGGTTACCCTGCTCTCGGTGCCCTTGATGGTTTACAGACTGCTGATGCTGGCCTGGGCGTTGTGGCTGGCCTTCTCTCTGTTGAAGTGGCTCAAGTGGGGATGGCTGGGATTCTCCAAGGGCGGTTTGTGGCGGACCATCGAGCTCAAGGTGCCTGAATTGAGCAAGGGATGGAAAAAGTCAGCAGATAATCGTGAAGATCAAAGCCAGGGAGAATCCGGGTAGAGGATCGGAATAAGGCGTGGAAACGGTTGCCAGTGATAATGATGGTTACACGGATTGACCATACCGGGCGTATGAGAACCGAACGCACCCTTAACCGATGGCGATGGCAAGGTCGCCCATGCGGCGTGAGTAGCTACAATACATGTCGGGTTACCGACTGCTTTGGCTGACCAACTCCAGTGTCGTCTGCAGCAGCCTGAACCCGGCTTCGAGATCTTCAACGGAGACGAACTCGTCGGGGCTATGGCTGATGCCATCCCGGCATCGGACGAAGATCATGCCGACGTCCGTGATCGAAGACATGATCACCGCGTCATGCCCGGCACCACTTCCCAGAGACAGGGGTTGAACACCCAGGGTACTCACCGCTTCTGAGATCAGTTTTGTCAGCCTTGGTGTGCACTGAACAGCCTCATTGTTGTAAACCACCGTCAGGCTGGATTGCAGGCCTCGTTGACTGGCCAGCTTTTCGAGCCGCTTTTCTATGGTTTCCAGAACCCGTTGACGATTGTCATCATCCGGTGCACGCAGGTCCAGGGTCAGGCTGCAGCTTCCCGCAATGACATTCGAGGCGCCAGGATGGGGGATGATCTGACCGACGGTACCCAGTACCCCCACGTCACTGTAACTGTTGCAGATGGCTTCTATCTCCAATACTGTCTGGGCGGCACCTGCCAGTGCATCCCGCCTGACCGCCATAGGAACGGTACCCGCGTGTTCGGTTTGACCGGTCAGCTGAATTTTTGCACGGGTTTGCCCATAGATCGCCGAAACGATTCCTACGGGCAGGTCGTGATGCTGGAGTACCGGCCCCTGTTCGATATGAAGTTCGAGGTAGCAGGCGATATCTCCCGGAACTTTGGGGTTCTGGTTGATCTGAGTCGGATCCAGCTGAAACTGCCCCATGGCCTGGGCCAGACTGGTGCCCTTGTCATCGCAGATTTTCAACACTTCGGGATCCAGATCCCCGATAAAACCCCGGCTACCCAGAAAAGCGGTGTGAAACCTCGCCCCTTCCTCATCACCGAATCCGATGATCTCTACGGAATGGCGCAGCTTTCTACCCGTTTGATAGAGCTGCCGTACACATTCAATCGCGGTGATTACCCCCAGCGTGCCATCGAATCGGCCACCATCGGGGACACTGTCCAGATGAGAACCGACCAGGATGGACCCAAGCTCGGGACGGAGCCCCTCATAGCGTCCGATGACGTTACCGACCGAGTCGGTCTCAACGGCCATTCCGGCCTCTTTCATCCATTGGGCGACCGTTTGATTGGCGGCAGCGTGCTCTGGTGTCAGGTATCGACGGGTAAGTCCGGATGGGGTTTCACTGTGACCGGCCAGAAAATTGATTCTTTCGAGAATTCTGGCAGCAGCAGTGTCAGTCAAATTCGTGCAGGTCATCGTGTAAGTCTTCGATCCGTTTCAAGCGGGTACGGCCCGCTGGTCCGCTTTTAGCGAGCATGGCGACGCTCAGAAAATGAACCAGTGCCATTGCGGCGGTGTAACTGTCAAATGCGCCCACCCCTTCCACTTCAGCGGGCATCACCCATTTCGCAAAATTCACAGTGGCCCCTGCACCAGGGTCGGTGATGTAAAGAATCGGAATTCGCTTTGCATGTGCTGCTTTAAGAATTCGTCCGAATTGGGAGACTCTGCGTCTGAAACCGAATGCCACCAACATGTCATGCTCTGACCAATCCACCAGCTGTTCCGCCAGATTGTCTCCACCTTGGGGGAACAGATGCACTTCATTGCGAACCTGCGCGAACTGCCAGCGTGTGTAGCCTGCCAGAAAATGACTGTTACGGAAACCGAATAACCAGAGTTTTCGCGCATTCACCAATCGATCGATGACCCGATCGACCTGCCGGGGATCCAGTGTCTGGAACGTTCGATTAATGTTGTGAATGTCTCTTTCCGCGTGCTGCTGAAGCGCTTCCCGGAGAACTCCGGGTTCCAGCGGGTGACTGAGCTGATAGAGGGGGGAACCCCACGCCCTGGCGTTACGACTCGATCGGCGGGCTTCATCGAAGTTTGCATATCCCAGCCGCTGGATCAATCGAGTGACCGCGGCTTTGGAAACTCCCGCCAGGCCGGCCAGTTCCGTGGCGGTATAGCCTGCTATTTCTCCTGGGAATTCCAGAATCATGTCCGCTAACTGCTTTTCGCTGCGTGGCAGACTGTCGTAATGAATACGAATTCTGGCAATGATGGAGCTGCTTTTTCCGATCGATGTCATGGAGTCGATAATCTCTCCGCGCTGGTTGACAGGCGCTTCGTACACCGATGATATGGCCCGATGAGAAGAGTTTTCCAGCTTAGTTTAGAAAAACTCTCATCTGGATGAAACATTTTTTTTATTTTCTGGACAAGCTGAAATTAATTTTGCAGAATCAGCGTCAGGTTTTCCACCCAGTGGGGGACAGCGTAAATGAATAAGGCAGAAAGTGGTTTCCAGCGATTCGCCGGATACGCGGCGCTGTGGAGCTACCGAATCAACAAAGCGGTGGAAATCAGTGTGGTGGTGCTGATGGTTCTGCTGGTGTTGGATGTATGGCTGGGCGTATTAGTGCGTTATTTCGTCGATCTGCCCCTTACCTTCACCGAAGAAGCCGCCCGTTATCTGATGATCTGGATGGCGCTGCTGGCCGTGTCCATCGGCATCGCCAGGCGTGAGCATATCGGCGTCTTGATGTTGTTTGACCGAATGCCGAAGCCGGTCCGACACCTGATGCTGGTAACCTTCGATTTGCTGGGGCTGTTTTTGTTCGGTTTTCTGCTCTATTACGGTGTGGACTTCGCCGTGCAGGGGATGCATCGACTCACCATGATTTACGACATGCCCAAGGCAGTGCCATTCTCCGCGGTGCCCGTAGCTTGCCTGCTGGCTTGTATCCAACTCGTTCTGGCCGGTATCCGCGATCAGGCAAAAATGTTCGCCGAACCCGGTCAGGAAAGCGTCCGTACATGATTGCCGTTGCTCTGGTTTTCTTCGTACTGCTCATACTCGGTGTCCCTGTGGGATTTGTGCTGGGTATTGCCGGTATCGTAGGCATGTCCCAGATCGGAGGCGAGCAGTTTCTCGCCATGGCACCCAAGCGTTTTTTTGCCGGATTGGATCTCTTTCCTTTCCTGGCGATGCCGTTTTTTATTCTGGCCGGAGAAATCATGAACCGCTCCGGCATCACCTTCAAGCTGGTGGGTTTCGCCGATGCCCTGGTGGGATATCTTCGCGGCGGTATGGCCCACACCAATATGCTGGCATCGGTGTTTTTTGCGGGTATTACCGGCGCAGCCACGGCGGATGCCGCCGCTTTTGGTAATACGCTGGTGCCGGCAATGGTCAAGAATGGCTACTCACGCCCCTTTGCCTGCGCGGTAACCGCCGCAGGATCCATTATCGGGCCGACCATACCCCCATCGACGCTGATGGTGATTTACGGTTCTCTGATGGGGGTTTCCATCGCTGGGATGTTTGCTGCCGGGATCCTTCCCGGTATTCTCATCTGCCTGCTGTGTATGGCGGTGATCGTTGCATTCGGGCGGCGCTGGAATCTGCCCAAGTCGGAGAAAAAACCCAGCCTGACACGCATTTTCAAAGCGTTCAGAGAGAGTCTGCTGGCAATGGTGATGCCGGTATTGATCCTCGGGTTCATCCTCGGGGGGATTACAACCCCGACCGAGGCTGCTTCGATAGCGGTAGCTTATGCACTGTTTCTGGGAGGCGTGATCTATCGATCCCTGACCTGGCGGGATCTCTACGAGATGCTGGCAAGGACGGCACTGATCACCGGTATCATCTTTCTTATTATCGCTTCGGCATCGATCCTCGGCTGGTGGATGACCTTCGAACAGATTCCCCAGGCGATCGCATCCGGGTTTCTATCAGTAACCGAAAACCCCCATGCGATTATCGGCATGATTTTACTGATGCT
Organism: Gammaproteobacteria bacterium; assembly: GCA_024227135.1. Lineage (GTDB taxonomy): Bacteria > Pseudomonadota > Gammaproteobacteria > Chromatiales > Chromatiaceae > JAHEHQ01. The sequence goes on from JAAELC010000568.1 coordinate 23,717, forward strand.
TCTGATTATCGGGATGTTTATGGATATCAATGCCGCTTTGATTATCCTGGCCCCGGTGCTGGCGCCCCTGACGGCTACGATCGGCATGGATCCTGTTCATGCCGGTGTGATGATCGTGCTGGCACTGAACATCTCTTTAATGACCCCACCGGTTGGCGCCTGCCTGTTTGTGCTTTCTTCGGTGACGGGAGAGCGTATCGAATCGATCGCCCGGTCTCTCTGGCCTTTTCTGCTGGTTGAGGTAATGACGCTCTTTCTGATCGCTTACTGGGAGGATTTAACCCTTTTCGTTCCCCAATTGCTCGGACTGTGAGTGGGAAATCTGCCGGAGACCATCAAAATTTTTTTCAATCAAAGGAGATTGCATAAGATGAAGTTAACCAGAGTGTTCAAGCACACGTTGTGGGCGGCTGCCGTTGCCATGGCCGCCAGTATATCGCCGGCTTATGCCGAAAAAGTCCTGAAGATTTCCCATCTGAATCCCGGTGATCCCTTCAATAACAACTCTGGTGCCATGACATCGGTGTTTAAATCACTGGTGGAGGCCGGGACGAACGGTGCGGTCAAGGTACAGGTTTTTTCCGACGGGCAGCTTGGAAAAGACAACGAGGTCATCGAACAGACACGGATGGGAGTGATCCAGTCCAACATCTCATCTTCCGGAGGGGTGGCCCAGCATTATCCGCTGATCGGTGTTTTCGATCTGCCATTTGCATTTCCGAATATCTCAGTGGTTCATGAGGTGATGGATGTGGAGAGTCCTTTCGGCCAGGTGCTGGCTGCTGATATCGAGAAGAAAACCGGATTGAAGGTACTGGGTATACTGGACAGTGGCGGTTATTTCGCAATATCGAACTCAAAACAACCGATCAATACCCTGGAAGACATGAAAGGGTTGCGAATTCGTACCATGACCTTGCCCACCCACGAGGCGATTATCAGTTCCCTGGGCGGAAAACCCACGCCCTTGCCCTGGCCGGAAGTCTACACCGCCTTGCAGACCGGTGTGGCTGACGGACAGATGAACCCCATACCCATTATCGCCTTCGCCAAATTCGATGAAGTCCAGGAGTACGTGACGCTGACCCAACATATCATTACGCCCTATGTGTGGTTCATCAATAAAGACTTCTACGATGGTCTGACCGTTGATGAACGGTATGTGGTGGACTATGCGGCCAAAGCGGCGGTGGTCGCAGGCCGAGGTATTTCGCGCATTATCGAAGCTTCCAGCCGGGGACTGCCTCATCTTGCAAAGAAGATGAAAGTAAACAGTGTTTCCGCTGCAGAGCTTCGAAAATTTGCTTCGGTTTCCCAACCGGCGGTCAGGGATCTGATCGAGAAAAAATTTGGTGCAGAAGGCACGAAAATGCTTGAAGCGATGGAAGCATCTATTCGCGAAGTCGCTAAGTGACTTGACCGAAATGCCGGGTCTGGAACACCTTCAATGTCATGTTGCAGGTATTTCAGGCCTGATATTCACCTTAACCTCGGCAATGGGATCTCCCGTGACCAAAGTATCAACCTCTGAATCGGGTTATGGTTTCGCACTGGCACAGAACAGACTGTACCGGAACGTACCCTATGGTCCGGAACAGAAAGCCATACTGGATGAACAGGCGTTTCAGCAGGCTGCCGGTATTATCCGCTCCTGGCCGGGTTACAAGCCCACTTTGCTGCGGGATCTTTCCTTCCTCGCGCAAGACACCGGGGTTGCCCAGGTGCTGTACAAGGATGAATCGGAGCGATTCGGACTGAGCAGTTTCAAACCTCTGGGTGGAGCCTACGCCGTGGTCAGAGCGTTGATTTCGGGGCTGAAGCAGGCCACCGGAAAGGAAAATATCGAACCTCAGGATATACTTGACGGCCGGTATAAGGAACGGGTATCCGGCATGACGGTAACCGCCGCCACGGATGGCAATCACGGTCGGTCCGTGGCCTGGGGGGCTAGTCTGTTTGGTTGTCGTTGCGTCATATTTATTCACGAAACCGTGTCACCCGGGCGCGAACGGGCGATTGCACGCCTGGGAGCCGAAGTGAGGCGAAACCCGGGTACCTATGATGATGCCGTGCGCAAGGCCAGTGCCATGGCCCGGGACATGGGCTGGTACCCGATCCCAGATACATCCGACGGTGTGGAGACGGAAGCACCGAAGAATGTTATGCGGGGATACGCGCTCATGGCTCAGGAAGTGATCGACAGTATTCCCCCTCACTCCCTGCCGACCCATATTTTTCTGCAGGCCGGGGTAGGCGGCATGGCCGCGGCTGTTGCCGCCCAGTTCTGGAGAAGGGCGGGTGCGAAGCGGATCAAAGTGGTTCTGGTGGAACCCGAGCAGGCTGCGTGCTGGTATCACAGCCTCGAGGCGGGAAAGCCCGTGGACGTACGGGGAGAACTCGACAGTGTCATGGCGGGGCTTGCCTGCGGGGAAGTCTCCATGCTGGCCTGGCCGATTCTGGCACCGGTAACCAGTGCCATGATGACGGTGGAGGATGCTGCGGCAGTGGATTGCATGGGATTACTGGCGGAGGGTCGTCTGGGTGATGCTCCGATGGTGGCCGGGGAATCTGCGGTGGCCGGACTCGCCGGTTTTCTTGCTGCTGCTGCAGACAATGGGGCCAGAAAAACGCTGGGTATTGACGCTGACAGCAGGATATTGCTGTTTGGGACCGAAGGGGCCAGCGATCCCGAGACCTATACAGCCCTTACCGGTCTGCGGCCCGAAGCAATAGGAAAGGCAGGTGAAAACCCAAGTGAACGGTGAAAAACTGGAAATCAATATCGATCGGCTCATGGGTCGGCTTCAAACTCTGGCAGGGATCGGTGGGATTGCAGGTGGCGGTGTCTGTCGTCTGGCGCTGAGCAATGAAGACCGGCTGGGCCGGGACAGGGTATCCGGGTGGATGCGTGAACTGGGGCTGCAGGTATCGATTGACCGCATCGGCAACGTCCTGGGGTTGAGGTCTGGAACCGGGGCAGGTCAGGTCGTCCTGACGGGATCCCATATCGATACGGTGGCGACAGGTGGTCGTTACGACGGAACCCTGGGGGTGCTTGCCGGCCTGGAGGTGATCGCCACGCTCAACGATGCCGGGATCAGGACCCGCAAACCGTTGGGTGTGGGCTTTTTTACCAACGAAGAGGGTGCCCGTTTTGCCCCGGACATGATGGGCAGCGGTGTACATCAAGGGGCACTCGACCTGGAGACGATGCTTGAGGTGGAGGGTATCGACGGGCGGAAGGTGGGGGACACCCTGAGGGAGATCGGTTACGCCGGTTCAGCACCGGTGGGGACTTTCAGAGCTGACAGCTATATTGAACTGCATGTGGAGCAGGGGCCTGTACTCGAACAGGCCGGTGTCATTATCGGGGCGGTGGAAGGGGTGCAGGGTATTTCCTGGACGGAGTACCGGCTTTCAGGAACCTCCAACCATGCGGGTACCACGCCGATGGCACTGCGCCAGGATGCGGGATATGTGGCTGCCGCTGTTGGTGTGGAAGCCCGGAAACTGGCCCTGGAAATGGGGGGCAGCCAGGTAGCCACCGTCGGGGTGTTGGAGTTGAAGCCCAATCTTGTGAATGTGGTTGCCAACGAAGCGCTGCTCACGGTGGATCTGCGCAATACCGATGAGGAAAAACTGCAGGCGGCTGAAGCGCGGATCAAGGAGGCTATCGACCGGATAGCGGCACAGGAGGGGGTCGGCGTCAGCAGCCGCCGTCTGGCCCGGTTCGAGCCGGTCGCTTTCGATCCGCAAGTCATTTCCCTGGTCGAAAGTACCGCTCGAAGACTGGGATACCCGGTGCGGCGGCTCCCTTCGGGAGCGGGTCATGATGCCCAGATGTTTGCGCCTAACTGTCCCACCGGGATGATTTTCGTGCCCAGTCAGGGTGGCATCAGCCACAATATTGCAGAATTCACCCGAGTGGAAGACATAAAAGCCGGTGCTGATGTGCTTCTTCAAACCCTGGTCAACCGGGCGCAATAGCAGGAGATATCATTTTATGCCAAGACAACTGCGGGTTGCGGCCGCCCAGTCGGGTCCGGTAGCCCGGAACGAACCCCGTGCCTCGGTGGTCGCTCGTATGATCGAGCTGATGAGGGAGGCCAGGGGATTGAAAGCAGACCTGGTGGTTTTTACCGAGTTGGCTTTAACGACCTTTTTCCCCCGCTGGTATATTGCAGATCCGGATGAGATCGATAGCTTTTTCGAGAGCGCCATGCCGGACAAAGCCACTCGGCCGCTGTTTGATGAAGCCCGCAGGTTGGGTATCGGTTTTTACCTGGGCTATGGGGAGCGGGTCATCGAAAACGGAGTGGCCAGACGATTCAACAGTTCGATCCTGGTGGATGACAGGGGCCGGATTGCCGGAAAGTATCGGAAGGTCCATCTCCCCGGACACAGTGAGCATGAACCCTGGCGTCCCTTCCAGCATCTGGAAAAGCGTTATTTCGAGACGGGCAATCTGGGGTTTCCTGTTTTCGACGTGTTCGGCGGCAGGATGGGGATGTGTATCTGCAACGACCGCCGATGGCCTGAGACGTTCCGGGTGATGGGATTGCAGGGTGTTGAACTGGTCATGCTGGGTTACAACACGCCCGTGCATTACCCTCCAGCTCCCCAGCATGATCATCTGCAGTGCTTCCACAACCATCTGGTGATGCAGGCGGCGGCCTACCAGAACGGTACCTGGGTGGTCGGCGTGGCAAAAGCGGGCAGGGAGGAAGGCTGTGACATGATCGGGCAAAGTTGCATCATCGCCCCTACTGGAGAGATCGTGGCCCAGTGTACCACATTGGAGGATGAGTTGATTGTCGCAGACTGCGATCTCGATCGTTGCCGGGAGATCCAGCAGAATATCTTCAACTTCGGGCTCCACCGGCAACCCCAGGCTTATCAGTTGATTACTGACACCAAGGGTAACTTCTCAATAACTCTGGGCGGTTGTTCTAAAATCCCCCTCAATCCCCCTTTAGTAAAAGGGGGAAGGAACAATGTGCCCTGAATTATTGAGAAGTTACCACCAAGGGTGTTTTGAAACCGGATTGAATCATCCCTCGCGTCTTCGATTCCATGGATTGAATGGTTGATGCCCGGAGGATGTTCGGTCTATTCCAGATGCTGTCGGGCTGATGCCCGAACCACTTAAAAATGACCTGCAGGAGCGGATGGTTCATATGTTTGACGGTTTGGATACTAAGATCACCAACCCTGAAGTCTACCAGCAGACCTTGGAACGATTTCGAAAAAGGGGATTGCGCCTGCCGCTGATTTCGGAGTTGGCTGATCCTCTGCTAATACGGGAATGTTACGGGCAAACCCTGTCGGATGTAGATCCCGACGCTCCTGATCCGATGAATCTCTTCCGTGTTCACTGGCATAACAGTGACGATCGCCGTTCCATTGTGGACGTGCCGGCGCATATGGTGTTGCCCCCTGAACTGACGGGCACCGAAGCGAAAATCATCCTGGTACCAGGTAATCGGTTTCCCATGATCCACGCCCACAAGGTGCTGGCTGCCTATGGCTGTCTGGTGCCGAGGTTGATGTCAGGGCATTTCGATCCCTCTTCCCAGCGCGCTGTCTGGCCGTCTACGGGAAACTATTGCCGGGGCGGTGTAGCAATCTCCCGAATACTCGGTTGTCGCGGGGTGGCAGTGTTGCCTGAGGGAATGAGCGAAGAACGTTTTGCCTGGTTGCGGGCATGGGTAGATGATCCGGCTGATATCGTGCGAACGCCAGGTACAGAAAGCAATGTCAAAGAGATTTACGACGAATGCAATCGCCTCTCCCGGGATCCGGCCAACCTCATCCTGAATCAATTCAGCGAGTTCGGTAACTATCTTATTCACCGGGTAGTGACCGGGCCTGCCCTGGAGCGGGTTTTTCAAACGGTGAAGGGTGATTCCGCGCTGCGGCCGGTGGCCTTCGTGTCCGCGTCAGGGTCTGGTGGCACGCTGGCAGCCGGTGATTACCTGAAGCAACGGATGGGTACCCGCATTTGTGCGGTAGAAGCGCTGGAATGTCCCACATTGCTTTACAACGGCTATGGAGAACACAATATTCAAGGAATTGGTGACAAACATGTTCCGTTGATCCACAACGTCTACAATACCGATTTCGTGACCGCAGTTTCCGATGCCGGACCGGATGGTTTGAACCTGCTGTTCAATACGCCTGCAGGCAAGGAGTATCTGAAGGATCGAAGGGCATTGGCCCCCGATCTGGTAGATAAACTGGCAGATCTTGGGCTTTCGTCCATTGCCAATCTACTTGGGTCGATCAAGTTGGCAAAGTACCTGAACCTGGGACCTGATGATGGGATCATCACCGTGGCAACCGACGGTGCTGATATGTATCAAACAGAGTTGAACAAGTCACGGCTGAAGTATTTCCCTGACGGGTTTGATCAATTAGGGGCAGCGGAAACTTTTGGTCGTCATCTGCTGGGGGCCGCCACGGACCATTTCGAAGAACTGGATCGCAGGAGCCGGGACCGATTATTCAATCTGGGGTACTACACCTGGGTTGAACAGCAGGGTATTCCTGTTGCATCCTTCGATGCGAGGCGTTCATCCGCTTTCTGGGACGGGTTGCTGGAGTACGTATCCCAATGGGACGGGATGATCGCAGCATTCAACCAGGAAACGGGTGTGGAGCGGCCGGCGATCTGAGACGATATCAATCAAAATAACGCAGGCAACCGGCTCTTCGGAGAGCAGGGGGAACATTCCAGGTACCTGGAGGCTGTTCTGACGTTTCTCAAAAACTATCAGACCGACTTCAATCGCACCAGAACCCTGTGCGACAAGTTGAATGAACTCAAACTGCTGGAGCCGATGCAGGCACAGGTCAAGCTGCAGAACGGGAAGCAGTTGTCGCTAACCGGTTTTCGAACAGCAAACAGGGAAAAACTGAACAATCTGGCGCCGGAGAACCTGTCCGAACTGGCAAAATCCGGTGTATTGGAATTACTTTATGTACACCTGTCTTCTCTGGTCAATTTCTCGACGGTAATAGAGAGAATAATGAAAGATGAAACAAAGCAGAATCTGGCTGATATGAGCAGTACCGGGGATTCACTGCTCCACTGAGTCATTGGGTAAGTTCGTCTTTCCAGCTCACGGCGCTCACTGTCAGGGATGTAAAACGGATTTTTCTGTATCCCGCAGCCTGGTTGTAATCATCCAATACTGGCAGGAATCTCTCGTTGTTCTGATTAAGGAGAGAGGATAAACAGATTAAACCTGGAAGAACCGGGTTCTTTTTGTGGAAAAGCACCCAGGTCGGGCTTGCAAGCTACTATCCAGCGGAAAATAATGGACAGCGAAACCATACTTGTTGAAGAGTCGTTTGGAGGAGCACTATGAAAACCCCGTCGCCTAAGTCTTCAGAATCGGTGCCATCGCGCCGTTGGCGCGGATCAGCTCTCCTGGCGGCTGTTCTTTTATTAACCGGAATCGGTACCCTGTGCCTGATTCTCATTATTGCAAAATTCAGTCAACCCGCTGCGCCGACGCCGGAAACGGTCACCGCACCGGAGCAGCCGGCTTCCCCCCAGGAGTCTTCACAAGCCCTGGCGTCGGTGGCGTCAGAGAATGATCGGTTAAAGACAAAACTGGAAAGCGCCGAGCGCAATCTGAAGGAACTCCAGCAGTCTCTGCAGCAGGCCGGGGAGGATATCGCCAGCCTGAATTCCCAGCTGGATGTTGCCAGCGAAGCGAAGGGCAAAATGGAAGCCTCACTGGGCACCCAGAAGGAACTCCAGCAGTCGTTGACGGAAGCCCGGGAGGAAATCGTCAGTCTGAACGATCAGTTGACCGCTGCCAGCGAAGCGAAGAACAAGGCAGAAGCGTCGCTTGAACAGGCAATGAAAGAAGCGGCCACATTCGGTGAACGGCTGGAGTTAAACGGATCGGTGATCAGCGAGGCTGAGGACAAGCTGACGGTGATAAGCTCGGAACGGGATCAGTTGAAGAGTCTGGTGACGGAGTTAGAGGCTAGATTGAGTGAGGAAGAGCAAGGCAGAGTTCAAGCCAGTAGCGAACAGAGTGCCTTGCAGGCTGAACTGAGCGGCGAAAAGGTGGCACGCAAAGAATTGGAAAGCAACCTGGCTGCCATGACAGCTGAACGTGATCAATTAAGCAAAGCACTGGCAGATGCCAGGGAAGTGCAGTCGAAGGCGCTGTCCTTGGATGAGCTGGGAAAACTGGAAAACAGACTGGCCGAAGCGGAAGCAGCGCGCGTCGGTGCCGAAGAGACCCTCGTGTTGATGGCGCTGGAGCTTGAACAACTGAAAGGGGCAGTCGGGGATACTGAAAATCGACTGACCGGCTCGGAACAGTCCTTGTCGAAATCCATGGATGAGCGGGATCAACTGGCCGCTAAACTGGTCGATGAAACGGCGTCGAGTACTCGATTGGAGGGTGAACTTGCTTCTGTGACCGCTGAGCGTGATCAGTTGAGCAAACTGGTCGAGCAGGCTGAGACCAGGATGGTGTCCATGGAGCAATCCCTGGATGGGATTACCACGGATAGAGATGCCCAGGGAGAGCAACTGGCAGCAAAAGAGGCGATGGCTGACGAGTTAGCCCAATCCCTCGTATCGGTGACGAGCGAACGGGATCGTCTCGAACAATCACTTTCCCAATCCGAGAGTAAGCTGCAGTCACTCGAACAGGCTCATAGTGCGGCTATTGGGGAGCGGGATCGTCTTGGCAGCACGCTGATCGATGAACGGGCAGCCAGGGGTAAGGCGGAAGAGGCGATGTCCAAGGCGATGGCAGAGAGAGCTCTGGTGCGGGATGCGATGTCTCAGAATAAGGCACACCTGTTAGAGACAGAACAATCCCTGGCAGCGGTTGAGGCTGATCGGGATAAGGTAAGCGGAATACTGGATGAGTACAGAGCCAAGCTGGGTGATACCCAGCTGGCGTTGACCCGGGTAACCGAGGAACGGGACCGGATTACCCTCGAGCTGGAGCAGTTACAGCAGAAGGGACAAAGCATGAGTGAGATCCTCGACCGGAGCCAGTCCACGGCGGGTGGGCTGCAGGAGAATATCGTCGCACTTCAGGCTCAGCTACCCGAGACGCTGGGGGGGACAGCTTCGATTCAAGCCCTTGAATCGTCGGCCACTGAGCTGGCGAAGGAACTGAGTGCCGCTCAAGGCGCACAGCGTCTGGCACCCAATGACAAAGAACTGGAGCAACAAGTGGCTGTGGCCGAGGAAGCGTTGCGGGAAAAACAGATGCTGGTGGCCAGTGCCAGGGGCGCCAGCGGTATCTACCGGGTGCAACCGAACGATTCATTGGCCAAAGTCGCCAAACGTTTTTATGGGGACGCGAATCGCTGGCCTGACATCTATAAAGTCAACACTCATGTGCTGGATAATCCAGACAGGATTTTTCCAGACATCACACTGGTACTACCCTGAGCGCCAGCGGGATGCTGTCCCGGCGGGTGGTTATCAAAACCCGATATGGATGATCGGGAGTTCGGAAGCGCGCTGTCGGACCTTACCGGGGATCGCGTTCACGGGGCTGGTGAACTGGCGAGGGCCTGTCTTCAGATTCTGGCCCTGAGTGCGCGGGGCGCGCCAGCTTCAGGCGGCCAGGGGCTGGCGGATCAGTTGACTCGGCGGTGTGATCGGTTGATGGCTGCCCGACCCTCCATGGCCCCTATTATCAATCTATTGTCCCGGTGGCGGGCCGACCTGAAATCGTCAACTGGCCTGCCGCTGCCGATACTGCGTGAAACTACCGCTGCCAGTGCGGAGCAGCTGATAGCCGAAGCCCGGGGCGCCGCCGGCGCTGCTGCGGCGCTGACTGCTGAACACATTGGTGACGGTAAACGTATTCTCACCCATAGCCTGAGTTCGACAGTGCTGGAGGTTTTTCAGCGATTGAAAGACCGAGGTGTCAGCGCCCTGGTTACCGAATCCAGACCCCTCAACGAAGGTTACATCCTGGCACGTCGGCTGGCGGAGTGGGGAATTCCCGTGGAACTGATCACCGATGCCCAGATTGCCCTGGCTGCAGCACAGGCTGACATGGCGCTGGTGGGAGCTGACACCCGGTTGCACGACGGTGATCTAGTCAATAAGGCGGGTACCTGTCTGCTGGCGCTTGCAGCACGGGACAATGAGATCCCCTTTTACGTCTGTTGTGAAAGCTTTAAATGCCGACGGGAACCCAGGGGCACCCTGGAACTGGAGGAAATGGAAGCCGCTGAACTGGGGGCTCCCGATCTACCGGGGATCAGGGTGCGGAATGTCTATTTCGACATCACGCCGGCACGATTGATCAGCGGCTGGATAGACGAAACCGGATTGCAGAGGTAATGGTCTGTCAGAGGCTTTGCAATCCGGTCTGCGCAATCTGCGAGGGGTCAGGGTTTTAGCGCCTCAATAGTGGCCGAGACCACGTAGTCCTCCACGCCACTACCTGGCACCCAGTCCTTGATGAACTCCCTGGATTCATTCTTTGGCTGGATTTGAATATTAGTGAAGCCCGCACTTTGCATCTGATTCTCAAGTTCCTCGATCAGCGAAGCGTTTCCTATACAGCCTGCAATCATCTCCTGATCGGTTCGTATCTGCTCAGGCATTTCCGCGGTGGCGACCACGTCAGAGATAGCGAGGCGGCCACCATTTTTCAATACTCGAAATGCCTCCCGGAACACCTGGGCTTTGTCGGGAGAGAGGTTGATCACGCAGTTGGATATGATGACGTCTGCAGTGGTATCGGCAATGGGAAGATGTTCGATCTCGCCGAGACGAAACTCCACATTACCGTAGTTGCCTTTGACCACGTTGCCCCTTGCCTTGGTCAGCATGTCGGGTGTCATGTCGATTCCGATGACCCGGCCTGTGTCACCGACTTCCTGAGCAGCAAGAAAACAGTCAAATCCCCCTCCGGAGCCCAGATCCACAACCACTTCACCCGGTTGCAATGAAGCAATCGCTTTGGGGTTACCACACCCCAGGCCCATATCGGCACCATCCGGAACCTGGTCAAGCTCTCCCTGGCTGTAGCCGAGTCGAGTGGAAATCAGGGTGTTGATGACCACATCATCCGACACACCGCAACAGCCTGAGGATGTTCCACAGCTACTCTCTTCCTCGCTGGCTAATGCTACTTGGGAATAGGCTTCCCGTATACCTTTACGGTGATTATCCAGTTCCACAGTGGTGGATGTATTTTCGGTTTTTTCCTGGCTGCTCGTAGGAGGGCAGCATGTGCTCTGTTTCATTCCATAAACCTCTAGGTCTGATTATTCGGGGTAATTTCGAACAGGGATCGCAGGGTTTCCAACATGGCTGGTTCTATCCAGCACTCCACTATTTTTCCATTTCTGCGCATTTCAATCAGTCCGGCGCGGTTCAACTCCTTGAGATGGTGGGAAAGGGTCGAAGGCGCGATCTCCAGCCCGTGTCCGAGCTGGCTGACGGTGTAGCGAAATGTGGAGTTGGGATCACAGACTGTACCGGGGGTGCAGCAGGTCACCAGGCGACGGAACATTGCCAGGCGATGGGGATTGCCAAGGGCCTTGAACATATCCGCGTGCTGTTCAATCTGAAATCTATAATTCGACATATTTCGAACTATAGATTAGTGGGCGCCGAATGACAAGACGTTCGGTTGATGATCGGCTCTTTCGGAATACCCTGATACACTATCGCCTCCAATACAAAGCAGGAAAAAGATCCATGACTGATAACGAGAGTTTTGCAGCGCTATTCGGTGAATCCGAACGAAAGAACAAGGCCAGTCCTTCAAAAAAGGTGCCAGAAGTGGGTGACAAGGCGTCTGGCAGGATCGTATCTATCGGTCAGGAGCATGCATTCGTGGATCTGGGTGGAAAAGCTGAAGCCCTCATGGAAGTGAGTGCTTTGACAGATGAGGAGGGGCTGCTGAAGGTTGCACCGGGTGACACCATAGAAGGGGTGATCACAGCGGTCGATACATCTTCAGGGGTGATCACTATGGGTACCAGGCAACCAAGGACCGTCCACGGAAGCAAGCAGCTTGAGCAGGCATTTCATAGTCGATTGCCCGTGGAAGGTCAGGTTTCGGGTGTCATCAAAGGGGGCGTTGAGGTGCAGGTTGCCGGCATTCGGGCATTCTGTCCCATCTCTCAGCTCGATATCCGGTATATCGAGGAACCCGAGATTTTCGTCGGACAGCGACTGGCGTTTCGAATCACCAAATTCGAAGGAGGGCGGCACCCCAATCTTGTTCTCTCCCGGCGCGCGCTGTTGGAAGAAGAGCAGCAGACCCTTGCGGAAGTGACCCGCGCATCCCTGGAGGAAGGGGCGGTTCTGAATGGAACCGTGACCTCCATAAAAGACTTTGGAGCCTTTATCGATCTGGGTGGAATTGAGGGCATGGTCCACATCAGTGAACTGACGCTGGGTAGAGTAAAGCACCCGAGCGAGATATTGACCTTGGGCCAGGCAGTAGAGGTGTCGGTACTGCGGATCGAGAAGACCGATAATCCCCGACGTCCCGAGAAGGTGGCGCTGTCCATCCGTGCGCTGGCCGATGATCCCTGGCAGGATGTGGAAATGCAGTTTCCGGTGGGTTCGCTGGTCTCTGGTACGGTAACCCGAACCCAGCCTTTTGGAGCCTTTGTCGAACTGGGCCCAGGTATCGAAGGACTGGTACATGTCAGTGAACTGAGCGTGGAGCGACGCATCAACCATCCCCAGGAGGTGGTCAAGAGCGGCGATCCGGTGGAGGCAAGGGTCTTGAGTATCGATAAGGAAAAAAAGCGTATCGGCCTGTCGCTGGATACCAGCCGCACCCCCTCCGGCGCGGATGCCTCCACAACGCAAGACTACGGAGCAGCGCCAAAGAGTTTCGGAACCCTTGGAGATCTGCTTCAGGCAAGTTTAAAAAAGAAGGATTAAATGTAACTACATCACCCCCCATGGGCGATCTGCTCCGGAAGACGCCGTCAATACCTCCCTCTCAGGCTTGGCTTTGGCATCCATGCCCAAGACACTTCCTCCAGAGGCCACCCATGGGGGGGTAGTCTCTGGGGGGGAGCAGTTACGCCAGGAGTTGCGGCAGCACGTCCCCGGCAGGGCCTGGCAGAACGATATCGGAATGGGGGCTCAATGGTGTTTCCTCCAGATTGACTTCCACGACTTTTGCCCCCTTTTTTGCAGCCAGCAATGGCAGACTGGCTGCCGGTTGAACCAGCGCTGAGGTTCCCGCCACGATGAAAACCTCGGCCGATTCTGCCGCCTGCCAGGCTTCCCTGAAGGTTGCTTCCGGAAGCGCCTCCCCGAACCAGATGATGTCCGGGCGCAACAGAGAACCACAGTCGCAGCGAGGTGGGATTTCCGGTAGCGGGGTTTGACGGTTAATGTCTGTGTATGTACATCGGGTGCAGCGAACTGTCCAGATATCCCCATGAAGTTTAAGAGGGTGGCTGGATCCGGCCAGATCATGCAGGCCATCCACGTTCTGGGTAATCAGCGTGAATGCCGGTACCTGTTCCTCGAGCTTGACCAGCGCATAATGACCCGGGTTGGGCTGTCTGGCTGCGATCAGGCTGCGGCGCCAATCGTACCATTCCCAAACCAGCCCCGGGTCTTTCCTGAAGGCCTCCGGTGATGCCAGGTCTTCTGCCCTGTAGTTTTTCCAGAGGCCATCTTTTCCACGAAAAGTAGGGACGCCGCTCTCTGCTGAAATTCCCGCTCCCGTCAGCACTGCAACGCGCTCCGCACTTGCTATCAGCCCTTTGGCACGGATCAGGTTATCGGTGTTTGTCATGGTTTCGATGGAAGCCTCCGGAAATACCCGTACGCCTTCGGGCGATAGAATCATCGATCATACGTATCTACTCACCCCCAATGGGCGATCTGTTCCGGAAGACGTCGTCAATACCTCCCTGTAGACTTGGCTATGGCATCCCTGCCAAAGACACTTTCTTCACAGACCACCCATGGGGTGCAATCTCTGGGGGGTG
>JAAELC010000569.1 GCA_024227135.1 Gammaproteobacteria bacterium
ATTGGTCTGCTTTTCTTCATCACTACCTTTTACAGGGAGTGTGCCGACTTTTTTTGGGTGTAGCATTGGCCGCTCTGATGGCCAATCACACTCATGATATGGGTCTGTCTGCCTGTTTCATCGATGGCGTTACACATGGTTTTGCCATCAATGGCCAGACTCTCATCCCTACGGCCATATTGGGCGTTCCAGGCGTTCAGTGCTTGGTTCAACTGTTCTGGATCAGCATTTATCAAGGCATTACGAATCACCGTACGGCTAGGCACCTCATATTTCCCCTTTCTTTTCCTGCATCTGAAACGGCTGCGAGCCTTGTCGCCAAGCGATTGTACCCAGATGGAAATATCCTTGTAGCCACGCATACCGCAGAGAATCGCTGCCGCTGCAAGGGAGAGCGTCGTAGCCATCTGATGTTTTTTTCCCTGCGCTCTGCGCGGGTCATCAATGGCTTTGAAGAAATCGTAAAGGGATAGCATCTGATTGGCTGTCAGCTTCATTCTCGCACGTCCTGTCTGGTAACGGTCATTGAGTCGGGGACGAGAGAGCAGTGCGCAGGCATTGCGCTGGAGTGGCATCATAAAGACCAGCTTGACGGATTCTGTCCGCTCGCTATATCCCTCTCGGGTACGTCGGTACCCTTTGGTTGAGCCGACCAGTATCCAGTTTGAGGCACGGTAGATAGTGCCGTGGTAACGGCCGGGATCCACAAAGGTCTCGAGCAGTAGCAGGGGGTAGCCAAAACGATCCAACCAATCTTGCTGAATCCGGCGTTTACACTGGGACAAGATCTGCGAAGCCAGATTTCTGTGATGGCAACCGGGCAGGATGAGAAAACGTGAATTATTGGCCACCAGATTAAGCCGATCATACTGGTGGCGATACCCCCATCCGACCCATTGATCCCGTGCAGAACATTTGAGGGCGGGTGCGGAAAAGCTCAACAGTGCGAGCCATTGGTCTCCTGCTGTAGCGATATACCAGAGGGTATTGCCAATCTTGGGTAGTGCGCCAAGATCTTTAACGCTTGCGCCTGCTGACCCGACCGCTGCTCACCAACTGACAGCTGTAAAAAAGCCCCGACAGGCAATTACCCGTCGAGGCCTTGATGTCACTCGGCATGAGCGCCTATCCTGGATCCTCCCTATACTGCCGGGTCTTCCCTGACTGCCTTCATTGGCGGTAGAGGGCTTAGCAAATTCTTCAACGACGGCCTGAGTGGTTCGCTTACCCCGATACGACGCTAAAAAAAAGACCTGATCCTGCTCTTCAGCCCCGCTCCCACACAAGGCTCTCAGGTCTTGAAAACATCATCTGATGAGTCTACTGACAACAGCCGCTCACCCCATCGCAGCAAGGTTTCGGCATCAGCGGCATTGAGTCTTCTCATAACCTCGTCGTTGGGTTCACCGAACTTTAGCGTCATCTGGCGGAGCAATA
>JAAELC010000570.1 GCA_024227135.1 Gammaproteobacteria bacterium
AGGTCACAGGCATTGTACCAGCGGGGTAAATCCTCATAGCACACATGACCAAGAAAATGTGCGCGCTCCTCTACGCCCACCTGCTGAACCAAGTCAACCAGCCTGGCCGGCTCATCGCCGATACCGATCAAGGCATAGTGGGTATCCAACCCTTGATCCAGCAAAGCCGGCAGTGCTCGTATCAGATTGTCAAATCCTTTTCGTGGCTGCAGCCGACCGACTGACAGAAGAAGCTTATGTTCGCCGGTCAGATTCAGAGACTGGCGTAAATCATCTGCAGGCAAACCGGGCTGGAAGCGGTTTTCATCAACGGTAGGATAAATTACCGCCACCCGCTGGGGCTGAACGCCAATCAGGTTGACCAATAGCTCACGGGTGTAATCGCTGTTGGATAAAACCCAATTAGCATGCCCCAGTGCATAACACATCGCCTGAAACTTTCTACCCCGTCCCCAGCCTGTCAGCTCTTCACCATGGGCGTATATCAACACCGGGCGTCCGGTCAGCCGTCCGGTGATTAGGGCGACGAGTCCCTCTGGTAAAGCCCGACCAGCAAACACGGCTTTGCAACCTTTGGTGAGTGTCAGCCAGAGGGACCTGTACAGCAGCTTAGCGTATATAAACAGCGACTCGGGCTTCATCCAGGGCCGACGTCTAAGGATCAAACGATGGACACTGTTGGGGTGATTTTTGTCAAACTCCAGACCACCCGGCACATCATCGGTAATGATATGCACTTCCTTCCCACCGAGGCGACGGAAATCATCATCGAACGAAACCGCGGTTCCTCCCTTGGTCGGCAGGAAAAGCTGGGTGATCATCAATAACGGTGGAGGGGTATTGTCAGTCATTTTCAAATTGTCTAACTAATAAGATTCCAATCAACTCAGTGTTTCGATTCGTCTCGTCCACAGGCACTCGCGAGGACTCGAAGTAGTGTTGCCAATCCCGTCAACCGCCCAAGTTTCCAGAAGCGATGCAGCTCCTGCAAGCGTGCCACCCAGGGTGGAAAACGATACCGCAGTCGCGTTTCCAGCAGCGGACCGTTGGAGCCAATCATCGCCTCGCATAGATCGATCGAACTCATAAAGCAAACCCGGGGAGAGTACTTTAAAGTCAGCTCGAACAACCGTTGCAATTCAACCAGGGAATTGCGCGCGTCGCTACCAACGAAATTGGAACGATGGGTTTCCAGCAGACAAGGCCTTCCCTGCCTGAACCGGTGCCCTAGTGCAGCAACACCATCTTCTGCAGTGTGCCCCCGCTCCGGCTCAAAATAATCATTCCGCACAATATAGGTCAAATCATGCGCGCTATCAGCATTACGTATGGCGTCACCAGCACAACCTGGTGCCCCCCGGGCATCTCGACACTGGTTACGCAAGCCTGGGGTTACCACAACCTCTACACCGTTCTCCGACCAAGCGGTCTCCACCTTGTCATCCCAGACAAAGGTCGGAGGTACGACCACCTGGGGAACCTGTCCAAACAGCTCAGTAAAACAAGCAATCTCCTGCTTCACTGCATCCGCAATCTCTGCAGAGGGTAGCGGGGTCGATGGCAGTGTACTGGTATCCAACCAGCGGCTTTGCAGATGAGCTGGCAGCAGTTCAGTAGCCTGGGGTTGTTCACTTCGCAACCAGCTGAAAACCTCGGGATCGGACGAACTCATGAGGTTTGCCGGCCAGTAATGCTCCATGCCGTGCAACTGCAGAAAAAATACTCCCTGATCGACTCCGTGCTGCAAAGCCGATAGGATCGGGCGAAACTCGGTGTCTCTCAAGCTTCTTCTTTGATACTGCCCGGTCGCTCGAATGGCAGCACCATCAGCAACTGCAAGAATCAGAGCCAGAGTCATAACAGGCCGCCGCCCGCCCTCATCAACGAATCCGGTAAGAATCCCGGCAATCCGCTCCAATGCTATGGCTTGAGAAAGCGGACCTGCGCCCCAGTCGTCACTCTCCACGATCAACACCGGCTGACGCAATACCGGTTCACGCCACAGAGCCAGCAGACTCTTATGATAAACGATAAGCAGCACCGTAACCGCAGCAATCCAAAAGCCGATCAGAGCGACCACGGTCAGCATCAGGCTCTTCCCTAAGCCTTATTTCCAAACCACCGGACCCTCAGCCCAAGCTTTTTGTCTTTCAGTAAACCCTCTTGCAGCATGCAATTAACTTTTTGCTCATGCCTCAATCCACGGCGCTTGAACAGATAGAGTCTGCCTTTGTCCGATTGTACTTCACCCAGCTTATCCCCCTGCGCAAGCCGTTGCATGAGTTCGGCATAGACAGTCGCACTCTCTTTTACCGATCGCCAGAACAACGTCAATTCGTCGTCCTCGGGATAGACCTCGGGACTTACATGGGCAATCAATCGACCGGTGTCTATCCCGGCATCGATATAGTGGATGGTACAACCAACTTTCTCCGGTTCTCCATTGTACAAAGCCCAGAAGGTGCAGTCCGAACCCCGGTACTCCGGGGACAACCCGCCGTGAAGATTGATCATTCCCAGCCGACCCTTGCGCAACAACTCCCCTCGAATCAGAGAGGTACCGAACACCGCAATAAGATCGGGTTGCAGTTCGTCGGCTAATCGAACCACATCCGGATGATTGATATGAGGTACCTCACGCACCAGATCCGGAGATTTCAATGCTGCTTCGTTGTCACCGAAGAAAAACTTCTCCTCCTGATTCCCTGTGTATCGGCGGCGATCTCTCAACCAGCGCCACACTTTACGGGCCAGGTTGTCCGGCCTTAGTTTTTTCAGTAGTTTACGAGTGTTCCACTCGCCACCGGTCTCGTGGACAACAGCCAGCACTGAAGCGGCGCTACAGAGTGTGTTTGCAACGTACAAATGCCTTGGCGATTGACCGCAAAGTACCATAATTCTCAGTTTATCCATCTTTCTCTGTACTCCCGATCTCCGGAACCGGCGGTACCGGAATATCTAGCTCATCCATTATCAACGCATCGGCGAAAAACTTCGCTGCCCAATTGGGGTATTCGAACCTGGAGTAGTCGCCCCAAATGGGTGAAGATCCGGCAATGCCGCCCCGAATGACTTCATCGGAATCGGTGAGACGATGGGTGCGCTTGAGGTATTCCAATCCGGCACGGGCATGAGTGCGAAAGCTCTCATCGCCTGTTACTTGCGCTAATCGGGTCCAGTTGAGACTCATCTGAGCCAGTCCCGTGAGACAACAGTAGCCGGCATCGGCCTGCCAATCATCCCCATAGGTACCGGCAAGCCAGCCATCCTCACGTTGGGCCTCGGCAACACCTCGTCCCGCTCTTCGAGCAGCCTCAATATAGCGATCTTCACTCAACAGTACACCGGATTCGAGAAACCCTCGCATGGCATACGCGATTGTATGGGTGAATGGTGACCGGTCTGTTGTGAATGCGTTCTCTCTGAACCATCCACTGGGTGTCTGTCTCTCCAGCGCCCAGTCCAGATGCCGTTTCGCAGCCTGGGTCAGCTCCGTCTCTCCGGTGATTAATCCCGTCCCAAGCAGTGCCCAGGTTGCCCTCGTGTTGTAGACGTGGGGAATTCCGTTGTGTTCGAACCGAAGATAACAACCGCTGTCATCCTGCTGTCGTGTAAGCCAGTATCCGGCCTTGACGGCAGCTGTAAGACAATCTTCCCGGCCCATACCGGTATAGCCTGCAATCATACCGTGCATAATCTGCCCGGTATTGAAAATAACCGGCTGGCTGCCCGGCTCCCCGAAATGCCCCGGGAACGCGCCATCTGCAAGCTGAATGGAAAGCTCCCAGTCGATCATACGGCCGGCCCGCTCGATCAGATCCGGTCGAGCGAGTATTTCAGCAGCGGCAAGAAATGTTTCAATGATATAGCCGGTAGTCTCGGGATAACCAGGCAGCCAATCATCTTCGAAACTCCAGCCGGCGGCAACCCCTCCTGCATCCTCCTTGCCATCCCTCACATCCTGGGCACGACACAGCCAGTCAATGGCCCCCTGAAGATGGGCTTTATGTGGCTGCGCAGACTGAGAGTTCGGTTTGAGTAAATCAGCAATGATCAGCCTGGCATGACGTGCTCTCCAGGGCCGATAACGGAAGGGTAAGGCGGCAAGCTTGGCAATATCCATGTTTATCTGGTGTTATAAATACTTTTCTATGTGGAACCGCTAACTAATCGACTGCTGTGAAGCTTTCTTGAGAGAATCCGTCAGCTTCACCTCGCTGACCACGTAACGATGCTTCCCAGACGCTTCCACCGGAATCTGCTCGACTAGATTCAGATCTACCCGAACCTCCTGCCCGAGTCGTTTCTTCAGTCCGGTTTCAATCTCGAGCCGCCCCTCATCCCGCCAGCGCGCGTTGGGCACCACCCTGACTTCTATGTCTTTCACCGTGTGTTGTATGATCTTGAACTCCGCTACCCCATCGATTGCGCGCAAAATATAAATCACTGCAAGAGCATGCATGATGGTGCCATCAACCCCCACGATGAAATCAGTTGTACGGCCCATCACTTCCCCGAGGACATGAAGTCCACGACCCTCTTCACAACTCTCATCGGAAAGCCGAACCACATCGCCAGTGCGATAGCGTATAAAGGGCTGAGCGAATGACTCGAGTGCAGTTATTACTGCTTCCCCGGTTTCACCTGGTTTAACAGGATGCCCCTGTTCATCCAGAACTTCCAAAACGATACTCTCACTCATCAATAACAATTGACCCCGGGAATTCTCATGGGCGGTAAATCCCAGGTCGCGGCTGCCGAACTCGTTTGCCACAGCAACCCCGAAGGCTTCAGTGATGAGTTGACGTTGATGCTCGAACAAGGGTTCACCAGTGGTACACACAACCTTCAGGTCTGCCAAGTTCAATTTGATCTGTCGATCGAGCATGTGCGCTGCCAACAGCGCCAATGAGCTTGCGTAACCGTATATACAGTGAGGTTGTTGAAACTGGATCGCCTTTGCATAGCTGTCCATTTGTTCAAGGGACATATCAAACGCGTTTAACACCATTTGATTCAAAAGACGATCACGAAGCGTCTTAATACGATCTGTATTGTTTAGTTCAACAGGTGCACCCCAAAGATATACTTCCGGGTCGCCTGGTTCTACCCCCCACCAACGCCTGGCCCGCATGCGACCAGCAGCATCTGATGCCTGGCGCCTGCGCCCGTAATAGAAGATCAAAGGTTCGCCGCTGGAACCACCGGTATTGTATTTGTATATGCCACCTGGTACACCTTGCCATACCATCTGGTCCCCGTGTTTAACTGCGTCTTGTTTACCCATGGTCGGTATTCGGCGCAGATCATGGAGTGAAAGAGGGCTACTTAGATCGACTTCAGCTTCATTGATACGCTTTCGATGCCATGGACAGTGCCTTTCAGCTTTCTGGAGCAGGTGGGTCAGTTTCTCTTCCTGGAGTTTGCCTATTCCTTCTTGAGATAGCCATTGGCTCTTTTCAAGTTCAGCTAAATAACCAAATGTTGGTCGTTTAAGCAGGTATTCATGAAAAGGATAGACCAGCTGGCGGGCAATTAGCGATTTAATCATTTTAATTTCAGGTAGATATGGGTATTCAGGGCCGCGGAAAAAACGAAATGTCCAGTCTTGCTGGTCTTTTTAGCTCAGCTTCCGTGTTGTGGGAAAGTTAGATAGAACGTATTTACTCGCCCCCCATGGGTGATCTGTTCCAGAAGGCGTCGTCAATACCTCCCTGTAGACTTGGCTTTGGCATCTCTGCCAAAGACACTTCCTCCACAGACCACCCATGGGGGGTAGTCTCTGGGGGTGAGCAGTTACGATAGAACAACTATGCGCCCCTTTCCACACCTTGAATCTGAACCATCCAGCCGCGGCGCTGTTCCTGCTTCGCTTGGGCACCGGTCCTGGGCATCCTGCCCAAGCCATTCACTGCTGCGCAGTTCATCCAGCACAGTTTCCGGACATTTATTAATTTCAGCGACTCTTAGGTGACAGTTCGAGCTTTTTATAAAGACTTATCCAGCAATCTCCCACTTCCGACCAGGAGTACTGCTTAACTTCGGCCAATCCATTCTTAACCAGTCGAGCGTAGAGTTCCGGGTTTTCCAACAAACTACATACCTTTTCAGCCATTCCCTCAGAATCGCCTTGATCTACCAACAATGCAGTCTTTCCATCTTCAACGATAAAGGGTACACCACCCACATTTGTCGTCACCACTGGAACACCACACGCGAGCGACTCAAGCACGGAGTTCGGCATATTATCCACAGTAGTAGGATTGAGCATAATATCTGCACTCCTGTACATGGACGCTATCTCATCCGGACCAATTTTTCCGGTAAAAATCACGTTTTCCCCAAGGCCCAACTGATCGACCAACGCCATGAGATCTCCTTTCTGCGGTCCGCTTCCAGCCACTGAAAGTCGAATATCCGGGAACGATTCTCGCAGTATGGAAATTGCGTGAATCGCTGTTGTTATACCGTATATTGGTTCGAGATTGCGGGTTATGATCAGATGTGCGCCGGTAGAACTTGCGGTTGCTCTCCTTTCGCCGGGCGTAAATCGCTCTAAGTTAATGATATTGGGAATGACGTCGGCAATTATACTGTACTCTTGAAAAACTGCCTTCAAATAGCCTGACGGCACCACTACAGCGCTTGCCTTATTCATTGTCGGGCGCACCCTGTCTATTGACTGACTAAAATACGTTCCTGCCTCTCCTCCTCGATAGTTTACAATGACTGGAGTCCGTCTAATCCACCCGATCCAGACAGCAGGAGCCGCATATAACTGCCATGACCAACCTGAATTAGCTAACACGTGGAGAATATCCGCCGCTCCGACGGTTTTCCACAGCTTTAGAAAATAGGGAACGAATCGAAAAAATGCTCGGATCCCTCTTAGATTTTCGACGAACTTTGGCGAATAAGGTGAATTCGTTTGAACCAGGCTGACTCGGATGCCTTCAGATTAGATCGG
>JAAELC010000571.1 GCA_024227135.1 Gammaproteobacteria bacterium
GCGGGAAAATGTGGATCTCTCCTAATGCATTACCGATGATGAGGCAGCACTGCTGGGGATGAGAGCAGGCACTACATGCGGTAATGGCTCGTCGACCGAGGGGACTGGTCTGTGTGCAACCAGTGTGTGGTGAAGGATGGGGGGGGTCCATTAACATCGTGGTGGGATGGCATTCGCGTATGCGCACGTGTTCTTTTCTACTATTAAAATTACAATAGCAATAATTTCTGAATTTTTTGATTCCAGAGGTGTTCTGCTTCCAGTGTCAGAGTAATGAAGCGCATACACACATATTAAAAAAACACGTCCTCCTCAGATATGGGTACAGGGACTGTATATCATATCACACAGAAATACCAGTGCTATGCAGGATCCAGTCCCCTTACAAACGAATGTGCTCTCTGGTCCCACGACCAACTCGGGCGACGAAGACGCAACAGACCACGGAGATACAACTGAATCTCAAACACCGGAGGATTTGTATCGGATGCACAGAGACACAGCTGAATCGTCAGACCACGGTGATACAACTGAATCGCAACCCCCGGAGGACTTGGGTCGGATGCGAGCCTCTACTATTCGCACGCGCCAGACACACCAACAGCAAGTGCAACGGCCGACAGGCGAGGACGCCTGTGTCGGATCTCAATCACCGCCTCCTTCAGCACCAGAAAGGCACGCTTGTCGGGATGACGGGTATTCAACGGATTTGGAATCACCAGACTGCCCCCCAAAACGACTCAGAAGGCCGAGTGTAAAACAACGCAAACGGCGGCGGATCTCACCGTCTTCTGATGACGACAGCGACGGCTGCGGGCGTGCTCGCAAGAGACGCCAAAAGCCGGGTGTAAAACAACGCAAACGGCGGTGGATCTCATCGTCTTCTGATGACGGCGGCGACGACTGCGGGCATGCTGAATCGGACCACGAAACGCATTCGAGTCGCCCGCGCTGTGAGC
>JAAELC010000572.1 GCA_024227135.1 Gammaproteobacteria bacterium
ATCCCGTTCTGATATCCGAGAACCGGACCGGAGCATCAGATGCATCAGGCGGCCTCTATCGCCCTCCAGACACTGCCTAACAGCGGCAAATAGCCGCGGTTATACACCGGCAACAACAGTGTTGAGAACCGATGGACTTAAGTACTTTCTGCTTGCATCGGTCATTGCCGTAACGGGGTTCACGATTGCGGTTATAGCGGCGCAACTCCTGTCACTTTCACCGGGTACATCTGCGGGACTGTTGGCGGGTGGCTTGACCAGTTCGCCCACGCTTGCCGCTGCACAGGAGGCTCTCCGCACCGGGCAGGTCGCTCCACCTGAAGGGATAACGGCTGATGCCATGATAGGCAATGTAGCAACCGGTTACGCCATTACCTATATCTTCGGGCTGGCCGGTTTAATTGCCATTATCAAGTTACTTCCGCAACTACTGGGTATCGATTTGGAAAAGGAAGCGAAGGCACTGGAGGCCAAAGCAGAATCTGCAGCGGCGGTGCAACCGACAAACGTGTCAGCGCGGATTTATCGTGTCACCAGCGAGGAAATCACGAAGATCTCCGGTAAACAACTAAAAGAGCAATACTGGGGCAAAGCCTCGGTAGTCAGGCTGAGAAGGAATAACGAGTTTATTGAGCCGGGGCCGGAAGCATTTCTCCAGTTAGGCGATGAATTGCATATTCTGGCGCCGGTTGAATATTTCACCAAAGTTATCTCGAAAATAGGTGAAGAAATAACACCTGAGATGAGTACTGCCCAGTTCACGGAGTCAGCACAAATCGTAGTTATTGATAAAAAGGCTGTCGGTAAATCGCTCGCGGAACTGGATATTGCTGATAGGTTCGGTGTATTGCTGACAAGCGTGACACGCATGCGCATGGAAGTTCCCCGTACCACCGATTTCACGCTCCGTAAAGGTGACATTCTTACGGTTGTGGGTCCACACGAAAACGTTGACCTGCTGGGCGAAGAAATCGGGCACGTAGAGCGGGAAATTGCCGAGACGGATATGGTCACTTTTGCGTTTGGTATCGCTATCGGTGTCGTCATCGGGTTATTTGCCGTCAATGTCTGTTAGCGGCTGCCTAAATTCGCACTTAGATGGCGAATAGATCATCAACGGTCTGACGAGCACGAGAGGGAGGGTATTGCTCCTCCCTCTCTTCCACCCGGTCTTTCGGAAGAGCCTCCGTTTTTATGTCTGTTCAAAAAGGTATTTCATCGTTGAGATTTTCGCTGTTTTCAGCGTATCCCCATTCTGGGGGGGCGATCGAGTACTCTGCCTGGATAATCTCCATCAATTGCGTCTCATAGTGATTCCAGATCTCATCTTGGATCGCGCTCAGTAGATCGTAGATAAGCATCGCTTCGCGTCCCGACAGATTCTCGGGAATAATGGACCGGCTCATGGAGTATTCTCCTTTTTACGAGTGGTCTTACGTTTCCTTCGGTTTGCTACTTGTCGTTGCCGATGTTCCTTGGCCTCTTTGAGCCGGTAGGACTCTCCTTCAATAGTGATGATCTCTGAATGGTGGACCAGGCGATCAACCAGGGAGACCACGCAGGCGGCGTTGGGAAAGACTTCACTCCATTCCTGGAAGGGGCGATTGGTGGTAATCAACGTCGATCGTTCTTCATAGCGCCGGGAGACGATCTCGAACAGCAGATCGGCGTGACGATTGGAGTAAGAGAGATAGCCTACCTCATCGATAGCCAACAAATGAGGCCGTGTGTACTGGGCCAGACGACGCTTGAGCGCACTGTCGCCATCCTGGGCCGCCAATTCGTTGAGCATTTGGCTGGCACCGGTAAAGAGCACACTATGACCTTGTAAGACCGCCTGATGGGCGATGTTCCGGGCGATGGTCGATTTCCCGACCCCATTGGGGCCGACCAGGATGACATTGGTCGCCTGTTCGAGGAAGTTAAGCTGCATCAGGTCATTGACGGCTTCACGGTCACACTGTCCGGGCCAGGACCAGTCGAAGTCGGCCAGTGGCTTGAAACGCCCCAGTCGTGCACTCTTCAAGCGCCGTTCCAGTCCACGACGAGCGCGTTCCTGTTCCTCCCACTGAATGAGGGGTTGGATCCAGTGGGTTTCGCCGATCTCATCCCAGTGCGCGAGCAGGCCATAGAGCTTCAATTCCTTGGCGCGTGCCATCAGCAGATCTTCAGTTTTGCGTATCGTCATCGTCACCTTCCTCCGTTGCTTCGGGATCGTTGTCCTGTGGGGTTTGCAGTTGGTCATAGCTGTGCAGATCATGGGTACGTACCACCAGTTTTTGTGCTCGCTTATCATCGATGCGAATGCCAATCCGAGGTGGCTGGTCCCGCTCTTCGCGGCGACGTTCCAGCGTCAGGCGAACGGCGTTGGGATGAGGTACCTCTCGCCTCAGGCTCTCGGTGATCGCCACTTCCAACTCCTGACTGCCGTAGTCATCGAGCAGGCGCAATAATGCGGCCGTGATGGAACCGAGGTTGTCTCCCCGCACGGCGGCCTGGGTCAGCAGTTCACGGGCACAGGGTGCCGCCTGGATCAGACGATCCTGCCCGCGGTGGCGCCGGGCCTGCCGTTTGACCACCGTCAGCGCCTCGATATGGCGGGGGTCTTCGATCTGTTGTGCTTTGTCATAGCTACGCGGATGGGTGGCAATGACCTGTGCACCGTCGAGGATGCGTACCTCAGTGGGAGAGGCAGAGACGGTGAGTGTTCGCCGGACATGGGTGTGGGGGATGCTGTAATCGTTGCGCTCGAAGCGGGCATAGGGGGTTTTGCCAATAGCGACCTCCACCCGTTCGTCGGTGGGGTAAGGATTATCCGGCAAAGCCAGCAGTAACGGCTGTTCTTGCGCGAAGGCCTGACGTACCGAGATCGAACGATCCTCCGGGCAGGGACGATCCATCGGCCAGCCATCACACCAAACCTGCGCCTGCGCATTGAGATCATCCAGGTCGGTCCACTTCCGAGCCGGCCAGAAACGATCGCGTACAAAACGAATCGCCCGCTCCACCCGGCCTTTTTCATTTCCCCGGGCCACGGCCACCGGGCGGGGCTCGAAACGGTAATGGCCAGCGAACTCCAACAGGGTGGGATGGAAACGGATCGCCTCTCCCTGGCGCTCCAGTACGGCGCTTTTAAGGTTGTCGTAGAGACAGACCCTGGCGACACCATTCCAGGCGGTAAAGGCGGCCTCATGACCGCGTAGGAAGTTGGCCATCCGGGCATTGAGATAAAAACGCAGGAAGATCCGGCGCGAGTAGCTGAGCACCAAGACAAAGGCCATCAGCTTGTGCTGAGCTTTACCGATGGTGATGTGACCGAAGTGGCCCCAGTCCATTTGGCATTGTTCGCCGGGCAGGGTCTTCAGGCGTTGAAAGGCCTCAGACTGTGGTCGGGGGCGCAAGCCTGCCACCTGGTGGCGGAAGTGGTCCGGCCCACCACCATAGCCTCGTTGGTGCACCATCTCGTAGAGGCGGCTGGCCGTGAGCGTGGGGTACTGCTTGAGTGTCTCGGTGATGAAAGGCAGATAGCGATCAATCATGGCAGGGCGGTCAGATCGCTCTACCTTGGGAAGTCCGGCCTGAGACAACACCCGATCCACGGCATCGTGATGGACACGCAATTGCCGGGAAATCGTACCCACCTTCCACTTCTCAACATGGTGGTAACGTAGTATTTTTGCTTCCAGTTCTTTATCAATGGCCAAGGTTCGTCCTCCTATCTGCCGCCATCAACAACCCTCAAGGGGCCTGTGCCCGTGGTGTTGATGACCAATGAATGATTTCTCGGTCAGAGTCGCGCAACGAAGTGGTCCGATGCAGATAATCCAGTCGTAAATAGTCACTGCACAGACGTCCACAGAAATGACAGCGAATCGAATTATTCTCACTAGCGACAACCGGTTCCGGCGGTTCTGATCGAGTGGGCAGTGGATCACTGGTGGAGGGTACCGGGGAACCCTGATGCGTCACTTTCTTACCCTGGGATCGGTAATGGCGCTGACGATCGGCGTGTTTCAAACGGCCGGGACGGGTGTTTTGGTAGCGTTTGCCGGCCGCTCTCAATGAGCGCTTGCGAGCCAAACCTGCGCACGACTTACCGCAATAGATATTGCCTCGATCGCAGTGGCTGCAGATCGTTACCTGTTGGTGACAGCGGGCACAGTTGTAAAGGCGGGCAGTATTCTCCATCGGCACCAAAAGCCGATGAGAACTGGAATAAAGGGAACAATGGATACATAATTATCCAAGCTCGTGCTTTGCACGGCTGGGGGTGCGGTATCGGGGGACTGGTCAGGTCGAGACCCGGTACCGCACCTGTCTCAACGGCCCTCTCTCTTTACCTGATTATTTGCTTGGTGTCACTTCCTGCGGCAGATCTGCTGGTCAACAACGACCATTCTCAATAAATCTGTCGGATCAGCAGCCTTCGCCAACTATGTGCGGATTTTTGTAGCCATCGACAATGTCGGGCAGTTATCGATCGGGCTGGGGTCGGCGGGTGGCTTGCTCGCGGCTGGACTTGCCATTGGTTACTTGCGCAGTATCTATCCCACCTTCGGTCGGCTGCCGGATGCGGCGCGCTGGATACTCATGGAGTTCGGACTGTTACTCTTTATGGCCGGCGTCGGTCTGCGATCTGGCGGCGATATCATTGAAACGTTTGCGAGCGCGGGGCCAGTTTTGGTATTGGCCGGTATCATGGTTACCTTTACCCCCATTCTTGTTGGTTACTTTTTTGGCAGGAAAGTACTTAAGATTCCCCCGGTGTTACTGTTTGGTGGCATAACCGGGTCGATGACTAGTGGCGCATCCCTCAGCGTGGTGACCAAAGCGGCCAATAGTTCAATACCGTCACTGGGCTACACCGGTGCCTATGCGTTTGCCAATGTCTTGTTAACCGTTGCGGGCAGTATTATTCTTTTTTTCTAGGTTGTCCCTGGCGAAAGCTCGATGATGGCTTGTATAAGTTCTTTGACGGGCTCTTGGGTCCCGTCTTTCCTGAGTACAGCAGTCGATACTTTCGTTTCTTGTGCATGTCGTGCTATTTCAAAAGTGTTGATGGCCGGATAATCACCTCGGCTCGGCGGAGGCGGTGTGGATCAAGTAACAACAACCAGAAGACCAACAGAAATCGATCGATTGCTGAGAGATTGGGCGCCCTTCGGCGAGAGTGATTAATGACCAGGAGTTGCTGCTTCACGAGCAGGCTGTCAGATAAAACAGCCCTCGTACCACCAGGTCCAAGAAGTTTGGCGATCGTGCTCAGAAGATGTACGAGAGGCATCCACAGGTCCTTGATGACAGCGAAGGATAAGGAAGGTCGCCCTCAGGAAAGAGACTGTCCAAGCTATCGTTTTCAGGTGAGAATTATAAATTGCCCACAGGTAGGAATCTTATCAGCCTGTTGGCCTGCCATTAATGCTCAAGCAGGACTTCTTTTTCCAAGCGTTGTTTCAGAAAATCCAAAAAACTGCGAACCTTCAAAGGGACATATCTGTTTTTTGGGTAAACGGCGTTAAAAGGGATATTTTCGGCTTCATAGTCAGATAGTACTTGTACAAGCATTCCGTTTTTCAAGTACGGCTTTACCATCCAGATGGGTAGAGCGGTAATCCCTTGGCCTAATAACGCGGCCCGCATGTTAAACGAGCCGCTATTTCTGTTGAGTGTGCCCGTGACAAAGGCGCGCATGGAGGCGATCTGGCCCATTCATCTATTCCATATTCGAATAATAGGTATGCGATTAATGGTAGTTATATTTTAGTTTGTTGCCAACTATAGTGAGTCGATAGTGACGAATAACCCGTGAGGGGGGGGTTATAAATGGACATGCAGGAGCAACTTCAGCAACTGTTAGACAAACAGGCAATGACTGAGGTGATGTACAAGTTTGCCCGGGCGCTTGATCGTGTCGATGGTGAATTGATGAAGTCAACATACTGGGAAGATGCAATCGAAGAGCATCAGGACCCGGTTTTTCCAGATTTGTTTTTCTATAACGATAATGCACATGCCTTTGTCGAACCCGCGATGAAAGGTTTTCGTGCGCTCAAGGTAACGCAGCATCGGATCAGTAATCCTTTGATCGAAATTGATGGCGCCAGTGCTAAGGCAGAATGTTATGTCTGGGTCTTTCATGTGCACGATGAGGACGGTGTGGATAAGGAGGGAATTTTGGGCGGCCGTCATCATTTTCTATTCGAGTGTCGTGATGGTGTTTGGAAAATCAAGCATCGTTCGACTGTTTTCGACTGGAACCAGAACCAGAATGCGACGGCGATCTGGAGTGAGAACTATGAAGACAAATATCGCGGCAGGCGTGATCGCCGTGATGACAGCTATCAGTACCTGAGCTATTAGCGCGCAGTTCAGCTATGGCGACAACACACCAAAGACACACTTCACGAGAGAATGGGAAAATGAATAAACTGATGACATTTATTGCCCTTTCACTGGTTAGTTCCACGCTTTCTGCCGGGGAACCGGTTTGGGACGGCAATCAAGTAGTGCTTGAATCGGAAAAGTTAGCACCCGGTGTGTTTGCGTATTATCCCAACAATGCCAGAGAGTTTGAGAGAAAAGGCTTGCCGGTCGCCACCAGTGGTGGTTTTGTGGTGGGTAAAAAAGGCGTGCTGATGATTGATACGATGTTAAACGAACGTTTGCATAAACAGGTTCAGGTTTTAATTCGCAATCAGAGTGATAAGCCGATTTTGTATGCTGTCAACACCAGCTTTCACGGTGACCACTCGTACGGCAATATGTACTTGCCGAAAGAAACCAAGATTATTCAGCATGTTGTCACTAAGAACTACATAGACGAGCACTTTGTCAAAGACACCGAATTCATGATCCAAAACTTTGGGACAGGCCGCGGTATTGAGGAAATTGAACCGGTTGCAGCCGATATTCTAGTGGGTGAAGGCGGAAGGATTACACTGGACCTAGGTGGCAAGATGGTGGAAATCATCGATTTTGGTTTTGCTCAAACAGGCGGAGACCTATTTATCTGGGAGCCTGAATCCAGAACTATGTGGACCGGCAATCCGATTATTACCATGAAACCTTCATTACCGTGGCTGCTGGATGGCCATCTGATCGAAACACTGAACAGCCTCGAAATAGTTTACAATTTTCTGCCAAAAGATGCGCACGTTGTACCTGGTCATGGGTCAGTCATAGCCCGCTCTGACCTGAAATGGCACATCGACTATCTCAAGGCAGTTAAGACAGAAGTGCAAAATGCCATTGATGAGGGGCTTACACTTGAACAAACGGTTGAGCGTGTAGCACTCCCGGAATTTCAAGGCTATGCTTTATACGAATGGGTACATCCCACTTTGAATGTCCCTGCCGCTTATAAAGATCTCAGCAAATAGTTCTCTAGGTCGTTGTGCGTTTGAGTGTCTGTGATGGATCTTCGCCGAATCGGTACCGATACTCGGAGGCAAAGCGTCCTAAATGAGTGAAGCCACACTCCATGGCTATCCTCGTGACGGAATCTGATGAACTGGCCATCAACAATCGTTGGTTTACCAGGCCCATTCGAGTCTGCTTAAGAAATTGCATCGGTGTGTACTCACGGTGTTTGCGGAAAGTACGATGAATCGTGGCAGCGCTGAGTCCACTAACCGTGACGAGGGTTACTATATCGATAGGCTGGTTCGCATGGGACTCGATGTAATCCTCGATATTCCTGACTTGCCTAAAACTCGCCGTGGCCTTCTCCGAGTTCAGTTTTTCACTGAATTGGTGCTCAAAGCTGAATAGCATCGACGTGAGCAGCGCATTCTCGAAGCTGGCAACGGCAGCGGGTATTTCGAGAATGCCGCCGGGTCGATTGAGATTTTGTACAAACTGATCAACAAAACCAAGGAACGATGAGATTCGAGGAACCTCGGGATCGAAGTCAAGTTGGAATTTGAGCGACTGACTCTGAGTCTTCCCGGTCCACATAGACTGGTAATCGCGCAGGACATCATCTTTCACGATCAGCGCAAGGTTACCATTGGCTGCTGAATGGTGGTTTCGCACCGTTTGTCCTGCAGAAAGCATTACTCCTCTACTTGCGCTGCCAGCAACTACGCCGTCATCGGTATCGTAGGTAACAGTACCGGTCGGATTCAACTGCAGGGTATGGAAATCCATTGGTTGGACTGGCCCGGCTGTGGCGCCACCTTCAAACCGGAGATAGCACACGGAAATCCGTGGAAGTTCCACGCCATAAACGAGAGATCGAAACGGTTTGCGGGTGTCCGACGGTTCGATGGAAATTTCTGTGAACAGTCGCGACAACACCTCCCTCGCGTCGTCGACGTCTTGTCCGTCGTATAAAAGATGATTCGAGAGAGGGAAATTTTCTAATGGTGACATTCTTTCGGATCACGGACGCTGGATAAAAAACATATCAATAAAATAGCAAATAGCTGCCACTTTTGAAACAAAATGGATAGCATTTTGTTTGATAGTGGATAGCGGCCTGTGGGAGTCGATGATATCATTTTTTTCCAGTTGGACCGGTCCGGTAAAGTCATGATTGTGTATTTCGATAGTAGTCCCAATTACCTACTAGTGAATCATCCAATTGAAAACACAGAAGAAACAAGCCCAGAACAAAAAGAAGTACGGACGACCTCGCGCGGAGCCAAAAGCAGCACGATCCAAACGGGTCGTCACCTTCGTGACCAAGCAGGAACTGGAGAGTTTAGAGCAGATCGCCTATGAGGAGGACCGATCGCTCTCAGCCATCGTTCATCGAATCATCGTACAACATCTGTCTGCGTGAGATACAGAATGTAAATTCTGAGAATTGGCATGATGGGATCCTGATGGAAAAGGCGGCTAATAAAGGTAGCGGTCAGGACGTTAAAAGCCGTTTTGGCAGCGGCTTTGCCGTCAGGTACTTGTTTGACTGAGAGGCAGCAGTATTGCTGGCTGGAAGTAATGATTAATGAGACTAAAGAGGAATTATCATAAGGTTTTTCAACATCATGCGAAATCCTGACGAGAAGCACGGGCAACTGTATCCGGGATTGTTAGCAGTTGCCCGGATTC
Organism: Gammaproteobacteria bacterium; assembly: GCA_024227135.1. Taxonomy (GTDB): domain Bacteria; phylum Pseudomonadota; class Gammaproteobacteria; order Chromatiales; family Chromatiaceae; genus JAHEHQ01. The sequence continues at coordinate 9,055 of JAAELC010000572.1, forward strand.
GAAAAATTATTGGTGGCCACAAGGCCATGATGGGCAAAATTCCGAATCAGGATCCGGCCAAGGCAAGACAAGAGGTAAGGAAAAACTAATGAATACCTTAATATCCAGACATAATTCCTACCGTACGCCTGGCACCAACCAGTTAACGATGGTGGGCCTTACGCTGTTATTGACACTGGCCTGGACTTCTCCTGCCGTTTCCGACGAGTGGGGTCTCGATTCGAATTCCATAGATCTCCCCGGGTTGGGCGAAGGGATGTACCTGGCGCAGGCAGACATCGAAAAAGACGACGCCGATGCGCCGTTATCGGAAGAGTGTGAGGCATTTGCGTTGGACCCGGGCGCCGATGTCGGGGATATCATCAGGGCTGGCTGTCAGCCGACCACGGGACAGATGTCGGCGTTGATGGACAATCCTTTGGGTAATGTCGCCATGCTCTTCACCCAGTTCGACCTTGTCAGGATGAAGAACCCGGAAAACGGCAAGACTGCCAATAAGGGGAACTACATGGGTATCGCCCAATTCCCCAAGAGCCTGAACAAGGACTGGAACCTAATCAACCGTGTGGTCTGGAACGTGCCCAGCATGCCCCTTGACCAGGACAAAATAGACAGTGCTAACAAGCAATTTTCCAGCGGAGAAGGACCCATCGTTCTTCCGCCTGTCGGTGCTGGACCTGCGCCCATCGATCTGTTCGATGGGCGAACCACCGGCTTTGGCGATATGTACTACGTGGGCCTGTTTTCCCCAAAGACACCGCGTGACATGGGAAACGGTAAGTTTTTGTGGGGCGCAGGCTTCGACCTGGGATTTCCGACTGCCACCGATGATATTTTGGGTACGGGCAAATGGCTGGCGGGACCGTCCGCCCTGGGTGTCTATCTGGGGCCCAAGTGGAAGGTGGGTGGCCTGATGCAGCAGTACTGGGATTATGCGGGTGACAGCGATCGTGACTCTGTAAACATGATGAACCTCCAGTACTTCTATATGTACAGCCTCGATGAGACCACTTCGATCGGCGCCGCACCCAATATCATCATGAACTGGGAACAGGATAGCGGCAACAAGGTGACCTTGCCCGTAGGTCTTGGCATTAACAAGACGGTTCAGTTGGGCAAGGTGCCGGTACGTTTTGGTGCGGAGGTGTATTACTCAGTGATACAGCCCGATGACGTGGTAGGTGCTGATTGGAATTTCCGATTCTATATGATTCCTGCCGCCCCATCGGCGTTGTTCAAGTGGATGCAGTAATAGATGCATCAATAATAGAGGAGAGCATTCTATGAAACCGACATTATCAGTAAGTAAAGGCACCACTTTGGTAGTGGCCCTGACGATACTTGCAACCGGTTGGGTCATAGGAAACAGTGGTCGCGAGATTCAGTTGATCCCGAAGGCCAGTGCTGCTGGTGGCATAGTCAAAGGCCCCAACGTGGTCGCACCCGACCGCTACGTTTATTATCCCGGTACCGAGGTGCTGGCCGAGAACGAGGTCCGCGTTATCGCCTGCGGCACCGGCATGCCCGACCAGCGGCGCGGCCAGGCCTCGGCCTGCTGGCTGTTCGAGTTCGGCAACGGTGAGAAATTGATCTTCGACATCGGTTCCGGCTCGATGCGCAACCTCAACGCACTGATGATTCCGGCCGAGTATCTAACCAAGGTCTTTATCAGCCACCTGCACACCGACCACTGGGCTGACCTGAACGCCCTCTGGGCAGGCGGCTGGACCGCGGGCCGCCCGGTGCCGCTCGAAGTCTGGGGGCCGAGCGGGCAGACAAAGGATATGGGCACGGCCTATGCCATCGACGGGTTCCTCCGCGCGTTCAACTGGGACTACCAGACCCGCGCCTACAAGATCACGCCTGTCCCCGGCAAGATCACCGTACACGAATTCGACTACAAGGCCGTCAACAAGGTCGTCTATGACCAGAACGGCATCAAGGTGCGTTCTATTCCGGCCATCCATGCCGGCGACGGTCCGGTCAGCTTCATTATCGAATACGCTGGCATGAAGCTGGTCTTCGGCGGCGACACCTCACCGAACAAGTGGTTCGTCAAGTATGCGAAGGACGCGGACTTTGCGATCCACGAAGCGTTTGCGACACCCGAGTTCTTTGTCAAAGACTATGGCCAGCCGCCGCAGCTGGCCTGGCGTGCCTGCTGCGAGTTCCACACCTCGGGCCCGGCGTTCGGCAAGATCATGAGCGAAATCAAGCCGCGTCACGCCGTGGCCTATCATACGATGGAGGAGGCGCATCAGGAGCTGCTCCTGCGTATCCGCTCCACCTATGACGGACCGCTCTCCATCGCCATGGACATGATGGTCTGGAATATCACCAAGGACGGTGTCAAGGAACGCATGGCGGTTTCCCCGGATCGTGCCAGCGGCGTACCTGGACCGACCCGCCAGCCGCCGCCTGAAAGGGGACGTCCGTCACCGATGAGCGACTTCATCTCCGGCGGTGAGTGGGGGCCGGGTTTCAATGCGCAGAACCGGATGCTTGATGAACACATGAAGAAGTACAAGTTGCAGAAAATGGACTGGCGCAAGCAGAAACCCTGGTACAAGCCGAACCAGTAACAGCGGGAGGCAAAGCCGCACGACGAGACCGGCGTTTGCCGGTCTCGTTGTTTCCGGCCAACCGGATTTGTCATAATTCCGCCCTGGCGGGCGTCCGGGATGCCCGGATACATTTCCAATTCGGTGCGTAAGAACCAAAGAAACCGGAGTTTGAAATTACGATGCAAATGATTCGCGCAGGCCTGTTGCTGGCGCTGCTGCTGGGCCTGTCCTTGTGCCGCGCCGACTGGATCAACCTGACCGGCGCCGAGACCGCGCCCAACATTGCCGAGATCTACGTCATGGACGACCATATTCGGCTGGTGTTCGAGGTTTACATCGGCAACCTGGACAGGTTTAACGAGCTGGTGCCGGACGCCTGGCTTGCAGAGGCGGATACAAGCCGACCGTCGCTCGAAGAACGCATGCGTAGCTTCGCCAGCGAGTGTTTTAAGTTCGTGATCGAGACCGGTGAGGTGCTGCCGGCGCGGCTCGAACTGGTCGAACCGCGCCTGCGCGTCGATCGCAAATCGCCGTTCGCGGGCATGATCAACCCGCTGACGCGCCAGCGCGTGCCGGAAGCGCCGGCCGACAAGCGCGTGCTCTACGCCGAGGTCGTCTACCCATTCACGCGCAAACCCGAGCAGCTGACCATGGTGCCGCCGCTCGATGAAAAGGGTATCGCCGACGTCACCATCGGCTTTATCGCCTATCACAAGTCGGTGCCGGTGATCGACTTCCGCTACCTCGGCCAGGCGGCGAAGCTGAACCTGGACTGGCAGGACCCCTGGTACAGCCGCTTCGACAACCCGAACCTGAAGCGCCACCACAAGTCGGCCCTGATGTCGTTTCTCTACGTCGAGCCCTACGAGGTGCGGCACGAAATCCTCACGCGGGTCAAGGACCTGGAAACCTGGATGGAGCTCGGCCTGCGCGACCCCGAATACATCGAAATCGACGAACTCGAGCCGCTAAAGCAGCGCATCGGTGAATTTCTGCTCGGCAGGAACCCGGTCAGGATCGACGGCGCGACGGTCAAACCGATCCTCGACCGTTCGAATTATGTCAAGGTCGGCCTCAGCGGTATCCAGCTGCTCGAAAAACCCAAGCGCCTGGAGGTGTCCACCGCGATCGTCGGCGTGATCATCACCTACCTCACCAGCGACCTGCCGCGCGAGGTCACCGTCGACTGGGAATTGTTCAACGACCAGATCGAGCGGATCCCGGCCACCTGTCGGTCCTCAAAACTCATCCGATCTTAAAATCAATTACTTATTGCGCCAGGTAAAGCTTGGTGAAGGGGGAAGTCATGTAGAC
>JAAELC010000573.1 GCA_024227135.1 Gammaproteobacteria bacterium
AGGGCAGGCAGACACACATCATGAGCGCGATTGGCCACCAAAGCGGTCAGTGTTACGCCCAAAAAAAGTCGGCAGGCTGCCGATAAAAGGCAGTGACAAGGAAAAACAGACTAATGAGACAAAAACCGCGGCCCTATCATTTCACGGTGAAAGGGAGCCTGGCTATCCCTTTTGTTATTGCTAGATCTGATCCATTTTTTCTAGCTGCTGTTTTCCCAGCGCGTTTAGTAAACTTATCTGAGTTCCAATTAGTGGCCATAGAATAGGAATCAAAAACAGCGCCAGTAACAATGAAAAAGGTGAGATATAGTCTGAAGTATTTGTTCCTGAAACAATAACTGTGAGAGAAGCTAGAAAAATAAATATGTATTCAACAAAAAAAGTTTTGTACTCAATGGAACATACCAAAAGGTCAGTGATATGCATCTTCCCAGATACTTGGCGGAGTTTTACTATCGTTTCGATCGTCGATTCAACCTCGCCAGTATGTTTACGCGATTAGCGTATACAGCTGTAAGAACGGCGCCAATGCCTTTGAGACTGTTAATCCTCACCGAGCCAAGCGGTTGTAGAGAATATCCTTCATCGTCATTGTAGAAACTCCTCATACTGGCTTTTTCTATCTCCTGGAATACAATCGCTTTGATACAAAATTAATAGCAATTACTCACTCCCTTCCGTCCGATTTGTCTGATTCGTAGGATATGGTGAGCTGTTTTTTAGCGAACCGCATCTGTCGAGACTCAATCGATGCGGTTCGTGTTGCTCACCTCATCCAACGGGGTTGACAGCTAGATATTTCACCGTATTGTGTATCAATATGTGCAGATCAAAACCTGGTATCTGCCGATGATAATGTCGGCTAAGCAGCTACAATCAATGATTCATTATCACGTTGATGAGCACTATACTGCGGCGGTTTTCACGTCAAGGCACCGCAGAGCGGTGGAGATAGTATTAAGACGCGGGAGAGACCAGCAGTGGCTTAGACATGTGGGTCATCAGGTATTTGTACTAGGAGCCTGTCCGAGAACAGTGAGCCTACTGCGGAAAAGCTGGATTTGGCCAGATTCTCCGATCATTTTCGTTAAATGTGCCTAATATTCGCCTCAAATGATCATAAAATCTGACTCAAACCAGTTTTCCCTCGCTACGGCCCCTATTCTCGGACAGGCTCCTAGGCCTAACAATCTTAAACATCCCCCCAGTGCAGGTGGCTCAGTGAGGAGGGTCCATGACGGCTGAATACACAGACGGCACAGTTCAGGCAATAGATCGTATTACCTATTCGGACGAAAACCAGCTCCTGAAGGAGCTGGTCGATCTAGCAGGATTGTCTGAAGCTGAACGCCAACGGATCTGTGCCCATGCTGCACGGCTGATTCATGGAATAAGGCAGCAGTCGGCCCCCGGCCTGATGGAAGTCTTTCTCGCTGAGTACGGTCTGTCCACCGATGAGGGAATAGCATTGATGTGTCTGGCGGAGGCATTGCTGCGTGTGCCGGACGCGGAAACTATTGACGCACTGATCGAGGATAAAATTGCACCCAGCAACTGGGCAGAGCACATGGGACGCTCCACATCTCCATTGGTGAATGCCTCAACCTGGGCTCTGATGCTGACCGGCAAAGTGTTGCAGGATCACCCCCCGGGGCCAGTTGGACACTTGCGTGGGGCGATCAAGCGTCTGGGCGAGCCGGTGATCCGCAGTGCCGTCAATCAGGCTATGAAGGAGATGGGACGACAGTTTGTGCTTGGCGAGACTATTGCTGCCGCCATGTCGAGAGCCCATGGCATGGAAGAGACAGGGTATAGCTACTCCTACGACATGCTGGGCGAAGCGGCCCGTACCAATGCCGACGCGGAGAGTCACTACCTGGCCTATTCACAGGCGATCGCTGCCATCGCCACCAGCTTTGAAGGTGATGATGTCAATGCCAACCCAGGGATCTCCGTCAAGCTGTCGGCCCTGTTTCCACGCTATGAGCTGGCCCAGCGCAAACGGGTACTGACCGAGCTGGTACCGAGGCTCAATTCCCTGGCATTGCTGGCCAAGTCGGCAAATATGGGGATTAATATCGACGCGGAAGAAGCCAACAGGCAGACGCTCTCCCTAGAAGTGATCGAGCGAGTGTTGTCCGAGCCGACGCTGGCGGGGTGGGACGGTTTCGGTGTCGTAGTTCAGGCGTACGGGCAACGTGCGGGCCATGTCATTGAGTGGCTCTTTGATCTTACCGAAAAGTTGAACCGCCGGATCACAGTGCGGCTGGTGAAAGGTGCCTACTGGGATAGTGAAATCAAACAGGCGCAATACAAGGGTATGTCGGGCTTTCCGGTATTCACCTCAAAAGCTGCCACAGATATCTCCTATATCGCCAATGCAAAGCGTCTGCTCGGTATGACGGACCGAATTTTCCCCCAGTTTGCTACCCACAACGCTCACTCTGCCGCAGCGATTCTGCACATGGCACCTGACAAGGAGAGATTCGAATTCCAGCGTCTGCACGGCATGGGGGAGCCGTTGTATGCGTTGCTCAAGACGCAGGAAAAGTGTCGGTGCAGGATCTATGCTCCGGTTGGTGAGCACCGGGATCTGTTGGCCTACCTGGTTCGTCGCCTGTTGGAAAATGGTGCCAACAGCTCTTTCGTCAACCAGGTGGTGGACGAGGATGTATCGCCGGAAACCATTGCAGCTGACCCTTTTTCGCAGCTTCCGATCGTGTCCGGGAGGGCCATCAGCCCTGGAACTGAGCTGTTTAAACCGGAACGCCGCAACTCCCATGGCTGGGATCTCGATCACTATCCCACGCTTGATGAAATCGACATCGCGCGTGAACCCTTTCACCGCAGCCATTGGACAGCCACGCCACTTATCGCTACACAACTTGAGTATCAGGGAGAAAGTATCGATCTCTACAACCCTGCGTTACCGGAAGAGCGTCTGGGCAGGGTTCAGCTGGCAACTGAGTTCGAAGTGGATGCAGCACTGACTGCCGCGCAGGTCTGGGAGGCCACTGCTGAAGAGCGGACCGTAGTGCTCAATCGGATCGCGGATCTGTATGAGACGCATTTCGGTGAGATGTTCGCACTGCTGGCAAGGGAGGCGGGCAAGACACTGCCCGATGCGGTGGCTGAACTCCGGGAGGCGGTGGATTTTCTGCGATATTATGCTGCGGGCGCGGTTGTCGGGGAGCCGGTCGGTATTTTTGCCTGCATATCACCGTGGAATTTTCCGTTGGCCATTTTTACGGGACAGGTGGCGGCGGCTCTGGCCGCGGGGAATGGTGTACTGGCCAAACCGGCCGAGCAGACTCCACTGGTTGCGTGGCGTGCTATTCAGTTGATGCATGAGGCAGGGGTGCCCCATGGGACGGTTCAGCTTCTACCTGGAGATGGTTCCACCGGCGCCATGCTGACCGGTGACCCACGAATCGATGGTGTGGCGTTCACCGGATCGACTGAGACCGCCCGTATTATTCGACGGTCGATGGCGCAGCACCTGACACCCGGAGCGCCGTTGATCGCCGAGACCGGCGGCCTGAACGCGATGATCGTAGACAGTACCGCGCTACCGGAGCAGGCAGTCGAAGCGGTGATGGAAAGTGCGTTTCAATCAGCCGGGCAGCGTTGTTCGGCACTGCGTTGTCTCTATGTACAGGAAGATATTGCCAAAGCATTCAAGACCATGTTGTTCGGGGCAATGAATGAGCTCAGCCTGGGTGATCCATGGCATCTGAGTACCGACTCCGGTCCGATAATTGATCGGGAGGCATTGAGTGTGATCGAAGCGTACATCGACAAGGCAGAAAAGGAGAACCGTCTGCTGAAGCGCCTGACGAGCCCGAAAGTCGGTGTGTTTTCTGGACCTGCGGTCATTCAGGTTGATGGCATTGAAGATCTGAAGCGGGAGGTATTTGGACCGGTGCTGCACCTGGCCATCTTTAGCGCCGACCGAATCGACAAGGTAATCGATGCTATCAACCGCACGGGTTACGGGCTGACATTTGGTCTGCAGACTCGCATCGATGACAGGGTTCAGGCTGTATGTGAACGGATCAATGCCGGTAATATCTATGTCAACAGAAACCAGATCGGTGCAATAGTGGGAAGCCAGCCGTTCGGCGGTAACGGGTTGTCCGGAACCGGACCAAAAGCCGGCGGGGCGAACTACCTGGAACGTTTCTACAGAGCACCTGCGACAGTCTCTCACGACCTGGATACCAATACTTCATCGGGGTCGACAGCTGAACTCCAGGGACTGATAAAAGCCACAGGCTATTGCCAACGCCTGGGGGCCATCAACCTGCCGGGACCGACCGGGGAGTCGAACAGCTTGAGCAGGGTGGCACGCGAACCTCTGTTGTGCCTTGGCCCCGGTGAGCGGGTTGCCGCCGAGCAGGCGGGTATTATCCGGGAAATGGGTGGAACGGCCGTCGAATGCGGGGGATCTCTGGCGGTTAAGGCGCTGAAGGAGGTTTCTGGGTTTTCCGGCGTCGTCTGGTGGGGTGACAAAGTGCGTGCAAGAGAGTTGGATCTGGTATTGTCTGAAAACGAGGGGCCTCTGTTGCCATTGATTACCGGAAAGCCCGATTCCGGACATGTTTTCTCCGAACGGCATGTATGTGTCGATACTACGGCATCTGGTGGAAATACTGAGCTTTTGTCCTCTACAACTGGATCCGGTTGATATTTACTCGAAAACGGTTATACATTGACAGAGGTGATATCGGCCCTGGCCGAATGTCCCGCTTTGTCGTTTACCAATTTTATACTGCCACTTTCCCGCTCTATGTTATCTCCGACGATTAAAAGGGTGTTATTGGACGACAAGCGATGAGGAGAGAGGAGTGATGAAGATACCGAAAAAAGTGACTGCTACTGCCGGCGCGTTGGCCCTGCTTACAACCGCGGACACCAGCGTGGATCAACGCGATACGGTGCTCAAATAAGGTGAACGGTCTTTCACAGCCGATGCCTTGCACGGTGGCTGTTCTATGCCATGGAATCCGGCCTGAGTTCCGCGCCCACCGCCCAACACCGAACAACTCCTTTTGGAAATACGCCCCCTCCTGATCCTACCGCTGAACGGACCCTGCCAAAAAGCATACCCGCATCCTCTTTAGTACTTTCATGATCATCCAACGTCAATCAAAGCCTATCATCCTATATTCAAATCAGGGGGAATGGACCGCCGGGTTTCGTATCACCAGATAGACACCCAGAACCGCAACCAGTATCCCTACGGCAGACCAGAGGGTGAGTTGTTCATCGAACAGCAACCAAGCCAGCAATGCCGTGAGCGGTGGTGTCAGATAGAAATAACTGGCAACCTTTGCGGCTTTACCCTCGCGGATCATCAACATCAACAACATTACCGCGGAGACAGGCAGCCCGAAAACCAGCCAAAGCAGGGTGAGAACGAACAGAGGCTCCCAGCTGACATGCCGGTATTGATCGCGGAAAAAATACCACCAAGATAACAGGCATGAACCAGGGCACCGACAACCATCGAATGCAATGCTCCCCGCGGATCCGGCCAATGTGCGTGAAACAATCTGATGAGTACTAAAAAGGCAGCCACCGTGATGTACATGCGATACATCAGAAAAGTGAAAGGCTCTGCATAGGGCAGGCCGAATTTTGTGCCGATGAATCCAGTGGACCAGAGCAGCACAAACAACAGGGGAATCTGTTTGAGAGAAGTTCGGTCAATCATCAGGCGTGCTGAATGGCAGCGTAGCAGAGGCTCATGGTGCGGCAATCTGCCATTGGATACAACGGTTTTTTAATCCAGATACTTTTCAGGCCACCAGTCGGGATACAAGTTGCATGAAGTTCCTGTTCTCAGTGTTCCAGAGCATTCCTCAATGATCGGAATACCCGCTCTGAGATAGCCTGGAGACAAGGACAACAGCGGGCAGGATGCGTCTTGTCCAACCCTGCATTGAAGTGCTGATACCGCGTTATCAAACCCACATAAAGTGGACTCGACAACCGGGGTCTCTAATACCTGTCACCCCTTAACCGCACCGGCCGTCATGCCTGTGATGATCTGCTTCGACGCCACGAAGGTAAAGATGATCGGCGGTATCGCCAGCAGCATACCCGTGGCCATGATCACGCCCCAGTTGATATCGTACTCGGTTAGTGAGTTCACGATCGTCACCGGAACGGTCCGGGTATTACGATCAAGCAGGGCATTGGCGATCAGAAACTCGTTCCAGGCGATACGGAACGTAAAAATCGAGGCCGCCGCGAGGCCCGGCTTGATAACAGGCAGCACAATGAGGAAAAATACCTGGAAAGCATTCGCGCCATCGATTCTGGCGGCCTCCTCCAGCTGAATCGGTATCTGGACGATGAAACTCTGCAGAATCCAGATCACAAACGGGAGATTCATTGCTACATAGACCATAATGATACCGGCATAGGTTCCATCGAGCTGGTACTGGAAAGTCCAGATACCAAAAACCGGCACCAGTAACACCGCCGGCGGAACCATCCGCATCATCAGTGTAGTCATCGACATGGTGCCACGTCCCATGAAGCGAAAACGCACCAGGGCATAGGCTGCCATGCAGCCGGTTACCAGTGTGATACCTGTGGAGATCAGCGCGATAATGAGCGAATTCCCGAGTGCTCGCCCGAAGGACGGATCACAATAGTCCACGTGGTCCAGCTGATACCAAAGCACATTGCAGAGCACGGTTTCGTAATTCTGCAATGTTGGAAAAAACAGAAGACTGGATGTTTCACTCATCACATCGACGTTGAGACGAAACGAAGTCGACAACATCAGGTATATCGGGGCAATCGACATAACAACCAGTGCAGCCAGCAATGCATAGAAGGCCGGATTTTGCCGTTCGTTGGTTGAGTGCATAACCTAACCCTCCTCCACTGCCTGCCGCACGCTCGCTTCGCGAGCATCAATGATCTTGTTATAGACGAACATGATGATCGTCAGTGTCAGTAGCAGGAGCAGCAGATAATTAGACATGGCTGCCGCCACACCCAGCTCACGAAATTCAGACGCGGTACGTGAAATCCGCAATGACATGATTTCGGTCGACAACCCAGGTCCGCCGTTGGTCATCACCAGTATCACTTCCAACACCTTGAATGAATCAATCAGACGCAGAAGGCCGGTGACGATCAATACCGGCAACATCAATGGCAGTTTGATGTGAATAATCTGCTGCCACCCCGATGCACCATCAATCCGCGATGCCTCAAGGGCCGACCGGGGCAGCGATTGCAGGGCCGCCAAGGCGAGAATGAAAATAAACGGGGTCCACTGCCAGATATCGGCAATGATAATAGAGGCAAGCGCCCACCCCGAATCAGACAACCAGGGTATGGGTTCAAAACCCCAGTCCTTTAAGATCCTGTTAAATACTCCCACCGACGGGTGATACATATATCGCCACATCAGACCAACCACGATGGGGGCAATCATCATTGGTAGTATGAAAATGGTACGGAGAACCGAAATTCCACGGATGTTTCGATCGAGGAGCAGTGCCAGACCGACACCAATCAACATCTCTGTCACGACAACAATCGACGAGAATTTCAGAGTAACCGTCAAAGACTCCCGGAAACTCTCATCCCCCAACAGGCTGGTGTAGTTCCTCAGGCCGATGAAATCGGCCTCGCCAATCAACTGGCTCGGGTTCCAATCGAGGAAGCTCGCATAGATCATATACCCGATCGGGTAGAGAAGCCCCACGATCATGAATCCTGCTGCGGGAGCAAGGAACATATAGGGTGTCATACGACTCATGCTGTTGGTCGACATAACAACTTGCTCCCTTTCTGCTATTCGCCTGGATCGTAAAGAGAGGACGGCAGACCCGCGGGAGATCCCCCGCCCTCACTTCCGGCAAGTTACTTTGCTACTGCCAGCTGTAGTAACCAGCTTTTTCCATGATTGCCCGGGTGCGTTTGGCCACACCATCCAGTCCTTCCTGAGGATCCAGCCCTTCAGTCAGCACCTTGGACAGAGTCGTCCCCAGATCGGCGTTGATCTTACCCCAAACCGGGATAATGGGACGCCAGTCGGGATCGGCATACTTGAGCGCTTCACCGAAGGTGGTCATGTACGGGTACTTGGCGTTCACATCTGAATCCGCGTGGGTGGAGTAACGCGATGGGTTGCCGCCGGCCAGCGCCACCAGCTTATCCCCATGCCTGGAGGTCAGCCACTGCATCAACAAAAAGGCGGCTTCCTTGTTCTGGGCATTCCTGGGGATCGCAATACCGAATCCACCCGTCTGGGAACCACGGCGTACACCTTCAGGATGCAGCGCCCAACCGACCTTACCCACGACCTTCGATTTCCTGGGGTCCTCGACTGAGCTTGCAAATATCGTAGTATCCAGGAACAAGGCCGTTTTTCCCTGGAGGAAGGCATTGCCAGCCTCCGCGAAAGCAAAGGTTTTAGCACCTTCCGGACCACAGTCCACGATCTTTTTGAGCGCCTTGGCAGCTTTTAAGCCGGCTTCGTTGTTGACGATCGGATTCCAGTTATCATCGAAAATCCGTCCCCCTAAAGGCGCAAGGTGCAGCAGGAAGGCGTGGCTGGCCTGGTGACCGGATGCGGCACGAGAGGCCAGACCACCCATGCCCGGCTCCAGTTTCGGGATTTCGCAGACCAGATCCAACAACTCATCGTAGGTTTCAGGCACTTTTAGATTGTGCTTCTCTAAAATGTCTTTGCGATACCCGAGAACAGAGGTTTCTGAGCCATAAGGGATACCATAAGCAGATTGCAGCGGCCCAGGCAGATACCCTTTCTTACCACCGACAACGCCGATGTTTTTGACGTAACCGTCGATAAGATCATCGGGATCGTAGTTGGGATCTGATAGTTTGGGGTTCATGAAGTACCGTGCCAGGTTTTCCAACTGATCGGCGTAGACGTAATCAGCCTTCGAGAAAACCACATAGGCAATCAAGTCGTAGTCACCCTTTCTCTTAGTCAACTCGAGTGTCTGCTTTTCTCGCATTTTCAGATACTGCAGCAGGTCGACTTCAACCTTTATTCCCGTTTCCTTCGTGAACTGTGGCAAAACTTTCATCACCGCGTGATAGTGTGGATGTGCGGGAAAGTTGACCACCAACGTCGTGCCTTTATAAGGTGCGTAGGGATTTGCCGTCGCAATTCCTGCCGATAGTGCGAGCGCGGCCACCGAAACAGCCGCTCGATGTATCCACTTAAACATTCTTCTATCCTCCTGTTTAGTAATGACTGTCCTGCAATTTCTGTGCTGTCTATTGGTAATAGGTTCAGATACAGCTTGTCCTGTCGGCCTCATCACTGAGTACAGCATGCCGACCAGGCATCACACCACCATGAACACTGACAAGCTTCCTTCATGCAAACGTTTTACCTCGAAAGCGCTCCAGGGGCTGCGTGAACTGATAAAAGTCCAGAGACTGCGCTGGACTCTGGTTCAGATTCAAGGCGTGGCAAGGGTTGCATAGCTGTTCTATGCAACCTTTCCCGCAACATGAAAAATCTGTCTGGAACAGGTTTTCACACCAGCCCGAAGGGCTAGACTCAAGAACGGGCCGAGCAACCCGGGAATGAGTACGAGCAAGACTGGGCATTTCATTCCCTCCGTAGCCCTAGAGTCTCAGCTCTGTATTCTTGTCGAACACCATGATGTCTTCCGGAGCGATAGCGAATTGTGCCTCCACCCCGGTCTCGAATCGTGCAGAGCTTTGCGACTCAATCATTACCTCATGTAGACCGCACATGGTGACGATGACCTTATGGGCACCGAGATACTCACACAGCTTGACGTAAAGGGAAATCTGCGCGCTATCAGCAGGAGCTTCCGAACCGGGTTTGATAACTGACGGTCGAATACCAAGCGTAACCGCCCGCCCCGAAAGTGTGTCCAGTGAGTCTTTCAGGGCCGATGCCAGTCTCAGAGAAAATCCCTCTCCCCTGGCGAACAGGAGGCCACTCTCTTCAAACAGATCGGCTTCCAGAAAATTAGTCGGCGGGCTGCCAATAAAACCCGCAACGAACTTGTTTACAGGAGATTCAAACAACGCTTCCGCTGTACCTTCCTGCTGCACCAGACCGTTTGCCATGACGACGATGCGATCGCCCAGGGTCATGGCTTCCACCTGGTCATGGGTGACATACACCATGTTCTTGTCGAGGGTATTGCGCATCTCGGCCAGTTCGGTCCGCATTTTGCCCCTCAATTTGGCATCCAGATTGGACAGGGGCTCATCGAATAGAAAGGTGGAAGCATCCCGAACCAGTGCACGACCCATGGCGACACGCTGACGTTGTCCACCGGACAATTCACCGGGTTTACGATTCAGAAGTTCATTGATGCCCAGCATCTCCGCGACCCGGTGAACTTTTTCATCGATGATTTTTTTCTGGACTTTCTGGAGTCGCAACGCAAAGGACATATTCTTCGCGATATTCATGTGGGGATAGAGCGCATAGTCCTGAAAGACCATCGCGATATCGCGGTCCTTCGGCTCCAGGTGACTGATTGGCTTGTCGTCAAAGTAGATTTCGCCGCTGGTGACATCCTCCAGACCAGCCAGCATTCTCAATGTGGTGGATTTCCCGCACCCGGAGGGCCCGACAAGGACCGTAAACTCACTGTCTTCAAAATCCAGGTCGAAGGGAGGAAGCACCTTAACGGTGCCATAGCACTTCTCTACTGAGTCAAAGCGAATATTCGGCACTGGCTTTCTCCACCCATTTTCGAACAGAGTCCGGTCGTAACGTCATCGGCCATTCAACTCGTTCCGCCCCTCGATACCGGGACCTGTTTAAAAATCTGAAGAATCGTTGTATTGGAAAGACCAATACCGCTGTTCACTGCGTACCCCGGTGAACCCTTCTTACAGACCCTCAAGAAACGAGATTGTCATACGCTAACATTTTTTCTATATTAAGTCTATCCAAACAACAGAACCTCGGTTTTTTAGATCATTGACTTCGCGCATATGGCGTCGAGCCAGAGAGGAATGAATCTAACCAGCTGATATACTTCGCGTATGAAACCTACTCGATTAAAAAAAACCAAAGAAACGAAACGAGATCAACCAACTCTCAAGGAAGTGGCGGCAGCGGCCAAAGTCAGTGAGATGACTGTGTCTCGAGTTCTGCGGGAAACCGGCAGTGTCTCTAAAAAAACCAAGGCCAAGGTGCTGGCAGTGGTCGATGATATGGGCTTCGTACCCAACAAGGTCGCTGGTTCTCTGGCGACTTCATCATCCAATCTAATCGCCGTTATTGTCCCCTCGCTTCGCAATCAGGTCTTTACGGAGGTTCTCTCCGGGGTTACAGACTACCTGGACACGACGGGATACAAGGCCGTCATCGGTATTTCAGACTACAAACGTGAAAAGGAAGAGCAGCTCGTAAGGTCAATGCTCTCGTGGCGACCATCGGGGCTGATTGTTTCCAACCTGACTCATTCGGACCGTACTCGAAAGATCATGGCCAACGCCAACATCCCCGTTGTTGAGATGATGGAAACTACCGAGGATCCGGTGGATTTCTGTGTCGGCCTGGATCACATAAAAGCCGGAGCACTGATGGCCCGTCACTTTATTGACCAGGGATATCGACGTATCGGCTATGTGGGCTGTAACGATCGGGATCGTACCGCAGCGAAAAGATTCAAGGGGTTCGCTGCCGCTCTCAGAAAAGATGGTCTCAAAGTGGAAGGTACCCTGGAGTATGACCAACCGGTAAGCATGGAACTTGGCAAGAAGGGTATTGCTGCCCTGCTGTCGGATTACCCGCATCTGGATGCTGTCTATTTTCCCAACGACATCGCTGCCATTGGTGGTCTGTTCCATTGCCTGGAGGCCGGAATCAGTATCCCATCATCCGTGGCCATAGGCGGGTTCAGCGGGTTGAAAATCGGACAGCTCATGCCGGTCCCTCTGACGACGGTGCGGGTCGGGCGCTTCGAAGTCGGTCAGCGCAGCGCCAGAATCATAGTCGACCGGTTGAATGGCAAACATCCCAACCACGTCAATATCGTCGACATCAAGTTGATCAAAGGTGGTACGACTTAGCCGGACTGACCCTGTAGCCACGTCAGAACTATCAGGGCAACTTGTCCTGTTTCTCAGGTGACACCCTGATCGGTGTGTTCTCTCTCTCATAAGCAAGCAGCAGTGCACTGTGGTCCAGATTGCCCTGGCCACTTTCCACCATATTCTGATATTGCTCGAGAGTTTTCTTTGCCAGTGGCAATTCGAGAGACGCGTCGCGGGCCATCTCGACGGACATGTTCAAATCTTTGACCGAATACTTGAGCGGCCCGCCGGGTACAAAATCCCGTTTGACCATCTTTTCACCTTGAATCGTCAGTATACGACTCTGGCAATAGCCGCCCAGCAGGGCTTCGCGGGCCTTATCCGCATCCACACCCAGCGCAGCGGCAAGCATCAGACCTTCCGTCACCCCACCGATGAAAACATGAACGATGGTCTGGTTGACCAGTTTTACCACCTGGCCTGCGCCCTCCTCACCCAGATGGAATATATTGCCCAGGACATCCAGAACCGGCCGGGCACGATCCACATACTCAGCCGTACCGCCGACGAGGATCGCCAAAGTCCCCTCCTCCGCCCCGGAAACACCGCCAGACACCGGCGCATCCAAGTGTGCGTACCCAGCTTCGGCGAGTCGCCTGTGGTTCTCCCGCGCGATGTCCGGGGCCACGGAACTGAGATCAATCGTCAGACACCCTTCGGGAGCTGCGGATACCACACCATCCGCACCGAAAAATACGGCCTCGATCGCATCCGCGCCGGCGAGTGAGGTAAGAACAATGTCCGCATCCTTGACGGCATCAGCTACCGAGGTGGCAACCCGCCCCCCCAAGGCTGCAAGAGGTTGGCATTTCCCGGGCGATCTGTTCCGGACCGTTACACTATAACCCGCATTCAGCAGGCGTGTGGCCATTCGACTCCCCATCAGCCCGATACCGATGAAGGCAATGCGGGGTTTTTCATCCATTTGTGTCATGGGCTATCTACTCACTGGTATACGCATAGCGTTAACAGACCCGGGCAGACCTAGCGGTAGGCCTGCATCCAACCGAGTCCGGCTTCTGTTGTCAGGCGGGGCCTGTACTCGGCCCCAACGTATCCGCTCCAGCCCATGTCATCGAGTGCAGCCAGCAGAGAGGGGTAATTTACCTCGCCTGCATCGGGCTCTCCACGGTCAGGAACGGCGGCGAACTGGACATGACCGATGAAGGGCAGCGTCTTTCTTAACCGTTCGGTCAGATCACCCTCCATGATCTGAGTGTGGTAACAATCGAACATCAGGCGCAGATTCTCTGCCCCCACAGCCTGAATGGTCTCAACACCCTGCTTGACGAGGCTGAAATGGTAGCCAGGTGCGTCTCGCTGGTTAATTGCCTCGATGACAATCCCAACGCCTTGGGCCGCCGCCTCCGCACAGGCATAGGCAAGATTTCTGCGATAGACCTCTTCAGCCCTGGTGGTGCCTCCGGTCTTTCCCGGAACGCAGTTGATGTTTCGGCAGCCGATCGCGGTGGCGTAAGCAACAGCCTCATCGACATAGCCACGGGCCTCATCCTCACGCCCCGGCATGGCCATGACTCCGAAGTCATCCGGGCCATTGATGCCCAGACGCGTGTTGATTCCGAGCATTTCGAACCCCGTCTCCTTCAAGGCAGCGGCAACGGATTCAGCCGGTGTTTCATAAGGAAAATGACATTCGACTGCATCAAAACCGGCCCTTTTTGCGGCATGGATCGCCTCAGGAAGGCTCAGTTCGGTCCAGAGAAAACCCAGATTAGCGGAAAACTTTGGCATAGCTTCT
Organism: Gammaproteobacteria bacterium; assembly: GCA_024227135.1. Lineage (GTDB taxonomy): Bacteria > Pseudomonadota > Gammaproteobacteria > Chromatiales > Chromatiaceae > JAHEHQ01. Next base: position 13,856 of record JAAELC010000573.1, read on the forward strand.
TTCCGTATGTGATCCCGGCTTGCGGCTAACCGTGGATAAACCGAATGTAACAAGGTGCCGGGATCTCGTAGATTTCATCGGTCATTTCGAGAGAACCAGTTTCTACATCCCGAGAAAAAACACGAATGTGACCGGAATCCTGATTGGCTACGATGACTGCCTCTCCACAGGGGGTTATTGCGAAGTGCCTCGGGAATTTGCCTCCTGTCGACAACAGCCCCACCCGTTCCAACCGGCCATCTTCGAGCACCTTGAAGGTGGCAAGGGAGTCATCTCCCCGGTTGGATACATAAAGATAGCGCGCATCCGGCGACAGCTTGATCTCGGACACGTAACTGACTTTGTCACGGTCATCGATGGTGGATTCGTACTGGATCGGAATGAGTCGCGGTTTCACGACTTCAGGATCACCCGCATCGAGCTGGGCAACACAAACCGTGTTGAACAGTTCGTTTGACACATAACAGATATCCAGATCGGGATGCATTGCCATGTGACGGGGTCCCGACCCGGCTTCGAACTCAATATGAGTCTCATGTACCAGTTGTCTGGTCGCGGCGTCCCAGCGATATTGAAAAACGGCATTTTCGCCAAGATCGGGAATGAACACCCAATCGTGCCAGAAATGGGCACAGTGCGCGTGCGGTCCAACCTGACGATTGCCCCAGTGGTCTTCTCGATTACTGACCTGTCGCCATTCACCCTCAGGCCGGTAGTGCTGTTTGAAGCTTTGACGCACCGCACCGAGCTTACCCTCAGCGTCCACGTCGACGACATCAATGATGGCGTCCCAGTAGTTGATTACGATTGCTACGTCTCTGTCAGGCGACAACGCCAGGTAGCAGGTTGAACGGCCCGAGGCACGAAACTCGTCTCGATGTACCAGGGATCCGTCAGATTTAATCTCATAACGCAGTACATCACCCTGATCTTTGATGGTTTCAACGATGGCGTACAGGGACCTTCCATCGCTGTGGGGAATAAGTACAGCGGGGTTCAGCGCCTCGCAGGTAAACCGGAGTTTCAATTTCCCGGTCCGATCGAGAGTCATCCCATAGATACCCTTGCCGGGAATCGGCGCATAGGGCTGATGGGCAAGTACATCCATGTCGCTGTAGCTACCTGCCAGGAGTGCATAATCTTTGACCATCATGATGAATTTCTCCTAAATTTGTCCCCGCTCGGTGTGGTAACGCCTTCCAATACTCACCGCTGCATGTTAGCGCTAACAATCCAACCATGGCAAGTAAAAAAGCCAATGATCGTAAATATTGACTCAGCCAGTTTATAATTACCAACGGGTGTGAAAAGAGCCCGCTCGATCCAGGCGTTCATAGGTATGGGCACCAAAGTAATCCCTCTGAGCCTGGATCATATTCGCCCAAAGTCTATCGCTGCGATAACTGTCGTAATAGGTCAAGGATGAACCGATTGCAGGAACCGGAATACCCGAAATCGTTGCAGCGCTGACGGTCTGCCGCCAGCCCTGCTGGGACTCAGCGAGCATGTGCCTGAACTTGGGCGCGCACATCAGGTTCGCGGGTTTCTCCGACTGTCGGTAAGCAGAGGACATCGCGTCCAGCAATCCGGCCCTTATGACGCAGCCCTCTCGCCAGATCGCGGCGATCACGGAAAGATCAATATCCCAACCGTGCTCCCTCCCACCCTTCTCGATCAGGGCGAGTCCCTGGGAGAAGGTCGCGATTATGGATCCCTGCAGTGCCTGCCGAATGGATTCCACCGGAATCGCATCGCCTGTACCACGGAAATCCGGGCCCGCCATCAGCGAGGCAGCAGCAACACGCTCCGCCTTCAATGAGGCCAGGGAGCGGGCGAACACAGCCTCCGTGATGGTGGGTGTGGGTATACCGCAGGCAAGCGCGGCTTCCGAACTCCAACGCCCCGTACCCTTTTGTCCCGCTGTGTCCAGGATAGCCTCCACCAGAGGCCCATCACCGAGATCATCTTTTCGTCGAAGGATTTCCGCGGTGATTTCCACCAGGTATGAGCCCAACTCCGTTCTGTTCCATGCAGTGAACAAGTCAGCCATCTCTTCGTGCGCCAGCCCAACCAGATCACGGAGCAGCACATATGCCTCGGCGATAGCCTGCATGATCCCGTACTCGATACCGTTGTGGAGCATTTTAACGAAGTGTCCCGCCCCATCACCCCCCACCAGAGCACAGCAGGGTTCACCGTTGAATCTGGCCGCAATCGCTTCAATGACGGTCCGGCTGTTCTCGTAAGCAGTCCTCTCGCCTCCCGCCATCATGGAGGGACCGTATCGTGCACCTTTCTCACCGCCGGAGACTCCAAGTCCGATGAAAAAGACGTTCCTGTCGGTCAGCGAAGCTTCGCGGCGGATAGTATCCCGATAGTGGGAATTGCCGCCGTCGATGAGCGTATCACCCGGCGCCAGGTGTGGTAGGAGACTATCGATCACGGCGTCCACCGGATCTCCCGCCTTGACCATGATCAGGATGGTGCGCGGTGTCGACAGACTGTAAACCAGTTCCATCGGCCCCTGAACCAGGTGAACACGTTCCTTCGCCTCCAGGGGCAAACTGCCTGCGAAGCGATCCCGTGCCTCGGTCCATGGGTCATGGACCGCCACGGTGAAGCCCTTATCCACCATATTCAGGACCAGATTCTGCCCCATGACACCCAGTCCAACGACGCCCATACCAGTCACAGCGGCCACCGTTACTGTTCCGAAAACGACAATTGGACCTTCATGGCGGAACTGCGGTCGTTGGCAGCTTCGAAAGCTTCCACTGCATCGTTTACGGAGTAAACGCCTGTCAACAGCGGATCAAGTGGGATCCGCTTTTCGCCAATCAGCCTGACGGCCCATTCAAACTCATCGTGGAAACGAAAATTACCCAGCATCTGGATCTCCCTGGCAACCAGTTGATTGAGAGGCAAGGTGACGTCTGCACCCAGTCCGAGCAGGATCAAGGTACCTCTCGGTCGGATAACATTTAAAGCCGCACGCAGGGCCGTCTCGTTGCCCGAAGCTTCGATGACAACGTCAAACGTCCCCTTCACCGCCCCATAGCGCTCCAGATCATCGGCATGGGTTGCCACGTTGATGGTCCTGTCGGCGCCCACCTGCAGAGCCCGCTCCAAAGCTGCATCGACTACATCGGTGGCTACCACTTCCAGGGCGCCATGGGTCTTCGCCACCGCGACGACCAGGGCACCGATGGGACCTGTACCCGTCACCAGAACCCGTTTGCCCATCAGGTTTCCCGCTTTTCTCACAGCGGCGAGTGCAACAGACAGGGGCTCGGCAAACGCGGCCTCTTGTGGCGTCACGCCTGTTGGCAACGTTACACACTGCCAGGCTTCGACTATCAGGGACTGGCTGAAGGCTCCCTGGATGTGGGGAAAACGCATGGCGCTGCCGTAGTAGCGCATGTCCACACACTGGTTGAACATGGCCTCGCGACAATACTCGCAAGTCCCACAGGGGCGACTCGGATTGATCGCCACCAGGTCCCCTGCCGAAAGGCCTTGCACGCCCTCGCCCATCACGGCGACGCGGCCGGCTACTTCGTGACCGAGAATCATCGGTTCCTTTATACGAATCGCACCAAACCCGCCATTGTTATAGTAATGCAAGTCAGATCCACAGATTCCACCCGCTTCCACCTCGATAAGGACCTGGCCTTCAGCGGCTGCCGGGGTATCGGTTTCTTCGATCCTCAGGTCTTTCGGACCATGACAGACAACTGATTTCATTACTTTTTTCCTCATAGGCTGGAGTCAAGGGTTCACAGTTGGCAGGGGCAACGATACGGGGTTCTCCCCCAAAACGCACCTTGACACAACAGTATGCTGGACATTATGTTAGCGTTAACATTTATAATTGCAAGCATGGTTTTTCGTACAACTGCATGATCAAGGAGATACCGTGACGGCCCTAAATCTGTTCGATCTGACTGGACGGCGCGCTCTGGTAACCGGATCCGGTCAAGGTATCGGCTTCGAACTGGCGCGTGGACTGGCCCAGGCAGGCGCTGAAGTTATTCTAAACGACATTGATAATCAACGACTTACCAAGGCGGCTGAAAAACTGCGAGCTGAAAAAGCCAAGGTTTACGAGCTGGAATTCGACGTCACCAACCCGGATGCGGCAGCTGGCGCAGTCGACAACTTTGAAAAGAGCACTGGTGCCATCGATATCCTGGTCAACAATGCCGGCATGCAGTATCGCAGCGCACTGGAGGATTTTCCCGTTGATCGCTTTGATTACATGATGCGGCTGAATATCAACAGTGTATTCTATGTGGGCCAGGCCGTGGCAAAGCACATGATCAAACGCCAGGCCGGAAAAATCGTCAATATCTGCTCCGTCCAGACCGCCCTCGCCCGGCCCTCCATCGCACCTTATACCGCCTCCAAAGGCGCTGTGGCCAACATGACCAAAGGCATGGCCACCGATTGGGCGAAATATGGCCTTCAGGTCAACGGGCTGGCCCCCGGTTATTTCAAGACCGAGCTGACCTCGGCCCTGGTGGCCGACGAAGCGTTCACCGCCTGGCTGAGCGCCCGCACACCCGCCGGGCGCTGGGGTGAGGTCAATGAACTGGTGGGTGCCTGTTTGTTCCTCAGTTCGAAAGCCTCCAGCTTTGTCAATGGACACATACTCTATGTCGACGGTGGTATCACAAGTTCGGTTTGAGCGCAGACCCGTCGTCGTCGTGATGGGTGTTTCGGGATCGGGGAAATCGACCGTCGGCGCAGAGCTGGCTGGATGTCTTGGCCTGACCTTTCTGGATGCCGATGATTATCATCCCGAAACCAATGTCGCCAAGATGTCCCGGGGTATCCCTTTGACAGACGAGGATCGCTGGCCATGGCTGGGTTCGCTGGGCCGTGCCATGCGCGACGAAAGCATGAACACCGGTGGCGTTGTCGCAACCTGTTCCGCGCTGAAGCGTGCCTATCGTGACCATCTTCGTGAACACATAGGGGTTCCAATGATATTCGTGCTGCTCGATGGGGATCGTGAAACCCTGTACGCACGCATGCAGGGGCGAAAGAATCACTACATGCCACCCAGTCTGCTCGACAGCCAGTTGGCCGACCTGGAAAGACCGGACCCGGACGAACCGGCTGTTACCGTTTCGATTAAGAAAACGGTTGCGCAAATAGTTTCTGATCTGGAGGCTTCACTCAACATGCCCGCCCCCTAGATGGGATCATCGCTGAACTCAGGGCCGCGGAAAAAATGATTCATCCCATCTGGCTTGCCTTGTTGCCCAGGTTGCTCGGCTCATCCCTGAGCCTCGTCCTTCGGGCTGGCGTGAAAATCTGTTCCAGACAGATTTTTCCGCGTTGTGACAAGGGCTACATAGAACGGCTATGCGCCCCTTATCACGCCTTGAATCTGGACAACAATTCGACGCCATTTCAGGACAAATCATATTTTCCGAGGCCCTTATCAAGCTACAAACTTTCTGGCAGCCCACTCTGGATTCTCCGGCGCTTATTCGGCGGCACGATATTGAATCGTGCGAGTTTGTGATAGAAGGTGGCTCACGACATATACATCTCCTGTGCCGATAACGTAACCTGCCATTGATTCCTGCGAAGCATCGCGATCATCTGCCTGTCGAGCGCTACGTCAACCCCGAGGCGTTTGAATCCCTGCGTTTGATCGCGTTGGAAACGGGTTTTTGCGGAAGTAGCCTCCGGTCCGCTCGTACGTTCCTCCTATCGGGCCGACAAGGTGGCCCGGGCGGCGGCAATAACAGCGAGCCTGAAGACAGCAACCCCACGACCCTGATCACGGTCAATGGTGAGACCTATGAGGTACCAGGCGGCTGGCGCATCGCCGATCTACTTCTGGACCTGGGCATCGGCTACGTTCCGGTCTCGGTAGCACGAAACGTTAATGTTGTTCCCTGGCAGAGCTATGAAGATATTCCACTGCAGAGCAACGACCATATTGAATACAAAATAAGCGAGTCCCTGATCGAGTCCCCTGTCGGTAAGGAGCTGCAGCGAACTGCCCCATCGATCCACAACGGGCGTTGGATGGCAGCTGCGCTAACCCATTATATTACGCCGTCAGTGCCGCGAACACGTTAGGTAACCGCTCCGGCAGTCTCTCCACATGATCCACGATGGAGTAGTTGTTCTCCCCGAAGATCCGCGCAACGTAGCGGTCGGCATCCGGGTCCAGGGTCAGGCAATAGGTGTAGACACCCTGCATGGTCAGGTCATCCACCGCCTTCTTGGCATCATGACGCAGGTACTGGGGGTCGCGTTCGTCGATGTCGGCCGGTTCGCCATCGGTGACCAGCAGCACCAGTCGCTTCTGGGCATTCTGCCGGGTCAGGTGGTTGCCGGCGTGGCGCAGTGCCGCACCCATGCGGGTGGAAAGCCCCCCCCTCATACCGGCCAGGCGCGATTTGGCATCGTCATCGTAGGGCTGTTCGAAGTCCTTGAAGCGGTAGTACTGAACATCGTGCCGACCGTCCGAGGCGAAGCCATGAACCGCGAAGTTGTCGCCAATGGAATCGATAGCCCAGGAGAGCAGGCCGGCGGACTCACGGGTGAGATCCAGGATGGAATCGGCCTCCTCATAACCGGGTTCACCCTCCTCCACCCCCACCTTTTCGTTGGTGGATTCGGAGAGGTCCAGCAGCAGCACGATGGCCAGATCGCGCACATGGCGGGTGATACGAATATTGATGCGCGGGTCGGGCATGATGCCCCTGCGGATATCGATCATGGCGCGCACTGCCGAATTCAGGTCCAGTTCCTCACCCTCCTCGTAACCACGCCGACGTACGATTCCCTGGGGCTGAAGCGCGTCTATCAGGTGGCGTATACGACTGGCGACAGGCTTGTGCTTGGTGAGGATTTCATCCATCAACTCGGCATCGCCCCTTGGCTGGCGTCGCTCGATCACCGTGGCCCACTCGGGACGGGCCAGCTGTACATGGTAGTCCCACTCACTGTAGTGGAAAGGATCGGAAACCGGCTCTACCCCCTCCATTTCGTTGTAGCTCCTGGTCGTTTCGCAATCGTCCTCGTAGGGAAAAAGCTCGGTAGAGAGCACAAGAATCTCGTCCGGGTCGTCATGGGTCATCTCCGAGTCGAGCTCGTTGACAAACTCCATCACGCTCACGTTTCGCCTTACCGGCCCATGGCTGGCCGGCAGGTAGTCCATACCCTGGGACACGAACATGTTCTCCGAAAAAGCCCAGAAGTAACGATTATCGTCACGATAGGGTATGGGCCATTCGGACAGGATACGCACACCGGGGATTCTGGCTATCTGGGTGATCTTATTGTAGAAGTCTACGCCTGCCATCCACGCCATGCGCGGATTGTACGGGTCCTTCTGCAACTGGGAATAGTAGTCGTCGCCCACCTGGTTGATGACATCCAGTTCGTCACGGTAGTCACGATCCATTATGACGCGGGTGGTGCGCATCATCAGCTCCATGGTTTCGTGAGGCTTGCCGGGCTGGTCATTCTCGCCAGGCTCTGCGGTAAAGAACGAGAGCCACAGCTTGCGCAACCCGGGAAACTCCTGGTAGGCCAGATACTCCACGCGTGCGTCTTCGAACAGTTCGATGAAACGCATCTGTGCCTGGGACAGCTCCTCGGCAGAGATGGTCTCCCGCGTATAGACCATGTGCGCTGCGGCATGCGCCACCGTCGCCCGGTAGATCTCTATGCCATCGATACCACAGAAAGTGTCGAAAGCATCGGGCACATGCACCTGAAAATCCTCGATATAGGGGCGAATACCCTCCCGTGACTCGAAGTCTCCGGCCGTCGGACGCATGAAAAAAGCACGGGCCCACAATGCTCGCAGATAGAAGTTCAGCTTACGCTGGTTGTCAATGAACAGGGTTCCGCGGCGCTCAGCCTGCAGAATGGACCGGGATGACTCGGTCTGCAGACCGAAGTAGGCCATCTGGCCATCCAGGTCACGCTGATGGGCCTGCGCGCCCCACATGACCCAGCGACGCAATCCACCCAGGGTAAGCTTGGTGAGCAGTTGGTCCAGATTTTCCATCATGGGACGCAACCCACGGGGGGTCTTGCCGGTCATCTGGTGCAGCAGTTTGAGAAAGCCGCGCAGCACGTCCGCATCACCCAGGCGCGAGGCCGCCATGGGCAGGTTGGCGACGATCAGGGTGATGACACTGCCCGAGGTGTGAGAAGAGAGCTTCATCATAGCCTCGACGATATCGGGGATGACATCCTCTCCCACTTCCTTGGCCACACCCGGCATTTCCTGCACATAGGTTAATACCAGATCCTGGCCGCGGCCCAGGGTGCAGAAGGCACGCATACCTTCCAGGTAGTTCTGCAGGCCACGGGGCGACATGACTCGCTGTGCCTCGCGGTACGAGGACTCGCATGCCTCCCGATGTTCGTGATCGTTTTCATCGAGACAACCGATATATTCCGATAAATCCATACTCATGGCCGATTACCTGCCTGTCTTTCTGGTCTATTGTGGATCCACCGGATGGCACCCTCGGGGCATCAGGTAGACATCGCCGGCTGAAGCCAGACCTGCAGCCACCTGATTAGAAATAGGTATTGACAGCAGCATCGAGGGTATCGCGCATATCCGGGTCATCGGTGAGGGGTGTTACCAGGGCCATCTCGCAGGCGGCCTTGGCATCGATGCCGCCAGCCACCAGCTGGGCCGCATAGACCAGCAGTCGGGTGGACATGCCCTCATCCAGACCATGGCCCTTCAGGTTGCGGGAGCGATGGGCAATCTGCACCAGTTTTTCTGCCAGATCCCGTTCCACATTGCCCTCGTGGGCCACGATATCGACCTCGGTAGCCGCCTCGGGGTAGTCGAAATTGACGCCACCGAAACGCTGCTTGGTGGACTGTTTGAGATCCTTCATCAACGACTGATAACCGGGGTTGTAGGATATGACGATCTGGAAATCCGGGTGGGCCTGCACCAGTTCGCCCTTCTTTTCCAGGGGCAGCACACGTCGGTGGTCGGTCAGGGGATGGATTACTACGGTGGTGTCCTGGCGCGCTTCAACCACTTCATCCAGGTAACAGATGGCACCGATGCGAGCAGCCACGGTCAGCGGCCCATCCTGCCATTTGGTACCGTTGATATCGAGCAGAAATCGACCCACCAGATCAGAAGCGGTCATATCCTCGTTGCAGGCCACGGTGATCAATGGTTTCTGCAGCTTCCACGCCATATATTCGACGAAGCGGGACTTACCGCAACCGGTAGGCCCCTTGAGCATCACCGGCATGCGGGCCTTGTAGGCTGCCTGGTATTTCTCTACCTCGTTGCTGACGGATCGGTAGTAGGGTTCCTCTTTGATCAGATACTGGTCGTTGTCGATCTCGCTCATGTTCCGCTCCAGACAAATACTACTTTGAATCATGGTAACTGCTCATCCCCCCAGAGATAACCTCCCATGGGCGGTCTGTGGAGGAAGTGTCTTTGGCACGGATGCCAAAGCCAAGCTAGCAGGGAAGTGTTTACGGCGTCTTCCGCAACAGATTGCCCGTGCGGGGGTGAGCAGTTACGAATCATGAATGATTACTGAATTGCCCCTATCCCTGCGTACTGGGATAGGGGCAACAGCATGGTTCAGTTCAGCGAGTAATCAGACCGCTTCACCACGAAAGATAACCATGGATGCACCCGCGCACTGCGCATAGTTGTCCAGGCCCAGCAGACGAACATGATTATTGGGGTGAGCTTTATGGCAGGCATCACACTCAGCCAGAATGGCATCAACATCGGTCTCGCCGAACATGGGCAGCTTCCACATGTACCAGTAGGCACCGTTTGCATTCTGTGGCTCGGTGTGCTCGATGGACGGATTCCAGCCCTTGGATACGATGAACTCAATCTGGGTGCGAATCTGATCGGCATCCATGGCGGGCAGGTATGAGAAAGTCTCAAATTTGCGGCTCTGCGCGTTTCCGAGACTGGAGTTGTAGTCTTGCATATCGCTCATTGGTATGTACCTCTGGTTTAGTTCGAATTCACTCTGGGTCCCGTCACATGCCTGACGGCATGCGCGGGACGAATCTGGGACCTGTTCCGCAGAATCACTTGTGCGAAACGTCGAGCTTGTCGACAGTGTCAAACTCGAACTTAATCTCCTTCCAAGTCTCCATGGCAGCCTTCAGCTCGGGACTGTTGGCAGCGGCGGAGGTAAGGATTTCTTTGCCTTCCTTCTCAAGCTCACGACCCTGGTTACGAGCCTCGACACAAGCCTCAACCGCAACACGGTTGGCGGCGGCGCCGGCAGCATTGCCCCATGGATGACCCAGGGTGCCGCCGCCGAACTGCAGCACGGAGTCGTCGCCGAAGATATTGACCAGAGCAGGCATATGCCATACGTGGATACCACCGGAAGCGACCGGCAACACGCCGGGCATCGCGCCCCAGTCCTGGTCGAAGAAAATACCCCTTGAACGGTCTTCCTTGATAAAGCTGTCACGCATGATATCGATCCAGCCCAGCGTTGCATCACGGTCTCCTTCCAGCTTACCCACTACGGTGCCGGAGTGCAGATGGTCACCACCGGACAGACGCAGAATCTTGGTCAGTACACGGAAGTGGATGCCATGGTGGGGGTTGCGGTCGAGTACGGCATGCATGGCACGGTGAATATGCAGCAACATACCGTTGTCCTGACACCACTGAGCCAGCTGGGTGTTGGCGGACCAGCCACCGGTCAGGTAGTCGTGCATGATGATTGGAGCACCGATCTCTTTGGCATATTCCGCTCGCTTCATCATTTCGTCTGCAGTCGGGGCGGTAACGTTCAGGTAGTGACCCTTACGCTCGCCGGTCTCGGCTTCGGCCTTAACGATAGCCTCCATGACAAAGTCGAAACGATGCCTCCATCGCATGAAGGGCTGGGAGTTGACGTTCTCGTCATCCTTGGTGAAGTCCAGACCACCCCGCAGACCTTCGTAGCAGGCGCGGCCGTAGTTCTTGGCAGACAGGCCCAGCTTCGGCTTGATGGTACAACCCAGCAGCGGGCGTCCATATTTATTCAGCAGGTCGCGTTCAACCTGGATACCCTGGGGCGGACCATTACAGGTCATGACGTACGCCAGTGGGAAGCGAATGTCTTCCAGGCGCAGGGCTCGCAGGGCCTTGAAACCGAATACGTTGCCGACCAGGGATGTCATTACGTTGACTACGGAACCCTCTTCAAACAGGTCGATTGGATAAGCAACGAAAGCGTAAAAACAGGAGTCGTCACCGGGAACATCTTCGATAGCGTAGGCTCGCCCTTTGTAGTAGTCCAGGTCGGTCAGCAGGTCGGTCCATACGGTAGTCCAGGTACCGGTGGAAGATTCGGCGGCTACAGCGGCTGCAACTTCCTCACGTGGAACACCCGGCTGGGGCGTGACCTTGAAACACGCCAGAATATCGGTTTCCTTGGGCGTGTAGTCGGGCATCCAATAGGTTTCGCGGTAATCTTTTACACCGGCATCGTATGTCTTAGCCATTTTCCTTCCTCTCTAGTTAAGGTGAGGTTTACAAGATGGAGGAGCCATTTCCCATGACACACCCAATGAAAAACCCGTTCTCTACAAAATTCACTTCGCTTACCAGCTCAAAACCCGATGCTGAGGCAATCGTGTGCTTTCGAGGGGGCATTATTGGCCAGCCATAGATGAAATAAAAATTAATTGCTAATATGATAATAATTAACATTTGTTTATGGTTGAATATGCACTTCACTTTCCAGCAACTGCGCATCTTTGAGGCAGTGGCGCGCCACCTGAACTTTACCCGTGCCTCCGAGGAGCTGTTTTTGACCCAGCCGGCCATCTCCATCCAGGTCAAGCGCCTTGAGGAGAACGTCGGTCATGCCCTGTTCGAACAGGTAGGCAAGCGGATCTTTCTGACCGGTGCGGGCGAAGAGATGCTCATTGCCAGCCGAGAGATTCTCGACCGTCTTAATCAGCTGGAGGGTGCCCTGGATAAGCACCATGGGGAGATCAGCGGTCCGCTGCGTATTTCAGTGGTCACCACGGCAAAGTACTTCATGCCCCATCTATTGGGGATTTTTCTGCGCGAGCACCCCAAGGTCGAACCCAAACTCAATGTGACCAACCGCTCCCAGGTGTTGCAGCGCCTTAAAGAAAACTTTGACGACCTGGCCATCATGGGACAGGTTCCCAAGGGAATGGAACTGATTGCCACCCCCTTTCTCCACAATGAACTGGTGGTGGTCGCCCATCCCAAACATCCCTTAACCGGAAAGAAGCGGATCACCCTGGAGTGTCTGGCAAAGGAGCGCTTTCTGAGCCGCGAAGAGGGCTCCGGCACCCGTTCTGCAGTGGACCGCCTGTTCACCGAAAAGGGACTGCGTGTAGATCCCTACATGGAGTTGGGTAGTGGCGAGTCGATCAAACAGGGGGTCATGGCGGGCATCGGCGTTTCGGTTCTCTCCACGCTCAGCCTGCGACTCGAACTGGCGGCCGGACTGATGTCAATATTGAATGTAGAGGGATTTCCACTGTTACGGCCCTGGCACTGGGTCTATCCGAAGGGGAAGCAACTCTCCAACACTGCTCGGGCCTACCTGGAGTTTCTGGATAGCCGGGGCGAAAGGTTAGTGGCATCACGCTGGAAAAGCACCTGACATTGGGCCGCACGACAGCCGACACAGGATGAGGGACCGCCTTATTCGGTAATCACCCTATGTTAAAATGGTGGGTAGCCTTATTCATCGCTTAGGAATCACCCGTATTCAGAGTACAACAGTCGTTCAATTTGAGACAGAGAGATGAGTCAACAAAAAACCTACCCAGGCATCGACCAGGACCCCGGGGGCGCCATGAATCCTACCGGCAACATCATCCGTGACGCCTGGGTATTCGGCGTCATCCCCGAGACCGAAACCTGTGCCGGTTGGACCGTGCAGGGTGTCGAAGCACTCTACGACAAGGTGACTGCTGCCTGGGAGCCCTATGGCCACCTGGTGTCCAATCTGCCCCGCGAGTTGCAAGAGAAGCACCAGCGAATCTACGACGCCGCAATAACTCGGGCGAGGTCCCTGGGATGGGACCCGGAACTGGGTGAGGACGACTGAGTTATCGGGAGGGAAACATCACCACCCGCCTCCCTGCCGGCGCAGCATCCAGTTCATGTCCACGCTGTTTCAGCTCGATCAGGGCCTTGCGGAACTCGCTCAGCAGCCGGTTGGCCTCCCCCTCCAGACCCGGTTGGTGATGCAGCACTTCGATGGGGACCGGCGCAGTGAGAGAATCACGGCTGTTCGCCTCGTGGAAACACCAGCTGACCATGATTATCCGCCCCCCTTCCCCATCATGTACCGCATAGGCCTGGCTATCCACGAAGACCACTTCCTGGCTGTCGATGACCGCCAGGTATTGCATACTGCGTATGGCAACAAAGAGATACCCCCCCTCGCAACGGGACAATAGCAGCCGGCAGCGATTGTACAGATCCGCGGGGATAGTCATGGAGTGCTTTTGAATCGGCGCCGGCCGAAAGAAGAGCTCGCTGGTCACTTTGTACATTTAGTAACTGTGCACCCTGGATAGACAGAATTTCCGGAGAACCGTTGTATCAGCACCCAGGATGTAATTCACAGACTCACCCCATCCTGAGGCACCACCCTCCCCAGACACTTGGATAGAGTATGGCGCGAGTCTGGAAAAAATCCAGGTTGTCGGGCTGATGGAAAACCCCAAGGCTCTCCGGACAACTCCTGACACAGGTGTAAAAGGATCAATCAGCGATGCTTTGGTATCAGCATCCAGTGCCTCATTATCTACCAGGAAAGGTGACGAAGGATGGACTTTTTCGGGCAAAATAGTAATCCCTCCGTCACCTCTGATGGACACCAGCTAAAAGACAAGTCCTAGATTTTCCCGCGCTTATTCGGCGGCACGATAATGAATCTCGCAAGTTTGCGATAGAAGGTGGCTCTTGACATACCCATCTCCTGTGCCGATACCGTGACCTGCCATTGATTCCTGTGCAGCGTTTCGATCATCTGTCCCCGCAGCATCGAGTCCGCATCAGACAGAGCCCTTGGTGCATCAGGTAAGAGCGAAGTGGTCTCAGAAAATCGCGATACCTGGGATTCCAATCGACATTTCGAACCATTTACCCCAGGCAGGCAGAAGAGTTCTGGCGGGAAATGCTCCACACGCAGAATATCGCCATCCGCTATCGCGCAGGCGTAGCGAATCGCATAGCGCAATTGACGTATGTTGCCCGGCCAATCGTGATTTGAGAGCGCCTGGCGCGACGCCGAGTCCAGGATCAATTCCGGGTTATCAATAGCTGCCGCTTCCTCTGCAAGAACCTTGTCGATCACCTCGCCGATATCGGTGCGTTCGCGCAGCGGCGGCAGCAGAAAGGTGGCACCGTTAAGACGATAGTAGAGATCTTCGCGAAAACGGCCCTGCTTAACCAGGGCCAGCAGGTCCTGATGGGTGGCGCAGACAATGTTGAGCTTTACCGAGACAGACGTCTCCGCCCCCACCGGCAGCACTTCACCCTCTGCCAGCACTCTCAATAACCGGCTTTGAAGCTGCAGTGGCATATCGCCAATCTCGTCGAGGAAAAGGGTACCCTCGTCCGCCTGGAGTATCTTACCCCGTGCCCCCTTGGGACTGGCCCCGGTGAATGCACCACCCCGATACCCGAACAGTTCGCTCTCGATCAGATTCTCCGGAATTGCAGCGCAGTTGAGCGCAACGAACGGTTTGTCCCGCCCCTCGCTGCACTTGTGCAACCCGCGGGCGAAGGCCTCCTTGCCCGTGCCGGTTTCCCCGAGCAGCATGGTGGGTATTTTTCGATTGACGATCTTCAGTGCCCGCTCCACATTGCCCCGAACCCTCGGATCGTTAAGTGCCAGGTGGCTGAATCCCGGGATGTTCTCCACCTTGCTCGGCGTCTCTTTGCAGGATTTCGCGTTCTTGCTGTAAAAGCGATTCCCCGTGGCAGGAGCGCGAAGGGTCACGAAGATCCGCTCGCCGTTCCCTTGCAGGCGAAGCGGAAAGGGTTGCCCCGGACGGGCATGAGCGGCGGCCAGGATATCGTTAGCGGTACATTCGAACAGATCGTGCACTAATAATGGGGGGGAATCTTCGCAATTCAGCAGTTCCATATTGGCACGACGATTTCCCCCCACGATGTGGCCATTTTCATCAAAGGCGATCAGATAGTCGGTCTGTACGCTCAGGTACTCTGCGAGACGTCCGCACTGCAATAACCAGTACGGACGGAAGGCATAGTAAGCGTAAGCGTTCTCAATCTGCTGAGCACGCTCCACGACCATGCGATAGACCAGCAGTTGACTCTCCCGCTGTTCCGGGGAGTTCAGTGCAGACGCATCGAGCAGCGCGATAGGTTTTCCGTCGATACCGAAGATCGGCGCCGCGCTGCAGGTGAAGTTGATGTTGTGAGTGCGAAAATGTTCACCTCGGTGTACCAGGATCGGCTGATGATCCATCAGTGCCGTGCCCACTCCACAGGTTCCCTCGCGCTCTTCGGACCAGCAGGTACCCGGGCGGAACCCCTCTTCCCTGAACTCCCGCTCAAGCCCAGGAACGGTGCGGAAATCGATCGTGATACCTCCGGCATCCGTCATCAGCACGCAATAGTTCGACGACACCACCTGGGCGTGTAGACGATCAACACCTTCCCGTGCGATGCGCATGAAGGCATCCAGCCGATCTTTATGTTCGCGCAGTTCACGGGATGTAACGATGCGGGGTATATTTGTCTGCGTAGGATCAACCTGATGATTATTTAGCGACCTCTCCCAGGAACGCTCCAGGCGATGAGTTCCGACACCGATCGATGTACGGTTCTCGACCACGTCAAGGACGCGAGCAACATGTTGGGAAACCCCTGTGTGCGGTCCCATAGTCTTCTCCTCCCTTCCGCGAATGGATGCGCAGAATATTGAGATACATCCGGAAATCGTGTTGGAAACAGAATCAGTAAAGATACAGGAACAAGATTAGGATCTGATTCTGGTTTACGCAAGGCGGACACCTGTCTCATCTGGGAAACAGATGTACGCGCTGTAACCAATGCCGATCGATCGGGGAAAACCTGTCGGGACGGCGTATGCCGTTCGCAACGAGTTTAGAAACGCCATTGTATTTGCTTTTGTTTCAACAGGTTAGCAGCCCATACCGATAAAAGGACCGGGGCGCCGGCATGGAGGATGGCACAAGAGATGCAATGCTCCTGCCTATGAATGTCTACAGGCTCGATCAACGCTGATGGACCATAGCAGCACTGTTTCAGTCGGCATCATCGCAAATCCGGCGTCGGGGCGTGATATCCGTCGCCTGACCGCCAAGGCGTCGGTATTTTCCACCGCCGAGAAGGCAAACATGGTACAGCGCCTGCTCGGACCCTTTGGCGCGCTCGGTGTCGAACAAGTCCTGATGATGCCAGATACCCGGGGCATCGCGTCGGCCGTACGGCGCGCCGTAGAGACCAACCCGGCAAGGGAACTGCCTGCCTGGCCCAGGGTTGAGTTCATCGAGCAGGATCTGCTGGGTGGTCCCGAGGACAGCCAGGTCGCAGCGCATCTAATGGAGCAAGCCGGGGCTCGGATCATCGTTGTTCTGGGGGGAGACGGCACCCACCGGGTGGTGGCGGCTGCAGTACCTGCCATACCGCTGGCGACGCTCTCCACCGGAACCAATAACGTTTTTCCCGATTGGCGCGAGGCGACGGTGACCGGGATAGCCACAGCCTTGTACGCCAGCGGGCGTGTAGCCCGGCAAGTGGCGCTGCGCCGTAACAAACGTCTACGTGTCGAACTCGGTGATCGCATTGAGATCGCCCTGGTCGACGCCTGTGTCACCCGCCTGACCCACGTCGGTGCCCGAGCAATCTGGGAGCCGGAAACGATTACGGAACTATTTGTTGCGTTCGCCGAACCGGATGCCATCGGACTCTCCAGCATCGCCGCGATGATCGAACCGGTTTCCCGGGACGCTCCCTACGGCGCCCACTTGAGTTGCACCCCGGACGGGCGCCGTGTACTCGCACCAATCGCACCCGGTGTGCTCGAAAGCATCGCCGTCGATCACTTTGGGCGCATGGAACCGGGTGTTCCGCACCTGGTACACGCCGAACGCGGCAGTATCGCGCTTGACGGTGAGCGTGAGATCGAATTCCACCGCGGCCAGGTTCCCAAGGTAAGCCTGGAACTCGATGGCCCGGAAACGTTGAACGTAACAGAAACACTGGCAGCTGCGGTGGCGTTGGGTGTACTGGCTGATTCAAGGGTGGAATTGGAGCTCCAGTGACTTTCCACCAGTCAGGCAATGAGAAGACGTGGCCCGACACCTCAGGCATGTGCCGCGTTTACCGGGTCTAAAAACCATTCATAAAAGTGAGGAGATAAAACGTGAGCAAAACGCTGAATCGTGAAGGCCTGCTCGAGGCCTACCGGACAATGCGCACCATCCGCGAATTCGAGGAACGGGTGCATACTGATTTTGCAACGGGCGAGATCCCCGGCTTTGTCCATCTGTATGCCGGTGAAGAGGCTTCGGCTACCGGTGTCTGCATGCACCTGAAAGGCAAGGACTGCATCGCCAGCACCCACCGGGGCCACGGCCACTGCATTGCCAAGGGTGTTGATCCCATCGAAATGATGGCAGAGATCTGGGGCAAAAGTACAGGCAGCTGTAAGGGCAAGGGCGGCTCGATGCATATTGCCGACCTGTCGAAAGGCATGCTCGGCGCTAACGGCATCGTCGGTGGCGGTGGTCCCCTCATCTGCGGTACCGCGCTGGCATCGAAAATGAGAGGGGATAAAACGGTCGGAATCTGCTTCTTCGGCGATGGCGCTTCCAATCAGGGCACCATTCTCGAAGCGATGAATCTCGCCACTGTCTGGAGTCTTCCTGCGGTGTTCGTCGCCGAAAACAACGGTTATGCCGAGACGACCTCCTCGTCCTGGTCTGTCTCTTGCGACAACATCGCAGATCGTGCATCCGCCTTCGGCATGCCCGGCGTCATCGTCGACGGCTTCGATTTCTTCGCCGTCTACGAAGCCGCCGGTGAGGCTATCAAACGTGCCCGCGAAGGAGGTGGCCCTACTCTTGTCGAGGTCAAGGTATCACGCTACTACGGTCACTTCGAAGGCGACCAGCAGACCTACCGCGCCGATGGGGAGGTCAAGAAGCTGCGCGAAGAGAAGGACTGTTTGATGCAGTTCCGACGCCATGTCACGGCTGACGGGGAGATCAGTAACGCGGATCTGGATGCCATCGACAGCGAGGTGCTTGCGTTGATCAATGAGTCAGTCGTGCGCGCCAAGGCCGATCCCAAACCCGAGGCAGCCGATCTGCTGACCGATGTCTACGTAAGCTACTGAACCAATCGAGGAGATATATCATGGCAAGAAAAATCACCTACCAGCAGGCCATCAACGAGGCACTGGATCAGGAAATGCAGCGCGATCCCACTGTCATCATCATGGGCGAGGACAACGCGGGTGGTGAAGGGTCGCCCGGCGAAATGGACGCCTGGGGCGGCGTGCTCGGCGTCACCAAAGGACTCTACCACAAGCACCCGGGACGGGTATTGGATACGCCAATCTCCGAATCGGGATTTATCGGGGCCGCAATCGGAGCCGCCTGCAACGGTATGCGCCCAGTGGCCGAACTGATGTTCGTTGACTTCATGGGTGTCTGTTTCGACCAGATCTTTAACCAGGCCGCCAAGTTCAAATACATGTTTGGCGGCAAAGCCGAGACACCGGTCGTTATCCGAACCATGTACGGCGCCGGCTTTCGTGCCGCAGCACAACACTCCCAGTGTCTCTACAGCCTGTTTACCCATGTACCCGGACTGAAGGTCGTGCTGCCCTCCAACCCTTACGATGCTAAAGGGCTGCTGATCCAGTCGATTCGCGACAACGATCCGGTGATCTTCTGCGAGAACAAGATCCTCTACACCATGGAAGGGGATGTGCCGGAGGAGAGCTATGTGGTGCCCTTCGGCGAAGCGGCGGTGGTGCGCGAAGGCGACGACGTGACCATCGTTGCGTTCGGGCGCATGGTCAGTATGGCGCAGGAAGCCGCGGATGCATTACAGAAGAGCGGTATCCACTGCGAAATCATCGACCCGCGCACAACCTCACCGTTGGATGAGGAAACCATTCTTGAAAGTGTTGAGAAGACCGGACGCCTGGTCGTGGTCGATGAGTCCAACCCACGCTGCAGTATGGCCGGGGATATTGCCGGACTGGTCGCCCGGAAAGTATTCGGTTCGCTGAAGGCACCGATCGAGCAGGTGACAGCACCCCATGTCCCACCACCATTCTCTGACGTCCTGGAAGATCTATATGTACCAAATGCTGCCAAGGTCGAGTCGGCTGTCACAAGAGTAGCGGAGTACACTTGATGCCCGATATACACCTGCTGACTATGCCCAAATGGGGCCTCTCCATGTCCGAAGGAAAGGTCAACGGCTGGCTCAAAGAGATCGGCGACACCATCGATACCGGCGATGAAATCGTTGAAATCGAGAGCGAGAAGATCGCCGGCGCGGTGGAGGCACCGGCTACCGGAATACTTCGGCGCCAGGTTGGTACCGAGGACGATATGCTGCCGGTCGGCTCTCTGCTCGGGGTGATCGCCGGTGCCCACATCCCCGACACGGAGATCGACGCCCTGGTGGAGGATTTTGTGGCAAACTTCGTGCCGCCCTCCAACGATGAAGGGGAAGCCGAAGCCTCACCTGAGAAGATCGAGGTGGGGGGACGACGGGTACGCTACCTGAAGCGGGGCGAAGGCGGCGAACCTGTCATCCTTATTCATGGCTTTGGCGGCGACCTCAACAACTGGCTGTTCAATCAGGAGGTCCTGGCAACCGACCGCATGGTCTATGCGCTGGATCTGCCCGGACACGGCGAATCGGTGAAGGAGGTTGGGGATGGATCCCTCGAGATGCTGGCAGACACCCTGACCGCCTTCATGGACGTACTCGGCATTGATGGGGCCCATCTGGTCGGACACTCGATGGGAGGGGCTCTATGCCTGCATCTGGCCGAACGTGCGCCGGAGCGGGTGCTCTCAATAGTACTGATCGGGAGTGCGGGACTCGGACCCGACATCAATGGCGACTACATCGCCGGCTTTGCAGAAGCGATGGACCGGCGTTCCCTCAAGCCTCTGCTGACCGAACTGTTTACCGATACCAGTCTGGTAACCCGTCAACTTGTGGACGACATGCTGAAATACAAGCGGCTCGAAGGGGTAACTGATGCGCTGAAGACCCTGGCAGGAAATCTTTTTGCCGGTGGGCGCCAGCAGATCCCCCATACACAGGTACTCGCTGAGTTGGAAAAACCCGTATTGGTGATCTGGGGAGAGGACGATCGCATTATTCCCGCCAGTCACGCCCCCGAAGCAGGAGGGCAGGTGCAGGTTGAAATCGTTACCAGGCAGGGACACATGGTCCAAATGGAGGCGGCAAACGACGTCAACCGCCTGATCAAGGGCTTCCTCGGCTGAAGGAGCACTGGTGCTTCTACGGTGTGACAACAACAAGTTCAGTACGCCCTGGTCGCCAGACAGCAGGAGTGGATAACAATGGGTTCGAAAACGGCTCCCGCTTTGCAGCGGGGACGGGACAAACTGGACCACATACCGGTTCGTGTCGACCGGGAGCGTGCATCGCCACCCAAACCTGAGTGGCTGAAGGTTGCGGATCCATCCAGATCGGCCGTGATTACGCTTCAGCGGGTCATGCGTGAGCATGATCTGCACACCGTATGCGAAATGGAGACGATCGAACGTTTGTACCAGGCGGTCCGTCCTGGTGCCGACTACCGGGGGTCCCTGGAACTTCTGGCCGCGGCGCGGCAGCGAATGCCGGACGTGCCAACCAAATCCGGAGTGATGCTCGGACTGGGCGAGCGTGAGGAAGAGATCGTCGCCCTGATGCACGATCTGCGCAAGCACGGTTGCTCCATCCTGACATTGGGACTATATCTGCGACCCAGCCGTGATCATCTGCCTGTCGAGCGCTACGTCAGCCCCAAGGAATTCGAATCCCTGGGTTCGATCGCGCTGGAGATGGGGTTTGCGGAGGCAGCCTCCGGTCCGCTCGTGCGCTCCTCCTATCGGGCCGACAAGGTGGCCCGGGCGGCGGCAATAACAGCGGGCCCGGAGACAACCTCATGACCCTGATCACGGTCAATGGTGAGGCATACGAGGTACCGGGCGGCTGGCGCATCGCCGATCTGCTTCTGGACCTGGGTGTCGGCTACACTCCGGTTTCGGTAGAACGAAACGGTAAATTTGTTCCCCGATGCAGCTGTGAAGATATCGCGTTGCAGACCAACGACCGTATCGAATTCAGGGTAGCAAGCCCCTGATCACCTCACCTGTGGCGATCCCTGTTTCAAACGATAGGGTGCGATTCACTCATCCTTACCCCTGCCACGCCAGTCCGCGTCTGCCCGGTTGAAAAGCGATACCCATTTTTCAATAACCTTTTCCTCGATGAGTTCTGGCAATTCGCACACCTTCTATCAGGCATCGCCATGAACCCGTGTGAGCTAGATACGGGAGAAATGTCAATTGCAGCATTCCAACCAGGCTGCCTCCGGATTCAACAACCGTTAGCTCATTGTTTGGATCTTTAGCGATACAATGAAAAGCATCTATGTAGCGTTGATTTAGTGGTAGAGAAAGGTCTTCTCTTTAAGCACCTAACTCGTCATCAGCAAGCAAATTTACAAATTTCGCAATATCACTTTCTTTTGCTTCTCGAAAACCTAATTCCATATCAATTCCAATCAGCGCTATTGCTATACGGAACTGCTCGGTCCACATGGCTGAAAATTATCTGACACTGCCTGTCTGATAGAATCGCACCTCTACAGAACTGTAATAACTGATCCATATACAAACATCTCCCAGGAATCTGGTTTGATAGCTCCCAACGCAATAATCAGGAAAAGCGTCGGCAAATCAAGATAGTGAGTAAATGAAGGAAGCAATCATCCACAAGGAAGGTGACCACCTGCTCGTGGAGCCGATCCGTAAAGGAAAGTTGCTGGCTCTGCTCGCCAAACTGGATCCCTTGCCTGAGCCCTTCCCCGATATCGATGATGATCTGCTTCCACTGGGTGACGTGCAACTGTGAGTGCATCACTTATGTAAATAGCGCTTATCTCTTTAGTGCCTGCAGATGCCAGCCAGCACCAGACATTGCCTGCCAGTACCGTTCACCCCGACTCGATTGTACACGAGCCATTTATTCGATTAAATATCAATGATTTATTTATTGGTGCAGGTGGTAATGCCATGAATAATACTATGCTCGGAAATAGTTGCGAATTGCTTGAAAAACTGACGGATCAAACGCCAATTGCCTCTCTTCCCAGCTTGATCTATATTCATATTTGTTAATTTTGAATATTCGGAGGATGATATGGCAACGACAAGTTTAAGCTTGGGTGAGCACTGGGAAGTTTACATAAAAAATGAGATTGCCAGTGGGCGTTACGGCTCCGCCAGTGAAGTTGTCCGGGATGCCCTACGCGCAATGGAAGAGCGCAAAAGTAAACTTGACGCTTTACGAAGTCATTTGGCACAGGGCGCTGAACAGGCCAGAGCCAGTGAATTCATTGATAATTTCACAATGGACACCCTCATCAACGATCTGGATAACGAAGCCTGATGCCCGGATTCAGGGTCACCCCGAGGGCTCAGGATGACTTGAAAAACATCGGCCGATACACAGAGCAGCAATGGGGTAAACGCCAACGTAATACTTACCTGAAAGCACTCGAGAAACGCTTTGGCTGGTTAGCCGAAAATCAACAATTGGGTAAACACCGCACGGATGTGGCCGAGTGCTATTACAGTTTCCCGCAGGGTCAGCATGTTATTTTTTACCTGATTGGAGAAAGAAGCATTGATATTATCGGCATCCCGCACAAGGAGATGGATATCATCACTTATTTTCTAGCTGACTG
>JAAELC010000574.1 GCA_024227135.1 Gammaproteobacteria bacterium
CCAAAGTCGATCTGTGTTGTCTACCGTTCTTTTGCGAAAGCTCTTTTTTACTTCGGACGCAGGCCCTTGCTAGGACCGGCCTTTGGCGGTCATGCTTCAGGGCTGCCGTTTACCTTCGTAAAGTGCTTTTGATTGTTGGTGACCAGTACAGCCTTAATGCTTTTCGCATGCGCGGCAATCATCATATCCATCGCGCCGATCGGGGTGCCGGCAGCCTCTAATTCGGTGCGAATCACCCCATATTGGTCCGCGGCCTCGGTACCCCACTCCATCACGTCTAAATGCCGTACAAAGTCCTCGATGATAGGGCGGTTGATCCGCTTGGAACTGGAACGTTCGATACCGTAAATTAGCTCGGCATAGGTGACGACAGAAACGCACAGCTGCTCCATGGCGAGTTTCTGGAAGCGCTGTCGCACACTCTCTGGGTGCTCCTTGATGATGTAGCTGCACATATCCGTATCCAGCATATAGCGTTTCATCCAAACAGCTCCCGCTTTTGCGGGGGCAGGTCAACACGCTCGGCCATGAAGTCTTCCGTCACGCGTGCCGGCGAAGCAAAGAAATCGTCCCAAGACTCTGGTTTTTCTGACAGAATCACGCGGTTCCCTTCTTTGCGAATGAAAACTTCCCTGCCTTCAAAGCGGAAGGCCTTGGGTAATCGCACGGCCTGGCTCCGGCCGGTGGTAAAGAGTTTGGCGGTCTGGGTCACGGTTCTACTCCAGATTAAAAAATATGTACCAGAATATATATCAATAATAGATAGCTATCAAGAGAGGCACCATATTTTTGCCAAGTGTGCATGGTGCAATACCGCTCCAAATAAACGTACCTATGTGTGGCGAGTTGTTGCCCAGGCTGCTAATTTGTTTGCTACCCCGAAATTCGTTTTCTTCCTGTGAAAAGCCTCTACAGAAACTTGAAATCGCCGAGATTACGCGGTTCCAACGAGGTTCCAGGGTGCCGTCAAGCACTATTTCGGGGTCTTCGATACCTTTCGACTTTGGGAAAAGGAGTGTTTATGCTACCTACACGCCGCCATAGATGTTCACAAAACGCCTGCTCCAGGCCTGTCAGAATCCACTTGTGAACAATGCCTGGCCCATGAATTCTCCTTGATGGGACTTGGTTTTCAAGTTGAATACCCATTGCCGGTTGAGTACAAAAATGTTCAACTGGATGAGGCTACCGTATCGATTTTACGGATGGTGTAAGTAGACACCTGAAAAAGAGTAACCCCCTGCTATTCCTGCGGAATAGCGAATCGTTCCTGCTGTTATTCATCGATACACAGGAAGCTCTTGCAAGACCTCGTCATTCCGGCATGCTTTAAGCTGAAATCCATGTTCTTGATCTGTAGCCGATTGATTTCACAGATTCCCGCTACCGGGTCAAGTCCGGCACAAGTTTCGCGGGAATGACCTGTTTTGGCGTTTTTCAAGAGGATCATGGGAGAAAATTTATGGGAAGGAAGATAACCTGGTTTTTTATTGTATTCATGATTACGGCAGGTTTTTCCGCAGTCAACCTGGCTGCCGGATCAGGCTCGCCTGAGGCGGTTACCGCAGCCGATCCCGATATCCGTCTGGATGAACTCAGCCTGCGGCTGACTCCGCTTACGCGCGAGGAACTCAAGGTGGAAGCGGAGGCCTGGCTCAAACTGCTGCAAGCCAAGGCCACGGTGATCAGCACCGCAGAGATCGCGGTGAAGTACAGACAAGGAGGAACTCTCCAAGGCCGAGGATATCAAAGACGCGCTCAGCGATGTGGAAGAGGCGAAGGAAACACTGGACGCGGCAATAGAAGAAGATGACAAGGCTGCCGCCGAAGCAAGAGAAGAGCTCAAGGAGGCAGAGAAGGTGGCCGACAAGGCCACTGAAGCGGCACTGAAAACCGTTGAGCGAACTGCTGCTGACAAGTACGCGAAAGAGGTAGAGGCGATTGCAGCAATAAAAGCAGAGGAAAAAAGGCGCGAGGAAGCGGAGGAATCCGCTGTTGAAAAGGAAAACGCCGAAGAGAGCGAAGGGACGAAGCAGACGGATTCCAGACAAAAGAAACTGCAGGAGGCGGTCGAGGAAAAAGAGCAGACACGTGAGGAACTGCTGGATTACCTTACAGAACTGAGGGCGCAGCAGACGACGTTGATCGATCACATCAATCTGGTCATCCAGGCCTATTAAAAGAAGGGTGGTGCGCCGGAAGAGATCGAGCAGTATCGACAATATATACAGGTGGTGTCAGGGATCAAGGTTGACGTATCCGATGCCGAGGCAACCTGGGCGACGATCACCGGCTGGCTCACGTCCGATGAAGGCGGTCTTCGCTGGCTGCAGAACCTCGGGCTGTTCCTAGCAATCCTGCTGATATCGGTATTTCTTTCACGCCTGGCTGCGCGCGGAGCCGGCAAAGTCCTGGCACGTTCCCGTCAGGCATCCAAGCTTTTATCCGACTTTATGGTCGTTACGGTGCGCAGGGTTGTGTTGATCGTCGGTATCTTGATCGGGCTGTCAGCCCTGGAGGTCAATGTCGGCCCCCTGCTGGCTATCATCGGTGCCGCCGGCTTTGTGATCGCCTTTGCCCTGCAGGATTCCCTTGGCAACTTTGCCAGCGGCATCCTGGTCCTGATGTTTCGACCGTTCGATGTGGGTGATGTGGTCGAAGTGGCCGGGATTCTGGGCAAGGTAGAGTCCATGAACCTGCTCTCCATAAAGGTGCGCACACCGGACAACAAAGCCGTTATCATCCCGAACAACAATGTTTGGGGCAGTTCCATTATCAACGTGACGGGAACGAGCACCCGGCGCGTGGACCTGGTTTTTGGTATTGCCTGCGATGACGATATGGACAAGGCACAGCGGATCATGGAACAGGTCGTTGGCGAGCACGATAAGATCATGAAGGATCGAGCACCCGTCATCAAGGTTCACGAGCTTGCCGACTCATCCGTCAATTTCGTGTGCCGTCCCTGGGTACGGACAGAAGACTACTGGGACGTCTACTGGGAGCTGACCCGCAGCATGAAGGAACGCTTCGATAAACAGGGTATTTCGATACCTTTCCCGCAATGCGATGTGCATCTGATCCAGGAAACACCCGTCAGCGGCGGCAATAAATGATCAGCGAACAGGGGGGAGCCGAAAGCCCCCCAGATCAAAGCACAATCTCCTTCAGACGCTTCTGATCGATGATCGGCCCGGTTAGCACCGGTTGCTATCGAACGCCAGGCGGCAACTGGTTGATAAACGGCATATCTGCTTACCGGTGGGTGGTAATCTCTGTGGGGTGGGCAGTCACTATAGGGATTGATTTTTCCAGCGATGACAGTTTCTGAGGTAGCCTACGGTTCAGGAAGGCCCTGATGAAGTCCACCCTGGGCTTATCAGGGTACGGTACTTGAAAAATACGGTTTTCAGTTGCTGTCGTTTCAACGACTTACAGGCGTTAGAATGACAGCAGGTTCTTGTACCTTAGATCTTCCAGACCTATTCAGGTTTCCTTACGGTGCGGTCCTGCCCGTTGACAGGGTACTCAGGGCGTTTTCGGGTGAATGTAGCGATATGAACCATTATCCCACGAAATACTGGCATCCTCTGGAAGATGGTCGCACTCAGTGTGATCTTTGTCCCAGGGCGTGTCAGCTCAAAGAGGGCCAGCAGGGGCTCTGTTTTGTCCGGGCCTGTCACAATGGGACCATCGTTCTGACTACCTATGGCCGTTCCAGCGGGTTTTGTGTCGATCCCATCGAAAAAAAACCACTGAACCACTTTCTTCCGGGTACCCCTGTTCTTTCCTTTGGTACGGCAGGGTGCAATCTGGCCTGTCGTTTCTGCCAGAACTGGGACATGAGCAAATCCCGGGAAATGGATACCCTGGCCGATTTCGCATCCCCGGGCCGGATCGCCAGTACAGCGGCAGAACTGCAATGTCGAAGTGTCGCCTTTACCTACAACGATCCGGTGATTTTTCTCGAGTATGCGGTGGATACCGCGATAGCCTGTCACGAGCAGGGAATAAAAACAGTGGCGGTTACCGCTGGATATATCTCCCCCGGGCCAAGGGAGCTGTTTTTCAGCCACATGGATGCTGCCAATGTGGATCTTAAAGCCTTCAGTGATGGCTTCTATCACAAACTGACCGGTGCTCACCTGCAGCCGGTATTGGATACCTTGATTTACCTGGCACACCATACCGATGTCTGGTTTGAACTCACCACCCTTTTGATCCCGGGGAAAAACGATTCTGAGGCGGAATTGAATGCAATGACTCATTGGGTTGTAAAGCACCTGGGGTCAAGTGTTCCCATGCACTTCACGGCGTTCCATCCAGATTGGAAAATGAAGGATGTGCCGCCAACGCCACCCGAGTCTTTGTACCGGGCAAGAGATATTGCGTTGAAAAACGGAGTACGCTTCGCCTACACCGGCAATGTCCATGACAGCAGGGGTGGCAGCACATGGTGCCCGGACTGTGGTCAGCTGTTAATAGCCCGGGACTGGTACCAGCTGAGCGAGTGGAACCTGACTCCCCAGGGAGACTGCCGGTTCTGCGGGGCAGCCTGCGCCGGGCACTTTGATCCGGAACCCGGTCACTGGGGGCCTCGCCGACTCCCGGTGAGAATGGGCAGATGAATATTCACACCGATACAAGGTGAAAATCCGATTGTTGACGGATGCGGCTGGCATGGCGTTCATGGATTGGTCATAATGCCGACTTTTTCGCCGGAGTCAGCACATGTGGTTCAAAAATCTGCAGATCTATCGTCTCATGGAAAAGTTCGAGTTCAATCCGGAAACGCTGCATGAGCGATTATCGGAGCGAGCCTCCAGAGACTGTGGTCGACTGGAGCTTTTCACCGAGGGATGGGGTCGCCCTCTGGGGCGGCATGGCAGCCTGCTGACCCATGGTGCGGGTGGATGCATTATGATCTGTACCAGGCGGGAGGAAAAGGTTCTGCCACCTTCGGTTATTCGGGATCTGGTGACTGAGAAAGCGGAGGCTATCGAGGATGCAGAGGCCAGAAAGGTACGGCGTCGCGAGCGTGACGAGATACGAGACAACATTGTTCTTGAGTTATTGCCCAATGCGCTGGTCAAGTCTTCAACCACATTCGCCTACATTGATACCCAGCATCAACTGATATTCGTTGATACGGCGAGCGCTCGGCGGGCAGAAGACTTGATCAGCCTGCTCAGGGAGACTCTCGGCACCCTTTCCACGAGGCCCGTCGAACCCATCAACCCCCCGGTGGAAGTGATGACAAGCTGGCTTGACAGCAATGGACTCAGCGGTGGGTTTATGGTGCAGGATGAATGTGAGCTTAGAGATCCGTTGGAGGAAGGCGGAATAGTGCGGTGTCGACGACAGGATCTGGAGGGAGAGGAAATACAGGGTCATTTGAAAGCGGGGAAACAAGTGGTCAGGATAGCACTTCAATGGAATGATCGGCTCAGTTTTCTGCTGACTGAAGACCTGTCCGTCAGGCGGTTGAAATTTCTCGATATTCTGAAGGAAGAGGCCGATCAGATTGAGACTGATGATGCAGCCGATCGGCTTGATGCGGATTTTACTCTGATGACGTTGGAGTTCGGTAATCTCGTACCGGAGCTATTTGAGCTGTTCGGAGGGTTGAATCTCGCGGCTGGCAAGCCAGAATAAGCTATCAGCGGGAAGATTGCTTAAACATCGAACAGGGATGTACTCTTTTTGACAGGAGGTCAAAATGCAAGACAGTATTCACAACGCACTGCGGCAGTATTTCGGTTATTCCCAGTTGTTGCCGGGGCAACAGGAAGTAATGCAACAGCTGTTGAATGGTCAATCCGCCGCCGCCGTGTTTCCCACCGGTGGTGGTAAATCCCTTTGTTATCAACTCCCGGCACTGCTGCTGCCGGGAGTTACCCTCGTGGTCTCTCCATTGATCGCTTTGATGAAGGACCAGATCGATGCATTGGACTTGCGAATCACCCCGGTGATTCCGGAAGATCGGGATCAGGCCCTGCTTTCATCGATCAGGAAAAACCCGGATGGCCCTTCAATTGTCTATGTCACCCAGCAGAAAACAGCGGAATCCGTCGCCCGGACTTTGGCCGATGCCGGCTTGCCAGCCCGTGCTTATCACGCTGGAATGAAAACGGACCTGCGAAATCAGGTGCAGGAATGGTTCATGGGAGCGGATGATGCCATCGTCGTCACCACCATTGCTTTTGGAATGGGAGTGGATAAGGCCGGTATCCGGGCCGTCTACCACTACAATCTACCCAAAAGTCTGGAGAATTATTCTCAGGAAATCGGGCGGGCCGGTCGGGATGGTGAAACTTCGATCTGTCAATGCTGGTTTGCTCCGAAGATCTGAATGTGTTGGAAAATTTCGTTTATGGTGACACTCCGGACGCTACGGCGGCTAATAGTCTTGTACAGGCGCTTTTCTCTCTCGGTGACGAGTTCGATGTCAGCCTCTACCAACTCTCGGCACAGCATGATATTCGACCATTGGTTTTGCGCACCTTGTTGACCTACCTTGAACTGGAAGGATATCTACAAGGGGGAACCCCTTTCTATGCAGACTATAAATTCAAGCCGCTTCACAGTTCAACGGAGATTCTCTCCGGTTTCAAGGGAGCGAGACGGGAATTTCTTGCAGGGCTTTTTCGCTGTGGTGTCAAAGGCAGGACCTGGTTCAGTCTGGACCCCACCTCTGCTGCGAAGCAGCTGGGCACGGAACTTAACCGGGTTGTCAGGGCACTGGACTGGCTGGGGGAACAACAGATGCTTGAGGTGAAAGTTTCCGGTGTACAGCATCGGTATCAACGATGTCGGGAACCAGATTCCCTGGAAGGTCTGGCTGCCGATCTCTATCAAAGGAACAATTGCCTGTTTTGGTAAGTCCCCGTTTGCTGACACGTTTCCTTTGTGGTGTCTCATCCCCTGGATTAAGTCAGAGCAGACTTACCAGCCATCGGTTGTTCGGGGCTTTGGGAAAAACGCCGTTTCGGGCTGTTCTGGATTATACAGAGCGTCTTTTTGCTTTCCAGGCTACAGAGGCGGCACCCAGCAGCCGTTACTGATAATATCGGAGATACATGGCTCAGACATTCTTATCATTGACAACATGGAGTATTTCTTCAACGTGATGGTGACGTATGCAGCGACCCGGTGGCATTTTCAAGGGATAGTTCGTGGGCAGGGAAAGGAGCACCAGACAGTGCAGCCGATGGATTCATTCGACTCAGAGTACCGTTAACCTGGGTCAGGGAAGAGGACTCCAATATGAATTCCGAACTGATTAGCGACAACGGTTCTATTGAACCGTTCTGGTTACGTATTCCGAGATTTTTTTCCTATCCGGCTCAAAGCTCGGTGCTGATCGTGATGGCCGGGTTTTCTTTGTTGCAGTTGCTTGCCAATCTTCCCGCAATTGGCTGGGTCGTATCGTTGCTGTTGTGGCTGGCAGCCTACAAGTACTCCTACGAAGTACTGGTGCATACCGCTGAAGGAAATCTGGATCCCCCTGAATCCCGCAATATGGCAGGTACCGATTCCATAGGCATACAGCAGTTTTTTCTTATGTTGGGTATGATACTGCTGGTATGGGGCGTGCTTTGGTTTACCCAGTCTTTGTTCCTTGCCGGGATGCTGGCGCTGTTTTTCCTGGTCTCTTTTCCGGCCGCAATTATTACCCTTGCCATGACCCAGAGCCTGGCCAGTTCATTGAACCCCCTCATCTGGGTATCGCTGATGCACCGAATAGGTTTTCCCTATCTGTTGGTGGTTCTGTTTCTGTTTCTTATGGTTATCAGCATGTTCACATTGGAGGCGTTCATCACTCCGGCCAGTCCGGTGGCCCAGTTGTTCATGGGGCCGGTTTTCTATTTTGTCGAATTCTATTTTATGGTGGCCATGTTTCACCTGATGGGGTACATGATCTATCAGTACCACGAAGTGCTGGGTGTCGAAGTCAATGGGCCGGAAGAGCGATCCAGTGTGCGGGCGGCGTCGCCGGATGCTCAGTTGATCGCTGAGACACAAGCATTGGTGCAGGATGGAAAATTGCCGGATGCAATAGAAAAAGTAGGGCGTACCATCAGGGGGCAGGGTGGTACGAGGGAGCTACACGAGCACTATCGTAAGCTGTTGCGCTTGAAAGGGGATAAAGCAGGGCAACTCAACCATGCCAGGCAATATCTGCCAGTGTTGCTGGAAGCACTGGACCAACCTTATCAGGCAGTGGATCTGGTAGCGGAGTGCTATCAGTGTGATCCGGCTTTCGCACTTTCAAACCCCAAATACATCGGTACCCTGGCTGAACACGCCGAATTGAAGGGACGGCATAGCCTGGCTATCCAACTGACCAATGGGTTTGCTAAACGTTTTCCCAGTCATCCGGATATTCCCCGCAACTACTTTCTGGTTGCGAAAATTCTCACAGATCATATGGGTGAGGATAAAAAAGCGCTGGGTATCCTGCGTTCGTTGTTGAAAAAATACCCGGACCACCCGTTGCAACCGGAAATCAGTCACTATGTCAGAACGCTGGAGAGCATAGGCGCAGGTTGAGCGCCAGCCAGTCTATGGCCGGTTTTTTACCCATTTTCTCCAGGGGGTACAACGGTGCACCGGTCAGGGGAGGCGGGGAGATGACCCGATAACCGGCTGACTGAGAGACGCATCACTTCAGCCATGTTGCAGGTTTACCGGGCTTGGGGATCAAGACTCTTCAGCAGGTCTCTGGCTGTTACTGCCTCCCGGGATGAAGGAAAACGCTGGATTATCTGGAGCAGGTAGTGTTTTGCGTTGCTGGGATTGCCTTGCACGGAACAGGCATGACCCAGTGCCAGTATGGCTTCTGCTGATTCCGGTGAGGGGTTGGCCTGTTTGAGCAGCGCATTGGCGAGTAGCCCGGCTTCCTGTAAATAGCCCCAGTTGGCAAGTCTTATGGTGAGTGTCTCTCTTTCGGACTGTGAAAGCCGAATCTTTCCTTTTGCAGTGCGTGCATAGTCACGAAAGGTATCCCTGATCAGCGTGTTTTGCTCGGTTCCCTGATCTGTATGCAGCAGGACCCGGCGTGCCGCGTCGTGAAAGTCCGGGTGTTCAGGCTGCAACTTGCAAGTATTGTAGTAGCGTTTCAACAGTTCCAGATCCCTGCCGTGCTGAGGGAGCAACTGTTTCAGTTTCTGGCGGGCGGCATCCACTCGCAGTTCCTTCAGATCATCCATCGCTTCACTGAAGAGATCACGGTCGTGATCGCGCCTGGTCTCTTCATCCAGAAAATCTCTGTTCTCCCAACCCAGCTTGAGAATGCCAAGCCCAAGCAGCACGCCACCGATGATGCCACCGATATGGGCCTCATACGCCACACCATAGCCACCAAAGAAAAACTGAATCAGTTCCCATCCCAGCCATAGTGGCAGCAGAATGATGGCGGGCTTTTTTACGTAGTCGAAGAATACAAAGAACCAGTAAAAAAAACGGACCTTACGTTTACCGTAAAGAACCGTGTAAAGTCCCATCAAACCGGCAATGGCACCAGATGCCCCTAACATACCACCGGCATCACCCCAGGGCAAACGCACCAAAAGTTATTGATTTATATAGAATAAAAAAACTGCTGGACATTTAGAAGCCCGAGATTCAAGATGAAGTGCAGTACTCACACTTCATCAGGGCCTATCATGAGTGATGATCCGACAAATACCAAATCCTTAATCGAACACATAAGCATCATTGCAGATCCCCGGGTAACCGGAAGATGTAACCACCTGTTGGTGGATATCATCGTCCTCGCGATCACAGCTATTCTCTGTGGCGCGGACGACTGGAATAGCATTGAAGGTTTTGGAAAAGCAAAGCAGGAGTGGTTCCGTCGGTTTCTCCAATTGCCTTCCGGTATTCCTTCCCATGATACCTTTCGACGGGTGTTTGCACGGATCTCGCCTTCAGATTTTCAGGAATGCTTTATAGAATGGGTACGGGATGTTGCCGGTACGATTGAGGGTGTTATTGCGATTGATGGAAAAACGCTTCGGCGATCACATGATCGTGGCATTGGAAAGAAAGCAATTCATATGGTCAGCGCCTGGGGCGCCGAAAACAGTTTAGTCTTGGGTCAGGTCAAAACAGATGAGAAGTCCAATGAGATCACAGCGATTCCGGAATTACTCAGGCTGCTGGATATTAAGGGTTGTATCGTGACCATTGATGCGATGGGCTGCCAGACAGCCATAGCCAAGCAGATTATTGAAAAGAATGGGGATTATGTGTTGGCATTGAAGGGAAACCAAAGCGGCTTGCATGAAGCAGTAGCGGCGGTATTTGAAGAAGCAGATAGCGTTGGATACAAGGACTCTTCAGTAGATTATTTCGAAACCTCAGAACGGTCGAGAAACCGTGCGGAGACCCGCCGTCATTGGACGATCAAATGTGATGATTCATTTGGGCACAAGAAACGATGGGAAGGTCTGAATATCATAGGGATGGTAGAATGTGAGCGCACGTTGAACGATACGACCACCATTGAGTACAGATACTATATTGGCTCAATAGAAAATAACGCACAGCTTTTTGGCAAATCTGTTCGGGATCATTGGGGTATTGAAAACAAGCTGCACTGGCGATTAGACATGGGCTTCCGAGAAGACGAGTCAAGAATCAGAAAGGAGCATTCGGCAGAAAACTTTGCGGTGATGAGACACTTTGCGATTAACCTGCTCAAACAAGATAAGCTTACAAAACTTGGCGTGAAAAACAAAAGACTCAAAGCCGGCTGGGATGACGACTATCGAGTAAATCTGTTGTTATCAGCTTGAGATTTGGTGCGTTTGCCCTGGGGTGTACCCCTGTCACTGTAGGTGATCTGATCTCCCTCCATCACACCCGCATTCAACCACTTCCCGATCAGGCGAAGCAGTCCACCATCATTGATCCGTTGCTGGATGAATGTTCGCAACCAGCCCCAGTCAATGTTATCGAAAAATCCACTGATGTCC
>JAAELC010000575.1 GCA_024227135.1 Gammaproteobacteria bacterium
ACTCTCATTTTAGTCATGATTTTCTGTGCTATAACAGGTATGAAGTAGACGGTCAGGAAGAGAATGCTGACGAGGATCGTGCCAGTGGTTCCGAACAGCTCCGATGCCATCAGAACCAGATACATAAAAAGAATGACCAATGTGATCCGCATCACCAGACCAATACCTTTGTAGCCCATATCATGTTTTGCTTTATCGAGTTCACGCATGACTGCCGCTGATCTCAACTCACCCTTATATCGTTCGTGCAGTGCCATTGTGGTCATTCCTCAGAATCCCGTCAGCCTACGGGGTATAAATAGATAATAATCTTAGGTAATGCAGGAATGATGCCAGCTGTTCGGAAATAGTTTTATGAGGGTTATCAGATAGATAGAGTAGAGCGGTCGCTTGTATTAGAGCTGGGTGGGTGTAACCAAATGCACAAAGCAGTTTGGTGTATTGATGGGTTAAACGCAATTATGATTTGATATCAATGAGTTATGATATCAGTGTCGGTATTGGTAACAGTTCGGAAAGTTACATCCCTATTTCTTTTTCCCACCCTTGGATCTCGCCAGGCGTCTGTTGAGTGCTGGTCTGGAGATACCGAGCAGGGTGGCCGCGATACCCTGGTTACCGTTGGAGCGTTGCAGTGCAAGATCGATGTGTGCCTGTTCCGCCTCTTTCAATGTCAGAAAACGCCCGTCCGTGCCGGGTTCCTCCTTTGCCGCACCCTGGGTCAGGTTGGCCGCAACCGTCTGCTTGGTTGTAATGGCTTTGCGAAAGCTTTTCATTGACAGGACACCGCCTGACTGATGGCGCGCCACCCCATCGTAGACCAGTGCCCTCAACTCCCTGATGTTACCCGGAAAGTGGTGATTTGAAAGCAGGTTGAGAAGCTCTGGTGGTGCTTCCGGTGTCTTTTTCCCAAGGGATTCTGCTGCCTGATCGATAAAATATCCAACCAGTACCGGAATATCCTCCTTACGTTGTCGCAGTGCCGGAACCTCCACCTGGTGCACCGAAAGCCTGAAAAAAAGATCGGATCTGAAGGTCTCTTCTGCCATCCGGTTGTGCAGATCATGGTGTGTCGCACACAGAATCCTTACGTCGCTGACTTTGGCCATATCCGAGCCCAGAGGGTAGTATTGCTGTTCCTGGAGCAGGCGCAGTAGTTTTACCTGGGAAGCAGGTTTCAGGTCGCCGATTTCATCCAGAAATAGGGTGCCGCCGGCTGCTTTGGATACCATGCCTTCCCGGGCACTGTCTGCACCGGAGAAAGCACCGCGCTTGTGCCCGAACAGGGTGTCCGAAAAAAGCGTGTCATCCAGACCCGCTACGTTCACCGGCATGAATGCTCCAGTGCGGCCACTGAGTCGATGAACCGCTTCAGCCAGTAGTTCCTTTCCGGTACCGGTTTCCCCGGTGATCAACACCGGCTCTCCAGAGCCGGCGATGGCTTCGATGTACTGAAACAGGCTGCGCATTTTGCGGCTGACAGTGATAATAGAGGCAAAAGTCTCATCATGTTCCAGGTGGTCGGACATGAGGTAACGTTTGAGCGCTCCCACCTGCTGACGCAACGACCGCAGCTCCAGTGCACGTTTCACACTGGAAATAAAACGACTCTCCTCCACCGGTTTAACCAGATAGTCGAAGGCCCCTTCCTTCATGCAGGAAACAGCGCTTTCCACGTCCTGGGTGGCTGTCATGACAATCACCGGGATATCGGGGTAGTCCCGCACGATCTCCGGCAGGAGCTGGGTGCCGGAAATGTAAGGCATGAACAGGTCCAGCACCACTACAGCGGCTTCCTGGCGAGCCAGAAGCGGCAACAACTCACGGCTGTCCTCAACCGTCTCCAGATTGCGGATTCCCGCGCTGGTCAGCAGCATCTTGGAGCTGAACAGCACAGTGGATTCGTCGTCTACCAGGACTACCGGATATTGAGAAGTCTGCTGTCGTCCCATGGGTTCTGGTTCCTCAGGAAAGGGATGTGGCGGGAAGGCATATTGTGACCAGGGTACCTATACCCAGTTCAGATTTGAACGTCAGATTCCCTTTGTGCTTTTCGATTATCGAACGGGATATGGAAAGCCCCAGTCCGGTGCCGCCGGTATCGGTGCGTGTGGTGAAGAAGGGTTCGGAAAGTCTGCCGATATTACGTTCCGATACTCCTTGGCCTTCGTCTCTGACCTGTATCGACAAGGTCTGGGTATCGGGATTGAAAAAAGCAGTGACGAATACGCCCTTTTTTCTGTTGGGCAGCGATTGCAATGCGTTCAGTAAAACATTGATGAACACCTGCTCCAGTTGTTGAGAATT
The DNA here is from genome assembly GCA_024227135.1 of Gammaproteobacteria bacterium. GTDB lineage: Bacteria > Pseudomonadota > Gammaproteobacteria > Chromatiales > Chromatiaceae > JAHEHQ01. The sequence goes on from JAAELC010000575.1 coordinate 2,308, forward strand.
CCCCTTGACCATTGGCAGGTCATCCTGAACATTCAGAGAACAGACATCCGTATGCTTCTGTATCTGATTGTGCAGCAGCATCACCGATGACTCGAGGACCTGCTGGATATCCACAGACTCGGATAATTCTCCGGCATCCTGTCTGGCCATGTGTTTGAGGTTTCCGACAATTCGCTTGATACGCTGGGTGTTGCGTGTGATTTCCGTCAGCAGCTGCGGTAGTGTGTCCTGGGTCTCGGAAAAGGCGAGTCCCCCCAGGGCAAAATCTCCATTCTCCTCGTAATACTCGTTGAGTATGGGGGTGATATCCCTCCAGGCCCGGGTAACCATGGAGGCGTTGAACTGGATCGCGTTGTTCGGGTTGTTGATTTCATGGGCCACACCGGCTGCCAGTACGCCGATAGAGGCCAGGCGGGCATTCCGCAAAGACTGGGTTTCCAAGTTCCTTTTTTCGGTAACATCGGTGGCGATAACCATGGCAGCAATGACTGGTCCCTCCGAATGAATGGGCACGATGCGACCTTCCCAATACACACCGTCATCGGTGGAATACTGGAACTGTTTGCTGACGGTGTCCTGGAAGACAGCTTTGAGAGCCCGGCGATACCATTTTCGAAAATCCGATGGCATCAATGCCAGTGAGTTTCTGCCGATGGCCCGGTCGGCTGGCAGTTCCAGGATCGAGCGGTTCATCAGCAGTATCTTTCCCCGCTTGTCCACGGTCATGATAATATCCGGCGACTGTTGAAACAGATCCCGCAGAATGGCCTCCGATTCGCGCAACGCCTCGTCGGCCGCTTTTCGCTCGGTGATATCCTCGGAGTAGCCTACCAGCCGGTAAACCTCCCCTTCTTTGTTTCTCACAGGGAAGCCACGGGTACGGATCCAGCGCAGCGACCTATTTACTGTCTGCAGCCGATGTATCACTTCCACTCCGGCATTTCCCCGTTCGATTCTGCGCAGGCCACCCAGAAAGCGTTGCCGGTCCTCTGAATAGACTACGTCCAGCAGCGAAATACCCTCTCCCTGCTCCGACAATCCGACGATCTGTTGATAAGCCGGGCTGAGATAAATGAGTTCACGACCATCGGCACTGGTGGCCCAGAATACTTCATCCACGGTTTCTGTCATCTGGCGGAACAACTCCTCACGCTCCATGAGTTGCTGTTCCATGGTGATGCGCTCCAGAATATTTTCCCGGATGCGGACCAGATAGACCGACAGTAACAGCGTGAAAAGCAGTCCACCGAGCAGTGCGACCCAGGGTCCCTGATCAAATGCCTCGGCACTGCGAAAATGGTTGGTACGCCCGCATACGATGGACCATTCCCTGTCAGCCACTTTTATCCGTTCTGCCACCCGGGGTTCATCCTCGTCACTCATCCAGTCGGAATAATTTGAGGCTTCGATAATGCGTGGTGAGAGTCGGCTGGCATAGAAATGCAGGAATTGTTGATCGGCCGCCGCTGTTTCATCCAAAAGCAGGACTTCCACCCCTCTGGGTTCCAGTATCGCGATAGCTGCCCGGGCCAGACCACTGAGCCGGAAGAGACCGATTACAAACCCCTGCAGCTGATCATCCTGCTCCTGCAGGGCTTCGATGGGAGGGCGGTGACGAAAAATGGGCAGACTTACCAGGAATCCGTATTCTATACCGCCATTTTTGCCAGGAAACCCTATGCGTTTGCTGGCAGCAGCATGGCCGCTTTCCCGGGAGCGAGCCAGCAGAGAGGCAAACGTCGGATTTGAAGCCAGATCGAATCCGACCGCAAAATCCCTGTTGGTTGCGGGTGCTACATAGCTGACCGGCAGGTACTCCTCGCGATTGATGGCTGGTACCAGATCGAAGTGTGGTCCAGCTTCCTGGATTCCAAAGTCCTGGTCTTCATTGGACTGGGAGCGCTCAAACTCGTCGCGTTCTGGATCGGTGATCCTTGGTACCCATAGGAGTGCCTGGATTCCAGGATGTCGCTGTAACAGGGGCTGGGCAAAAACCTGGAACTCATCGGGATTAACTTTTTCGGATGCAGCGTAGAGGTCCCGCATCGACAGCATCGCCCGCAGGCTATTGTCGATACCATGATCGAGCGCCCGAATTCTGTTATGTGCCACCCACTCGAAATCCAGCATCTTATGAGCTTCGAGCTGCTGCTGGATCAGCAGCAGCGCCGCAAGAGAGAGGCCCAGCCCGATCACGGCAACCAGCCAGATTCCCCCGTGCTCGGTGGAAAACAAGGTACTGAATGGTTCGGAGGATTGCTCTTTGTCTAACATGTTAATGGATCTGTCTGGTGCGGAGTTGCCACAGCGAGGCTGGTGTCTCAGGGGGGAGGTAACTGGAAAACACCGGTTTGATTCTACCAATGCGCACGGGCATCTCCAGTGGCCGATGGTGTCCCCATTGAACACACGCCGATATCGACTGAGCCATCCGATCAGGTTCAGTTGCGTACGTATTGTAGCCCAATGGCGTGGATTGGAAACAAATTCTTAAACATTCCTGGTATCTACTCGCCCCCCATGGGCGATCTGCTCAGGAAGACGTCGTAAATACCTCCCGGTAGACTTGGCTCTGGCATCCCTGCCAACGGCACTTCCTCCACAGACCATCTATGGAGGGTAATCTCTGGGGGGTGAGCAGTTACCATTCCTGTCAATAAACAGGCGCGCGGACGTGGATAGCGCAGACAGCTTCGGGCAGGTGTGTAGCCGGTGTAACAGACCCGGTAGAAGGAGGGGGCGGGGAGGATGGGTGCGGGTAGCACCCATCCTCCGGGTCTATGGCTGATCAGGCAGCTCGTTCGATTCGATTCCGGCCTCTTTGCTTGGCCCGATACAGAGCATCGTCGGTGCGCTGCAACAAGGTATGGGGTAAATCGTCGGCAGAGAACTGGGCAACACCGATGGATATGGTGATTCGTCCATAGGAGCTTCCTGTCCTTCTGTCCTTCAGGTCACCGGAGGAGATGGCTTTTCTGATGTGTTCTGCGACCACCCTGGCCCCGTTCATATCGGTTTTAGGCAGAATGACAGCAAACTCCTCACCACCGAAACGTGCGACGAAGTCGTTACCCTTGGTGCATTTTGTCAGTGTCGAAGCGACGAATCGCAGTACTTTGTCACCGACGAGATGGCCATGAGAATCGTTAAAATGTTTGAAGTGGTCGATATCTCCCAGCAGCATACAAAAAGTGTGATTCTGCTCCCGTGCTTCGAGAATGGATTTCTCTAATGTCGTATCCAGGGCCCGGCGATTGGATATTCCGGTCAATCCGTCGGTCATGGATTCGGTTTTGACTTCTTGCAACTCCTGTCGCATGGACTCCATCTCGGACAAAACAGAGCTTATCTGTTCTTCGGTGTTGTTGTGAGTTTGTTTAACTTCACGGGTGTCTTCAAGTACCTTCTGAACTTCCAGCGACATTGCCTGTTCTGACAGCGGTTGCTCAAGGATATTGGCAAAACGATTCAGGGTGTTGCTGTATCTGTTCAGTTCTCCACCTGTTTTTTTGAAATCTCCCTGGATATTCAGAATGACATTTCGCAGCTCCTGGCGAATGACTTCCAATGCTTTTTCATCCTGCAGACAGAAACGCCGATATAGGTTCCAAAGATCTTCATCATTGGGGGGGGCAGGTTGCTCCAGCAGTTGCTCGAGGTTTGATTTGAGTGCTTCGTTTCTACCCGCTATGCATTCGTAGCCAAGTTGGTAATTTACCGGTGAAGGTGGGATTTTATGGCTTGACAGCAGCGACAATGCCATGCGCAGGTATTCCGAAGCTTTCGAGTAATCGTCAGGGTAAGGGTGTGTATCCATTATCTGGTCAAAAATCTGATTTTACGGTTTACTACCATTCTGGAGTTGGTCAGCGCGTGTTTGGAACTCTAAAAACAGCGTGATTTCTTGTCGCTATCAGCCCGCGCCCGGCCAGTGTCTGCCAATGCCATGAATTGCTTATTTACACAGGCTCCTGATACCTAGCCTTTTGCTGTATTGGAGATCGGCAGAAACCGGGTCGACTTTAGAAGATTATCTTGCCGGCTCGTAGCAAACAGCTGATTGCTTTGGCTCTCCGGGATCCCGTTTCCCTCCAGAATCTGTCACTTGTATGACACTGGAATCGGGAAACTAAGCTTGAAGACGCACTGATAACCATAATTAGTGCTAATAAGAGGATACGGTAGCATTCGGCTTGAGGTATCATAAGCGTGTTAACTAAATTCTGTTTCTGTCGAGTTCGATGCTCAGGCTGAGGCGTTGGTGCTGTGCCTTCCGTTCGAGAGTCGTTTCCACGGAGACTACCTGTTAGATACAAGACTAAGGTTAGGGCTGCAGCAACCCCATGAAAGTGGCGATTCGACTATGATCCGAGATAATCAACCCAACGTAAATCGATTGACTCGAGAGACTCTGGCTCTGGTACTGGCGGGAGGCCGGGGCTCACGCCTCCACGAATTAACTCGCTGGCGAGCCAAGCCTGCAGCATTTTTCGGTGGTAAGTTTCGGATCATTGACTTTCCATTGTCCAACTGTGTCAACTCCGGGGTGCGGCACATCAGCGTGTTGACCCAGTACAAAGCCCATTCCCTGATTCGGCATCTGGTGCGCGGCTGGAGTCAGTTTCAGAGTGAACTTGGTGAATTCGTTGAAGTACTCCCAGCCTCTCAGCGAACCACTGACAGCTGGTACTCGGGTACTGCCGATGCCATTCATCAAAACCTGGATATCATCAAATCTCTCAGGCCTAAACATGTACTGATACTGTCGGGTGATCACGTCTATAAGATGGACTACGGTGAGTTGTTAACTTATCACGTGCGCAACAAGGCCCGTATGACAGTCGCCTGCGTAGAGGTATCGGTGGAAGAGGCCCGGCAATTCGGGGTGATGACCGTAAACGAGGAGTACCGGGTACTGAAGTTCGATGAAAAGCCGGCTGACCCACAACCGATTCCCGGGTCTGATGGACGAGTGCTCGCTTCCATGGGTAATTACGTGTTCGATACGGATTTTCTCTATGAACAGCTGGACAAGGATGCGGCCAATCCTCTTTCCGGTCACGATTTCGGGAAAGACATTATTCCGTCCATAATCAGAGACGAAGCCATTTATGCCTATCCTTTCCGTGATCCTGTTACTGGTGAACAGCCATATTGGCGGGATGTCGGGACGCTGGATGCCTTTTGGGATGCCAACATGGGTTTGTTGGAGGTAACGCCGGAACTCAATTTATACGACGAAGACTGGCCGATTCTCACCTACCAGCGGCAGTTGCCCTCGGCAAAGTTCGTTTTTCAGGACGAGGGCCGCGAGGGGAAAGCCGTAGATTCGGTGGTATCGGGAGGGTGCATCATTTCCGGAGCTCTGGTTCGCCACTCGTTGCTGTTTTCGGGGGTCAGGGTTCGCTCTTTTTCCGAAGTGGAAGACTCAGTGATCCTGCCGGAAGTGACCATTGGGCGAAACTGCAGGATTAAAAAAGCCATCGTGGACAGGGGGTGTCAGCTCCCTGACGGCACGGTAATCGGGGAAGACCCTGATGCGGATGCCAGGCGCTTCAGGGTTACCGAGAACGGCGTGGTTCTGGTGACACCGGATATGATAGGGCAAAGCTCAGCACACGGCGCCTGATTGGGGTGGCAGGTTACAGGAGCTGGTTGTCAGGTTCCAATCCCGGTGCCCCCCAGGGGGTGCTGACCCATACCCCGAAACCTGTCACTTGCCACTTGCCACTTGCCACTTGCCACTTGCCACTTGCCACTTGCCACTTGCCACTTGCCACTTGCCACTTG
>JAAELC010000576.1 GCA_024227135.1 Gammaproteobacteria bacterium
CTACGACCCCCTCTGACCCGATGGAGCGGCACGGACGCAGGGCGTCCGGGGAAATAATAGGCTGTCGAAGATCGAGTGCATTTTGGGGACTTGGATGTCCCAAAATGCATCACGAGATCGAAGACACACTCGGGGGTTCCCTCTTTCATGAGGTGCACAGGGGTGTTTCTTCGGGCACCCTTGCCTTCGTCTACATGTTCCCTTCGCCTAAGGGCCATGACTGAAATCTCACCAGCTAGTCGACTACCATGCCGGTCACACGACAACATCGCAGGCTCGTTGCCGCTCCGTCGCCAGTTCTCGAAATGACTCGACACCGTGTTCGGATGCCTACTTTGCTTGCCCTCTGGCGCAAGGCACGCTGGGCAAGCAGTGCGGCCTCACGGCTACCGGGGATTACCAGCCTTCGCTTCGCTCTCCATGGCTGGTAGCGATAGCATCGACCTTACCCAGATGTGTGTAGATCAGGGCCTTGAGTACATGGTAGTTCTCACCGTTGATATCCGTGTGGCAAGGCTTATCGCCGCCACGCCGCCACGTTCCACTTTCCCTGTGCTGACCAGCCCGGGGTAGATAAAGTCACGAAACTCCGCTACTACCGTGAGGTCAGCTACTGGAACAACCAACGTTTCCGGCTCATCTGCCCGAAGCAACTCCAAATGAGCAACTCGTTCACCGTCGTTCCTACCGATCTTTTTGACCAACCAAAGCCGCTGATCGACTTTCTTGGTTGAGTCACGCTCGGGCAACACCCATACCTTATCGCCTTTTCGCACAGGGCGCTGAGGCAACTCCACAGCCTCGGGCCTGTGACGTTCGAAGTTCAGGCCAAAGGCACGACGTGACGACAGAGCCTTGAACTCGCGCTCCAAATCGGCTCCCATTATCATTTAAACGGGATAGAATAAAACTCTCCTACCGAATTTCCCACTGGTTGGTAATTTCCAGCAACTTCCGCTCTCCAAAGAGAGGGCAAGTAGGAGCGGAGTCTGCTCTCGCTGCGAGGCGGACCATAGACACTTCTTGCCTGGCCGTTCGCTGGCAGTCAGAGAGCGCTCCCAGATGTAGATCGCGGCCTTGGTTACTCATCGGCAGAGAGAGCCTGTTACCTGCTCAATCAATGCGCACTATCAATACATGGTCTCTCAACAGTGCGAGTATGTTTTTTGATTCTTGCTTTCCAGCTGCGGTCTTGTAAGCTCCCCAAGCAACTACACTAACTCTTCCACACACTCGCTTTGATGCCCAAATCTGGAAACACACCACCAAGCGAATCAAGAAAATAAGCAGAAAATGACTGGAAATAGAGACAAAACCGTACTCATCACTGGATGTTCCACCGGTATTGGCTATTGTGCTGCAAAAGGGTTGAAAGACCGTGGATACAGGATTTTCGCCACGGCGCGGAAAGCAGAGGATATACAGCGGCTAACCGAAGAAGGCTTTGAATCAACACGACTCGATCTTGACGATGCAGCGAGTATCGCGACTGCGTTGGACGAGATTCTTAAACTAACCCAAGGTCGACTGTATGCCCTCTTTAATAATGGTGCTTACGGCCAGCCTGGAGCGGTGGAGGACCTGGACACCGATGTTCTCCGCGCTCAGTTCGAAACAAACCTGTTCGGCTGGCATGAGCTGACCAAGCGCGTCTTGCCCGTGATGAGAGAGCAAGGAGCAGGTCGCATCATCCAAAATAGCTCTGTTTTAGGGCTCGTCGCCATGAAATATAGGGGGGCCTACAACGCCAGCAAGTACGCACTTGAAGGACTCAGTGATACGCTGCGATTAGAACTCCACGGCAGCGGTGTATTCGTCAGTTTGATCGAGCCGGGACCCATCGCGACCCGTTTTAGAGCCAATGCCTTTGACAAGTGGCGACAGAATATAGACCCGGATAATGGCGTTCATCAAGCGGCATATGGCGCTATGGCGGAGCGCTTGCAGAAAGAAGGGCCAGCAGCCCCATTCACCCTACCCCCTGAGGCTGTATTGAAACGTGTCATACACGCATTGGAAAGCCCGCGCCCCAGACCACGTTATTATGTAACCTTCCCTACCTATCTATTCGGCACACTGAAGCGCTTGTTACCAGCTCGGACGCTGGACCGTATTCTTCGAAAAGTATAGCTCGATACTAATCCTCGCAGCAGCGCCGTCTTTTTTTGAATTCAGCTTGTGCAGAATGCTGTCTGTGTCTCATTAGTTGATGTACGTCAAAAAAACGACAAAAAGTTTGAATTTAATTTAAATGAAGGACAACCTGGATTATATTTTGCTATTTTTATTACAAAAATGGTGAGAAGCAAGCTATCCAGAATAGTTCGGTGCTGGGTCTGGTCGCCATGACCTACCGGGGTGCATACAATGCCAGCAAGTATGCACTGGAAGGACTCAGCGACACCCTACGCCTGGAACTTCACGGCAGCGGGGTATTCATCAGCCTGATCGAGCCGGGACCGATTGAGAGCCGCTTCCGAGCCAACGCTTTCGACAAGTGGCGCCAGCATGTCGACCCCCAGGGCAGCTTCCATGAGGCGGCCTATCGCGCCATGGAGGAACGTCTGCAGAAAGAGGGGCCGGCAGCCCCCTTCACACTTCCTCCGGAAGCCGTGTTAAAGCGGGTGATACATGCGCTGGAAAGCCCGCGTCCCAAGCCGCGCTATTACGTCACTTTCCCTACTTACCTTTTCGGCACCCTGAAACGCCTGCTGCCAACCCGCACACTGGATCGATTACTCAGGCAGGTATGAAACAAGCTCACTGCTGAGCGAAGTAGGCTTCCAGGAAATCCGCAAAAGGCAGCTCGTCAGCCGCCTCCATTTCAATTCGTTGCTGCATCGAATGCGCCGCCTGCTCCCTGAACAACTGCTCGAACTGCACATTCGGTTCGAGTGTCAGGAAGTAGCTGTGATGTCGCTGAGACAACCGTTTGGCGAAATGGTAAAAACCCTCCCCCCTTTCCCTCATCTCCTTGAGCATGCGTGCCGAGGGGGTCAAATCAGGATCTTCCACAAGCGCCCGCTGTCGGTCCAGTGACGCCTTGTAGGGCCGACCGGATTCATGCTTGTCGAGGATTTCACAAATAGTGGACATTGCCTCACACAACTCGCCAGCCCATTGTCGAAGCCGTATCTCACGTCCCTGGCGTAGCAGATAGAGGGAAGGATCTCTACCCCGATGGGCAACACCACCCATGTTCTGGTCAATCTCCCGTCGCTCCTGGATGCTGATAGGGGGGCTTTCGTGCAAGAGGCAGAATTGCATGAATAACTCGAGAAAACGCAACTGCTCTTCACTGACACCCAGTGGGTGATAGGCATTGACATCCAGGGAGCGCAATTCCACATAACGCACCCCACGCCGCTGCAATGCTAGTACTGGCTTCTCAAGGCCTTCCAGAATCTGTTTTGGCCGCACCGAGCTGTAGTACTCGTTCTCAATCTGCAGAATGTTGGAGTTAAGCTGCTGGTATTGTCCGTTTTTAACAATACCGATGGGCTCCCAGATGGGACTAGGGGTTTCGATTGCGCGAGTCAGACTCTCCACGTAGGCATCCAGGCTGTCATAGCTGGCACTGATACCCACCCCCTTCTCCTTGCTGTTGGTGTAACCGATATCACCCAGGCGTAATGAAGTCGCATAAGGCTCGTAGTAGGTATCCGAATCAAATTCCAGAAGACTGGTCGGATTCCCCCCCACGAAGGACTTACAAACAGCCGGGGATGCCCCGAAAAGATAGGGGATCAACCAACCGAAGCGCTGCAGATTCCGGGTCAATGCCAGGTAACCGCTGTCCGTCACCTGGCGCAGGGGACGCCCGTCCCGATCAAGATCCCCCAGTACAGGCCATAGTGCTTCATTGAAGGAATAGTTGTAATGGACCCCTGCGATCACCTGCATTACCCGACCGTATCGGTGTCCCAGTCCCCGACGGTAGGCGGTTTTCATGATACCGGCGTTGGAAGTGCCGTACCTTGCGATGGGGATACTGTCTCCACCTGCGACGACACAGGGCATGCTGGTGGCCCAGAGTATTTCATCGCTCAGATTTTCATAGACAAACTTCTGGGCATATTGCAGAAAATCCAATGCACTGGTGATGTCGGAGAATGGCGGGGTAATGAACTCGACTAAAGCTTCTGAGTAATCCGTCGTGATGCTGGGATGAGTCAGCGCGGAACCCAGCACCCCAGGGTGGACCGTCTGGGCTATACCACCATCCGGGGATACACGCAGGCTCTCTTTCTCCAGCCCCTTGGACCCACCAAGCAACAAACCGGATCGGCCGGAATCCAGGAGACCGGCAACACGTTTTTCAAGCGAATGATACAAATTCAGTGAATTTCCTTTGCCGACCCTGACCAAAAGCGGAATCGCCCGGAGCACAAGCCTGCTCGTCCTGCAACCCGCAGAATGACGCGGGCTGCAGGATTATAACCCAGTGGAGGATTGTTGCCTCCGGTTTCTATCAAACAATTATTGCATTAAGCGAGAAGTTGGTCCAAACTTACTGATAAATATCGTAATTATTTCCACTGCAGAAACGATATTTCGGTAGGCTCCCAGGCCTACCCACCGACACCTTTGCAGCAACCCCAACCAGAGCGATAGAAACCGGCAATGCTGAAAAGAACACTTCTGATTTGCAGTTTTTTTCCCACCTTGGCATCCCCAGCACAGGAAGTGGAAGCTCCGCTGCAGATCGCCATGCTGGATACAACTTCCATCCAGAGGAGCGCAGAACCCAACCTCTGGAGACAATTGAACCCGAAACAACTGCAACTGAAATCATCCTCCGCCCTGGTAGTGGATCAGTTTGGCAACGAGTTGTTCGCGAAACAGGTCGATCAACCCCGCCCTATCGCTTCGATCACGAAGCTGATGACCGCCATGGTGATCCTGGATTCCCCCATTCCCCTGCAAACCCCCATAACCATCACCAGGGAAGACCGAGATCTGCTGAAACTCACCGGTTCAAGGCTGGGATTTGGTGCCACCCTAACCCGGGAACAGCTGGTGCGCCTGGCGCTGATGTCTTCAGAAAACCGGGCCGCCAGTGCCTTGGCACGAACCTTTCCTGCAGGTCGTAAGGCATTCATTTCCCTCATGAATAAAAAAGCCAGATCCCTGGGGATGCACCACAGCTATTTTACAGATCCCGCCGGACTGGATGCCGGAAACGTGGCATCTGCCAGAGATCTGGTAAAGCTGGTCAATGCTGCCCGGCAGTATCCCCTCATCCGTGAGGCGACTACGACCCGACAAGCGATGGTCACCCCCTACAGAAAGCGGGGACCCCTGTCCTATCGAAACACGAACCGGTTGCTGAAGAACAAGGCATGGGAAATCAACGTGAGTAAAACCGGGTATATTAACGAAGCCGGCCGTTGCCTGGTCATGCAGGCGGAAATCGCCGGTGAACCTCTGGTGATCGTCCTGCTGAATTCCTACGGCAAACTAACCCCATTCGGAGACTCCAATAGAATCCGAAAATGGATAGAAAAAGACTCAAACAGTTGAGTGTTCGGTACCAAAGTTCACTGGCGACAGGCAACCCCTGGCCAGACAGGGAGGGCGCCCCTGTCAGTCTCCTGCTGCGCAATCACGTCTCCTACTGCACCATCACCGATCGTCGATTCCCCTCGATGTAGTCCGCCAGAATTCTTGCCACTTCGTTGAGCATGATTTTGGAAACACCGTCATCATCCGGATTGTCTTCGCTTTTGTTCTGACTTTTTTCATCCTTGTCCGTCAGAGGCGGTAAACCGGTGGCAAGACGGAAACGATTTTTCCGTTCCTTCCTCTTGCTTTCCTGACCCTCGTACTCCAGCTTGCGACCGCTTTGCTCAAGAGACACCGTGGTTTTCTCACGCATTTCCATCAGCAGACTTGCCTCTTCGGCAAGGTACTTGAAACCGGGATCATGCTGAATTCGCTCCCGGTGCCGGTCCCGGTACTGCCCAATGGTTCCTACCCCACGGGGGCGATACTCCGTAGCTTCGATCCTGGCCCAGGGCAGTGCATTATCAAGCCCCCGCTCACCGTGCTCAGCAGATCCTTTTGCCGATGGAAACTCGATATCCGGAACCACTCCCATGAATTGAGTGCTACCACCATTGACCCTGAAGAACTGGGCCATTGTCAAACGTAGTCGTCCCAGGTCGTTATTACCCCCCTGCACGAATCGCCCCAGGTCAACGAGGGTTTGAACGGTGCCCTTGCCAAAGGTCGGCTCCCCGATAATGATGCCTCGGCGATAATCCTGTATTGCTCCGGCAAAAATCTCCGATGCAGAGGCGCTGTTACGGTCGACCAGCACTGCCAGGGGGCCACTGTAAACCATGGTCGGGTCAGGGTCCGCTTCAACCTCCACATCACCGGTGGCATCCCGAACCTGCACCACCGGCCCGGAAGGTATAAAAAGCCCGGTAAGCTCAGTTGCTTCGATCAGCGAGCCACCACCATTTTGCCGCAAATCAATGACCACACCGTCAACACCCTCCTCAATGAGCTCATTGAGGAGTTTGCGCACATCCCTGGTGGTACTCCTGAAATTCTTATCACCCTGAGACTGCCCTCGAAAATCCCGGTAGAATGCAGGCAGGTCGATCACCCCGATCTTTACAGGCCCCATACCATCCAACCCCTCTATCACGGATTTTTTGGCGGCCTGATCTTCCAATTTGATTTTGTTACGTTCCAGAGTTATGTCCTTAGTGGGACCTTCGCTACCGCTGTCTTCAGGCAGCAACCGCAGCCTGACCAGGGTACCTTTCGGGCCACGAATCATGTCCACCACGTCCTGGAGACGCATACCAACCACGTCAACCAGTTCCCCTTTCTTGTCCTGGCCGACTCCGATAATCCGATCTCCCGACTGCACCTGACCGCTCTGGGCGGCCGGACCACCGGGTACGGTTCTCAGTACCTCGGTATATTCATTCTCACTGCGCAAAACCGCACCAATTCCCTCCAGGGAAAGGCGCATGCTGATATCAAAATTCTCGGACACCCGGGGTGACATGTAGGAGGTATGGGGCTCAAGGCTCAAGGTATATGCATTGATGAATGTCTGGTAAACATCGTTGGATGCCAGCTGGCGGGTGCGACGACGAATCCCCTCGTAGCGTTTCGCCAGTTTTTTCTGAATATCTTTATCACTCTCACCGCTTAAACGCAGGCTGATCATGTCATTCTTGATGCGCTTGCGCCAGAGATCGTCCAGCATTCGATGATCCACCGCCCAGCCCGTTTCGCTCCGGTCGAAGCGATATTCTTCCTTGATATCGAAGTCAAAAGGTTTTTTCAGGCGGCCAAGGGCGAAATCCACCCGCTCGTCAATGCGCTGACGGTACACCTTGAAGATACTGAAAGCCGGCCCAAGCCGGGCCAGCCGCAACGAATCGTCAAGCCGGTCGGCGTAAACGCTGAAGCGATCCACATCCTTCTGGGTAAAAAAGCTTTTATTCGGATCCAGGGATTCCAGATACCTGGTCAATATGGATCTGGACATTTCGTCATCGAGACGGTGTTCCTTATAGTGGTACTTGTCGATCACCCTCAGAATGATCAAAGTCGCCTGTCGCTGCTCCCGGGTGGGCTCGAGTTCCTCCAGAGGAACCTCCGGCACGGAGGACCAGACGCCCCCAGGCAAGCTGACGAACAGGAAAATCAACCACAGCAGTTTTCTAGTCTTCATATTTCGTTTTCCTGGCATAGTCAACTTGTGACCAGCTAAATCCGCCTTCGTTTCACACCATCGACCTAAAAATCAGAAGCGTAACGGTCCCGCTTACCATTGGGGTCGGCACACCAGGCGCTTAAGGTAACGCGGGGTGCAGCCCCGTGACAAGCTCGGAGTATCCCTTTTCGTCCGCTCTTATATAGCCGTATCGTATGAGAAAATCGATTATTACCAGATTGCAGTTCAGCTTGAACTCATCGCTGTTCCTGACAACATCCATCACCTTTTCAATCGGCCAGAGATAGAATTCCTCCATTTCGCCGTCGGTGCACTCCGGACAGAATGTCTCGGGCAACTCCAGGTCGTAGCAGTAGAGCGTATCAGGTTTCAGTCCCCTTTCCGTATCGGCGATATAGGTTACGGTCCCGGTGGGACGGGCCTCCAATGCGAGTTTTTCCGGAATACCCGCCTCTTCCGCACACTCCTTTACCAGATTCCTCTCCAGCGAGATCCCCCAGGGCAGACCTCCAGCCACCAGGTTATCCAGTTTGCCGGGAAATCTGACCCGATCAGGCGCACGACGCCCAATCCACATTTTCAGTCCTTCGGAGCTGCGCACGAAGGCGTTGAGATGCTGCCCAAACGCCCGAATACCAAAGTTAGGTACGGCGGCCCGGTCAATCAGCAGCAGAGGCTGCTCCCGGTCACTCGACACCACTGGAAACAACTCACCCAACAGGGGGCTGACTCGGCCCTGGGCTGCCATTTCGCCCAACACGCCAGCTAATGGCTGACTACGCTGCTCCAGACTTCCATTGGATGTTGAAAGCACCACACGATCGGGTCGTAAATCCACCACATCTGGCCATTCAGCCAGCTGACGACCAAATACCGGGCGAACCCATCCCACCGCCTTCCCATCGACCTCGAAGGGGATGTAGTTTCCCGGATCACCGGTATTACACAATCTGATGTGATCAGCGTACCCCATGAATCAGTTCTCCGGTTTTCAGTTACCCATGACTTCCGCCTTGATCACCCGCGCACCAAACTGGCTGAGTGCCCGGCTGTTCGGCAAGCCTGAGATGGGTGTAACGAAGCGAGTACTCTGACCGGGCCCCAATACCCGATCCAGACGATACGAACTACCTCTGTAGATCCGCCCGGAAGCATCCCGCCTGCCATACAATACCACCAGATTGCCGATCGTGGCCCGGGTACCATTAGACACCTGCACCATGAGGCGCCCCTGGGAGTCACGACCAACCCGGGTTTTCAGATAGCGTTCCGGATTACCGGATAATTCCATTCGCATCATCTGATTGGCAGCGGCCCGCCCTGCTTTCGAGTCCGACCCGGCTGCGACCTGGAAATGCTTTAGAGCGAAGCGGCGATCTCCCCGATCCAGAGCAATCAATCCCAGGCCATAATGAGCCTGGGCAGTAGGTAAAAGCTTCACACTGTTCTGCAGGTCGGTCCCGGCACCGCTGCTATCCCCCAGTTCCCTGCGTATCAGTCCCCGCTGCAGATGATACGCGAAGAATCCATCGTCCCTGGCCAATGCCTGATCATAAGCGGCATGCGCCTGCTTTAATTTACCCTGCTTTGCCAGAGCATCACCGCGAAGCCCGTAAAACATCGCCTCCCTGGGTTCTATATCAATGGCTCTTTCAGCCAGTCTGAGCGCTTTTTCAGGCTGCTTGATCACCAGCTGACGTCCTTTATCATAGGCCCCGTACGCCGGCTTGCTCTTTCGCAGACCTGCGGTCATGCGACGATACTCCTGCACTCCAAGGCGCCCCGTTGGTTCACCCATCAATCCCAGGGTCTCCTTGTTTTTCTGCACTCTCTCTGGTGAGGGCGGATGACTGGCAAAGAGACCGTTCAACCAGTTGGTTTTCCTGCCCTTCGATAGTTTTACAAAAGTCTCCTGGAGGTCTACAGCTGCCTGCGGGTCATACCCCGCCTGCTGCATATAGCGCATCCCGTAATAATCAGATTCGAGTTCCGCATCCCTCGAATAACGTTGATTGACCAGATTGGCACCCAGTGCAGCCGCCCCAACGGCCAGCCCCCCATAATCCGTGTTCTGGGCCATCGCCCCCGCCACCACCAGCGCGCCCTTGAGCATCATTTCCCGCTCCATACCCTGTGCACTGTGCCGGGCAGCAGCATGGACGACCTCGTGACCCAGCACCGCTGCCAGTTCCGCCTCGCTGCCTAGCTCCAGTAACAAACCACGGTTGACGGCAATCTTGCCACCGGGAAGCGCCCAGGCATTCGGTGTCGAGTCGTTAATGATTGCGAACTCATAAGGCAGGCGACGGTCACTGACCCGGGCCAGTCTGGCACCAACCCCCTGGACATAATCGGTCAATGCCGGATCGAGCACATAGTCACCCCCCTGCATCTGCCGGCTGGGAACATACTGCTCCTGCCCTATTTTCAGCTCCGAGGTTGTGGAAACCATCGCCAGCTCGTTCTCTCCGGTGACCGGATTCGTGGCACATCCTCCCAGCATTGCCAGGGCGAAAAACAAGATAATCAGGTACATACTCTTCATCAAGACTCCTGGGTTCCGCTATCAGGCAGCACAGTGCAGACGACCTTACGCTGGCTTCTTGGCCCGTCGAACTCGCATAAAAACAGATTCTGCCATCGGGAAAGCCCCAACCTGCCATCGATCAGGGGAATGGTTTCAGAAGGCCCGATCAGGCCGGCCTTCAGGTGCGAATCACCATTGCCGTCCTGCCTGTCGTGCAACCACACCCCACGGGGGATGATACCGCGAAGAAAATTCACAACGTCGGTCTGCACGCTCTGATCCCAATTCTCCTGGATCATCAGTGCCGCGGTCGCCCCCTGTGCATAGACCGAAACGAGGCCATCCCTGATACCGCTGCTTTGCACTACCGCCTCAACCCGATCGGTAATGTCTACCAGTTCCTCCCGGCTCCCCGTGGTCAGCGTGATCGTCTCACGCATCCCGGACCTGTTCCTGTTTCACCTGATCCCACAGTCTATCCAAGGCCATCTGATCAAGCTCTGAGAGCTCCCACTCCTTGTTCAGCACCCGCTGTTCCATTGCCCGAAACCGGTGTTCAAACTTGTCATTGGCACCCCGCAGGGCCGTTTCGGCGTCCACCCCCAGGTGACGTGCCAGATTGACGCAGCTGAACAGCAGATCTCCCACCTCTTCGCGCACTTTCTCCGGATCCGGAGATGGCCCCGATTCGGCCTCTACTTCCGCCAGTTCCTCACGAACCTTCGACAGCACACCGACCACTGCCGGCCAGTCGAACCCCACCTTCGCGGCACGTCTCTGAAGTTTTTCAGCACGCACCAGTGCCGGGAGTGCCCTGGCCACACCAGCCAGTTGGCTGGGGCTCTCTTCCCTGCTTCGCAGCTTGCGCTCTGCTGCTTTCTGGCGCTCCCAGGCCTGTGTCTGCTCAGCAACATCGGCCACCTGAGCCTCCGCGAATACATGGGGATGACGCCGCACCATTTTCTCGCTGATGGCACAGACAATGTCCTCAAAATCGAACACCTGCTGCTCCCGGGCCAACTGTGCGTAAAAGACGACCTGAAACAGTAGATCACCAAGTTCGTCCTTCAACTCATCGAGATCGCCCCGTTCTATGGCATCCGCCACTTCATAGGCTTCCTCGATTGTGTGTGGTGATATACTGGCGTAAGTCTGCTCCTGATCCCAGGGGCAACCCGACACCGGATCTCTCAGTCGCGCCATGATTTCAAGCAGTTTTTCCATGGAATATCCTGAACAACTGAATTATTGACTGGAATTTATCACGGAGCCGACACAATCCCCAGTGCAAAGTCGGCATAAAGCTCAGCACAAACGGAGACCGGGCCGGACTCATGTCGTCTTCCGCCGGGTCTCCGTCGCGACGTAAATCCCCAATGCGACAAAAAAGATGCCGACCAGATGATACGAATGCAGGCGCTCGCCCAGTAGAAAGACCGAAAGTACACTGCCGAATACCGGTATCAGATGGATGAATTGACCAGCCCGGTTGGGACCTACCTGCCTGACTGCCCGGTTCCAGAAAAGGAAGGCCAGCAGGGAAGCAAATACGGCGACATAAACGATGGTGCCCAGTGTTGCCGGGTTGGGGTTGACTCTGATACCCGTACTGATCTCCCAGATATATAGAGGTACGATTCCGATCAATCCTATAACGATGGTGTATCCCAGAAGTGTCGGGCCAATCAGTGATAAGGGCAGTTTCTTCAGCAGGACCGAATACAGTCCCCAGGCGAACACCGCTGTCAAGATCCAAAGGTCTCCACGGGTCACTCCCATCCCTGTGAGAATCTGGATGTCACCCTTGGTGACGATAATAACGACACCTATCAGGGAGGCGAAGACACCCAGGGATTGCCGGAAATTCATGGGGACACCCAATACCACCCATGAAAGCAGGATAATCAGCAACGGCATGATGGATTGAAGGAGCACACCGTTGGACGCCGTCGTACTCTGGAGTCCAAGATAGACCATGGTATTGAAACCGGTGACCCCCAACAGTGCGAGGACGACAATCAATAGCAGGTGTTCTCTGACCAGATATCGATGCCGGTACATGTCTCGCCAGACAAAGGGTAACAACAATGCACCGGCCAGCCCCCAACGCCAGAAAGAGAGCCCTATAGGCGGCACCTCCAGTCTGACCATTCGCGCAATAACGAAATTACCCGACCAGAACAGCGTTGTCAGAACCAGCAGTAAATAGGGTGAGGGCGAAAAACCAGCCATGGACGCTGGAAATTTCGCTGTTTTTTTGTACGATCCCATTTTTCTGTAGGCTTATTTCCACTAATCTTGGGGGGTTATAACCTGCGTTCTTCACCACCGCAACCCCTCGGGGTGGGTTAGAATACCCGCTTTTCATCGGATAGATCTGGAATATTCACTCATCGAATCTTCCCGTCATTGGTTTGCAGGATGTACCTCATGGAAATTAATAGATTCAATCCCCCCGTCCGTACGCTGATGGGTCCTGGCCCATCGGATGTTCCCCCGCGAATTCTGGAGGCTTTATCCAGACCCACTATCGGGCACCTGGACCCACTCTTCGTCAGTATGATGGAGGAACTCAAGTTACTGCTCCAGTATGCATTTCAAGCCGATAATGCGCTTACCATGCCGGTGTCGGCCCCCGGCTCTTCCGGAATGGAGACATGCTTCGTCAATCTGGTAGAACCTGGAGATAAGGTCATCGTCTGCCAGAATGGCGTCTTCGGTGGGCGCATGAAAGAGAACGTAGAGCGTTGTGGAGGAATCCCGGTGATGGTCAAGGATGACTGGGGGCGCGCGGTAGATCCTCAGAAACTCGAGGACGCATTAAAAGCTCATCCCGATGCCAGAATCGTCGCATTCGTGCACGCAGAAACCTCCACCGGCGCCCAGTCCGATGCCAAGACACTGGTTGGCCTGGCCCACAAACACGACTGCCTGACCATCGTCGACTCCGTAACATCACTGGGGGGCACTCCGGTCAAAGTGGACGTATGGGGAATCGACGCCATCTACTCGGGCACCCAGAAATGCCTTTCCTGCGTCCCCGGCCTGTCACCGGTAAGTTTCAACGAGCGTGCCCTTGAAAAAATCAGCAACCGATCAACCAAGGTTCAAAGCTGGTTCATGGATCTCAATCTCGTCATGGGTTACTGGGGCAGCGGTGCGAAAAGGGCTTACCATCACACGGCACCGGTCAATGCACTCTATGCGCTACACGAAGCACTCCTGATGCTCAGAGAAGAAGGGCTGGAAAACGCCTGGAACAGACATCAGAAAAACCACTTGGCGCTGCGGGCCGGGTTGGAGGCTATGGGGATGACCTTTATTGTGCCGGAGGCTGAACGCCTTCCCCAGCTCAATGCGGTCTCGATACCGGAAAATGTGGAAGATGCGGTGGTTCGCAGTCGTCTGCTCAACGAATACAACCTGGAAATAGGTGCCGGCCTTGGGGACCTGGCAGGCAAGGTGTGGCGCATCGGACTCATGGGCCATGCCAGTCGAGCCGAGAACATTCTGCTGTGCGTCGGCGCACTGGGAGCTGTCCTGTCCGATATGGGCGCAGAGATCGAAACCGGGAAGGCGTTGTCTGCTGTGCAGAAGGCTTTGCAGGACTAGGAGCCTGTCCGAGAATAGACTGATCTACTGCGGACCAGTCTGATTGGCCAGATTTCCCGATCATTTTCGTTAAATAGGCCCACTATTCGCCTCAAATGATCGAAAAATCTGACTC
>JAAELC010000577.1 GCA_024227135.1 Gammaproteobacteria bacterium
AAAGCCAAGTCGACAGTGAGGTATTTACGACGTCTTCCGGAACAGATCGCCCAGGGGGGGTGAGTAGATACCACATAGCTTTAGTCTCTATCCTGATACCAACGGTAGACCATACTGCCCCAGCTTTCAGGTTAGAATCCCGACAGGCATTACAACATCCCGGCTTTGCAATTGTGTCGGGACTCGATCAGAAGGCCAACCACAACGGACAAAGGTCCTACTACAATCCCCTATTCCAGCGATACTCCGGCATACGAGATACCGGTCAAGCAAGCCAGTTCACGGTCAAAGGTGGTTAAATCATCCAGGCAGAACTTATTTAGGTGGTCATGACCACAGGCTCGAGCCATCACTTGCATTAGTTCGGTGGAAGCACGAAAATAATTGTTGAGTTGGTTGGCGCCTTTTTCGATTTTCAGCCGCTGACGCAAATGAGGTTGCTGGGTGGCGATCCCTACCGGACAATTATTGGTGTGACAAGCCCGCATACCCAGACACCCGATAGCCTGCAATGCCGAGTTGGACACAGCCACAGCATCAGCACCCAGGGCCATCGCCTTTATGAAGTCTGCCGGTAAACGCAACCCCCCGGTAATCACAAGCGAAACATCCCTCCGCCCCTGCTTATCAAGGTATCGGCGGGCACGTGCCAGTGCCGGGATCGTCGGCACCGATATATTGTCCCGAAAGATCAGGGGAGCCGCACCCGTTCCTCCACCACGGCCGTCGAGAATGATATAGTCCACGCCAATCCACAACGCTGCCTCTATGTCCCGTTCGATGTGTTGTGCGGAAAGCTTTACGCCGATGGGAATACCACCCGTTTGTTCCCGAACCTCAGCGGCAAAGTGGCGATAATCATCGACAGTATTCCAGTCGGGAAAGCGGGATGGGGATACGGCAGCCTCTCCTTCGGCGAGTTCCCGAACCCTGGCAATTTTTCCCTTAACCTTGCTCCCAGGCAAGTGGCCACCTGTACCGGTTTTAGCACCCTGGCCGCATTTAAAGTGGAAGGCCTGGCACTTCTGTACTTTGTCCATGGAGTAACCAAAGCGTGCCGATGCCAATTCGTAGAAGTAGCGTGAGTTACCCGATTGCTCCTCCGGGAGCATACCGCCCTCCCCCGAGCAGATACCAGTACCAGCCTGTTCCGCACCCATGGAAAGTGCCAGTTTGGCTTCTTCGGAAAGTGCACCAAAGCTCATATCCGAGACAAACAAAGGTCGCTCCAACACCAGTGGTCTCTCTGCATTGGGACCAATCACAACCTCGGTACTTACCGATGCATCGTCCAACAGCGGTACCTTGTACAGCTGAGCGGTAAGGATCTGAATCTGTTCCCACCGAGGCAACTCACTTCCCGGCACCCCCATAGCGCCCACCCGTCCGTGATGGCCTACTTTGGAAAGACCGTGCTCCGCCAGATGCTGGATATACAGATAGTGTGGTTCCTCCACCCCACCATGGTGATCTTTATAGAGCCCCTGATAAGTATCGCGATCATAGGGCTGCGGATTTCTGATTGCCCATTCCCTGATTTCGTCTTCATCAACCCAAACCTGGTCCTCTTCTATCCAGGCGTGGAATCGCTGTAGTTTCTCCGAAGGATTGTAGGAACTGATCCCGGACTGATAGCAGTAATCCCAATCGTGCAGCCCGCAAACGATGTTTTCACCTTCGATTCGCCCATCCGCCATCAAAGCACCCCGATGAGCACATCGTCCGTAGAGTACTGAAACCCCTTCTCCCTCCTTCAGTCGAATAACCACCAGATCTACACCGCCAGCCAGTGCATAGGCTGGTACCAACGGCTTCAGGTCTACCCAGGAAACTATTGCCACTTTTTTCATAGTATTGTCCAAGACCTCTCTGACTGCATTGCTGAATGCTCTCAAGCTGTACTAGTGCCGAGTCATTTCGAGCTTCGCCACATCGTAACCATTTTCCGTCAAAAGATGTTCGATATGACTGAAAACTTCGGGTTCCAGACTGGTTTCACGGGAAAGGATCCAGGCGTACTTTCTACCAGGCTCCCCCACCACCGAATACTCATAGCTTTCACCGAGATCGAGAATCCAGTAATCCCCCCAGAAAATCTGCCAGCCATAGAGAGACACAAAACTGACCTCCAGTCTTGCGTTGGATTCTGTATCGACAATCCGTGCTACTACCCGTGCTTCATCCACTTTTCCCTTGCCATCCAGGCACCGATTGATCACTTCGACCCCGCCATCACCGGAGACTATGTATTCAGCAGACACGTTGCTGACACAGTGCTTCTGAAACTGATTTGGTATCCTGGCAATCTCATACCAGGTTCCTGAGTAGCGGCCAAGATCAACCTGGTATACTGTTTCCAGCGTCTTCTCATTCCCGGCCACAGCTAAACCAGCCAACACGAACAGCACTGTAAACAGCAGCCTGTGCCGCCATGTAACGGTAAAATTCAACACTCTCTGACTGCTCACGAATAGTTTGACAACCTGAGCCTCTTGCAAAACTCACGGCCTTGAGAGGCCATAAAGAAAATGATTCGCATTAGCGAATAGGATTGCAGATACATGGCGTCCATGATTCGTTATTGCGGTAGTTTTACGACGCGATCTGGGTAGTGGATGGTTGGCTA
>JAAELC010000578.1 GCA_024227135.1 Gammaproteobacteria bacterium
CCGCACAAATAGATTCCACCAGTTGTAAACCAACGCCACCATGCGAGCCATGATTTGGCTGGTCTGGAGTTGTTGTGTGACAAAACCACCCCATCCCCACTGGTTTTTCGTCTCATCGAAGTTGTTCTCACAGTCCGCCCGGTCACGATAGTGCTGCATCAATGTCACCAGTTCATCATCCAGATTGGTGACCAGTACGGAGTATTCATACATCCGCATATCTTCAGGACCAACCAGCAGTGCCAGCTCCTGCTGTTCGCCGACTTTATACTCAACGCCGATCACGCTCTCTTTAGGCAGCCGCCGTCTGGTGACAACCACTCGCCGTGCCTGTTTCCATCCATAAAGCCGGAGAGTGCTCTCTTTGAGCTCCCATTCGTTGTTGAATCTCGTCCATTTTCCCAATCCATGAACCTTGGATATCAGTTCCATGACCCGTTTGGAGCGTTTGAGCTTGAATAGGTAGTGCTGTCCCATCTCTTCCAGTTCGCTCATCACCGGATCGTTCCCCCAATCGCAGTCACCCCGAATAAACGCAGGTTGGCAGGCCAGGGGCAACCGGTTGAGCAGATTGACCA
>JAAELC010000579.1 GCA_024227135.1 Gammaproteobacteria bacterium
CTGAACAAACCCTTCTCTATCAGATCATCGAACAACACTATCCGGATTTCCTGTCGGCGATGGAAGCGCAGGGCCGGTCACTGCCAGGCTATGTGCAGGATGAGTTTGAAGCCTTTCTCCAATGTGGTCGCCTCGAAGATGGCTTTCTGCGGGTTCAGTGTGACGACTGTAAGCACGAACATCTGGTTGCCTTTAGCTGCAAACGGCGCGGTTTTTGCCCCAGCTGTGGTGCCCGGCGGATGGTGGAGAGCGCGGCTCTCCTGGTGGATGACGTATTCCCTCGCGAACCCATCCGTCAGTGGGTACTGAGTTTTCCGTTTCAGTTGCGTTTCTTGTTCGCCAGCCATCCGGAGCTGATGGGTAGAGTGCTGGGTATCGTTTACCGCACCCTGGCAACCCATATCATCCATAAAGCCGGGTTTATCAAGTCGACTGCCCACACCGGGGCGGTCACTCTGATACAGAGATTCGGGTCAGCCTTGAATCTCAATTTACATTTTCACATGCTTTACCTCGACGGTGTCTACGCCGAGGATGCCTACGGAAAAGTTCGCTTTCACCGCATCAAGGCACCCACGGCGGAGGAATTGGCTGCGTTGGTGCATCGGATCAGCCAACGGGTGGCAAAGTTCCTGGAGCGTCGGGGTTTTCTGGCGCGTGATGAAGAAAACAGCTATCTGACATTGGAAACCTCGGATGACGAGGCGATGCAGCAATTGTACGGGCATTCGATCACCTACCGTATTGCCATCGGGCTCCACCAAGGCCGCAAGGTATTTACGTTACAAAGCCTACCACCGATAGAAGAGCCGAAGGCGGGTTCGAGCCGGGTTGCCAACGTGGCAGGTTTCAGTTTACA
>JAAELC010000580.1 GCA_024227135.1 Gammaproteobacteria bacterium
AGGATATTGACCTCGGCGAGTTGCCCAGTATTTCCAATTTCCATCGAACGGACTGGCTGTTCCTTTGACCTTTATATGTCGAACTATAGGTGTATTAGAGTGCAAATTGAGGTGAGGACCTTCTTGGCTGCTGAATATCCATGATTTGCTTGAATTGGTTTTCCAGTATCTACGGGTTATCCAGTGACGAGATTTATTTGGATGTCTGAAAAATGTCCATCGTCGGAGTTTTTCATATACCAAAGAATCTAAGAGGTTAAATGTGCGTTTGCTTACAGCCGCACTGTGATAATTGGCCCATCCGATGATTACTGGATTCAGTAGTTTGATGAGATTACTTTGTTCCGCCGACCTATTCTTACGGATGATTTTAGCTAGCTTTTCATTGTGACTTTTGATTGAATCTCGGCTTGGTTTGATGAGTGTCTTAAAACCTCTTCCGTTAGATGACTTGTATTTGCTGACCTTATATTGGCGAATATTAAATCCGAGGAAATCAAAGCCTGGTTTAGCGCCTTCATCTTCCAAAGTGTGTGTGATTCTTGTTTTCTTTTCGTTGAGCTCCAATCCCACATTTGATAGCCATTCTTGCATGATTTCACGGCATTCTTCGATTACATCCCGGTCTCTATGCAGCACAACCAGATCGTCTGCGTAACGTATAATCTGGGGCTTCCAGTTCAGCGTTTTTTGATTTGTTGTTTCCGGTGCTGGAACTGTAACGGGGTAATGATTGCGAATGTGACTTTCAAGTCCATGAAGAGCTATATTTGCTAGGATCGGAGAGACAATTGATCCTTGTTGTGTACCTCTTTCCGTTTCTATAAATACGCCATTATCTAGGGCTCCTGCTTTGAGCCATTTCTTGATTATTCGGTTCATTTTCGGGAAGGTATTTATCTTTTTTAATAGAACATTGTGGTCGATTCTGTCAAAGCATTTTGCTATATCGGCGTCCAGTACATATTTAGATTGTTCTCTGAGCGATTTGAAGATTGCTTCGATGGCATCATGAGTGCTACGACCTGGTCGAAATCCATAGCTATTTGGTTCAAATTTTGCTTCCCATTCTGGTTCCAGTGCGAGCTTGACATGGGCTTGTTGTGCTCGGTCATAAATTGTGGGAATGGAAAGTGGGCGTTTCTCGTTTTTTCCGGGCTTTGGAATCCAGATTCTTCTGGTCGGACTGCCCATCGGCAACTTTTCCAGGTTTGCAGCCAGGGTAAGACGTTTTCGTGGGGTGAGTGATTTCACTCCATCGATGCCAGCCGTTTTCTTTCCTTGATTCTCTTGGGTGACGCGACGAACTGCGAGTAGTCTCGCGGCTCTCGATTTTAGAAGTAACCTTTGGAGTTTGTGGACTTTCTTAACGTCTCCGGCTTGCGAGGCTTTGTAGATCCGCCGTTGGAGCTTAAACACCGAGACCTCTAGCTTGCGCCAGGGGATCTGGTTCCATTCATACGTAATCGTTTTCGATTCGCTCATGACATGTTCACTCTACTTGGCAGCCCTACATCCCATCTTGATCATCCTACATGTGTGTCTCGTGTGATTTCACTGTGTTACTGTCGATATGTGAGTACAATATGCTGTAGCAATAGAGACTCAAATACCCTAAATTAACAGTTGATTGTTCATTATAGATGAGTACAATTGATTCATGCACATCCGGACCTGCACCACCCGCGGCAAAAACAAGACCTACAGGTACGTCCAGATCGTCCAGAGCATCCGCCGCAACGGCACCACGACCCAGAGGATCATCGCCAACCTCGGCGACCTGCCCGACCAGACTGTAGAAAACCTCAAGCTCGCCCTGCGGGCATCACGCGAAGGCAAGGCGCTGGTGGTCGCCCCGGACTGCGCCGGCTTGTCCGACAGCTCGAAGGTCGAAGCCAACCTGCGCTACCTCGACGTGGCCGTCATGCTGCATATGTGGCGCCACTGGCGCCTGGACGAGATGATGGCCGACCTTCTGCCACCGAGCGAATCGGTGTCGGTGGCCGACGTGGTTGCCGCCCTGACCCTTCAGCGATGCGTCGCCCCTGGCTCGAAGCTCTACGCCCAGAGGTGGCTCCCAACCACAGCTCTGCCCGAGCTGCTGGAATTGCCGCCCGAGCGATTCAACAACAGCCGACTGCACCGGGTGCTCGACGGCGTTTTTGCGGCCACCCCCACGTTGCAGCAACGGTTGCCGGCTCTATACCAGGACCATGGCTGTGCGCCCTCGGCCTTCTTCATCGACGTGACAGATACCTACTTTGAAGGACGGGGATGCGAGCAAGCCGAGCGCCACCGTACCAAGGCTGGCCATCGGAACAAGTGGTCGATCGGGATCGTCCTTCTGGCCAATGAGCGTGGCTACCCGCTGCGCTGGCAGGTGGTTTCCAGCAAGACCAAAGACCATCTGGCGATGGGAGGCATGGTTGATGCGTTGAAGGGGCAGGATTGGCTTCGGGGTATTCCATTCGTCTGCGATCGTGCCATGGGCAGGGAGTCGAGCCTGCGCAAGCTTCATGGATGTGGCTTGCACTTTCTGACGGCGGCTCCGCGCAACACCATCGAGACCTACACCATGGCGGTACCCCATCGGGCCTTTTCGGCGCTCACCTTGGAGGGGACTGATGAGGCGTACGAGCGGGACGTTACCTTGATTGCGCAGACCGCACGAGAGTTGCAGTTGCAGGAGGTGGACGAGAAGCTATTCGTTCTGGACCTCGGCGTGGTGGCGCTCAACCAAGACGATGACCAGGACAAGGCAGCGCAGGCGGGCAGTCGAAAATCGCTCGCCAAGCAGAAAAAGAAGCGTACCGGTGACATCGTAGCTTGTCTGCGTCTGGCCCTGCAGCTCCGAGGCCAGCTGGACTCGGGCAAGTATCCCAGCCAGGCCGCGCTGGCGCGCGCTATTGGTCTAAGCCGGGCGCGGGTCACTCAGATTCTCAACGTGCTGCGTCTGCCGCCTGATATCCAGCAACGGCTCCTGGCCTGCGGCCACGAAGTACGCATACCTGAGTGCCGCTTGCGGCGGGTGCTCAAAGAACACGACCACGGCAGGCAGCGTGAGATGCTGGGCGACCTCCTAGCAGACCTCATTACCCAGCACAACGAGAACGAGAACGAGGCCGAAGAGTCGGAGCCGCTGCCAGAGCGGTTACACTTGGTGGTCTACTTCAACCCCCAGGTTTTCGTCGACAAACGCCGGAGGGCGCAAAAGCACGTCGATGGGCTCTACAGGTTCGTCGACGAGCTGAACGCGGAGCTGGCCCGTGCACGCAAACGCAGGGAAGAAGAACCCACGCGTCGCAAGATCATGCGGCAGCTGGAGCGGTACGATTACACGAACGCCTTCGAGGTGTCGCTCGAACCGATTACGGTCAAGACGAACACAGGGGCCCAGGTCGACTCGTTTCGCTGCGAGCTACGCCTCAATCCGGAGCAGTGGAGTCGACGACGGCGCTACGATGGGTTCGTCCTGCTCCTCGGCAGCGCCGAGTTGACACAGTCCGGTGAGCAGCTGGCCCTGCTCTATCGGAACAAGGACGTCATCGAGAAGGACTTCCAGACAATCAAAAGCGTCATCAAGCTCCGACCCATCTACAGCTACACCGACCCCAAGGTCCAGGCCCACCTTACCCTCTGCATGCTCGCCCTGCTTCTGTGCCGGACTCTGGAGCAAAAGCTCAAGCATGCCAACGTAGCCCTGTCCGCCTCCGCCTGCCACGAAATCCTCGCCACCTGCCATCTCAATCGCATGAAGCAGCGCCCCGCGGGCCGAGCCATCTATTCAGTGACTCAAGCCACAACGGCACAGCACGAGATCCTGCGCGCCCTCGAATTGGGGCACCTGTCCGATGACAAGGCCGTCGCCCTGGCCCTCAATCCTTGATTTGTACCTACAAAATCGATGCAACTCAGCGAAATGACTAAATACGGGTGCCCCCGGTGGTCAAGATGGGCTACATTCCAAACAACCGCGAGTCTGTCTGCATATCCTCCGGCTTTCTAAGGAGGCATTGGCTTCTGACTCGATCCCTCCCCAATGCG
>JAAELC010000581.1 GCA_024227135.1 Gammaproteobacteria bacterium
CGAATGACAACCTCTGCTATCTGAGCGTCTGACCTGCTTCGTAAGTCAACCCCTACCTTCTTACCCAACCTCTCTCGCAGGGTTATACGGTCTTTCACTGCTCGGTAGAGGTCTTCTGTGAGCGTCAAATCGTTCAGGCAATACTCACGTACAGTGTCCATCTGCTCATCGCTCAGGCAGGTGTCAGGGTCGAAGGGTAGCTCCTGGATAAGCTCGCTGTGCATACGACAGCCGTACTTCTTCAGCCCAATCATCACGCCGGGTGAGGGTTCGATCAGGTCAATGTGCTCAAACGGGAAGGAGGACAACCCGTCGTAATGCTCTATCGTCCCCCAGCTACGTGACCGGGTCTCAATTATCCATTGACTCATACCGTTCAACTCCCTAGCTGTCATACCACCCAACGCACCCATGATCATGGGCAGGTCGTAGTGGTTGGAGTTGAACCCGTAAGTCGTGTTGTTCTTCATCGCAAGAGTTGTCTGATGCAACTCTTCTGGTGTGAGGGTGTCATCTGCACCTCGTATCTCTGCAACCGCAGTACCGCCGATGCAAAGAAGGAAATAGTTTGGGAATGATTCTACGTCTAATGAATAAAGCATGATTTATCTCTCATGTGAAGTTAAAAAGCCCCCGGCTACTAACCGGGGGAATAGTTGAGGAGGTTTACTTGACCGCGAGTTTCTTCACCTCTTTGCCCTCAGCGTCTGCCCAACCGACGATGGTGAACTCAGGCGTATGGATTTTACCGTAGGTGCTGTGCTTGTAGTTGCTTGACGATAACGTCACCAACGCAACAGGCGCGTTACTGTGATCCGTCATACCCAGGGCCACGCTCTTCATCAGGTTCTGCACGAACTTCCGACCACCGACCGAGGTTCCACGGAACTGAAGGTTGGTACCGTCCTCCATCATTTTGAAGTTCACACCGAACAGCGACTGCCATCCGTTCATGTCACCAGCAGGTAGTTTATCCAACTCGCCCTCAGTTGGCAGTGATGCCATCTGTGAGATGGGCACCACCGGGCCATCAACCGGCACCCCGTTGCTCCAACCCTGCCATCCGACAACGAAAGAGGCAGGGTTTACTGCCAGCACTTCGTCATCAAGGGTATCCCCTTCGCGTCCGTACTCCCACGCACCTGCTTTAGTGAATTTCAGGTAGCTAACCTCACCGCCACCCATTGAGCCAACCGCCAGCAGTGACTCTGCAAGGTCAGTTGATAAGGCGTTCCCACCGCCAGCTTCTACAGGAAAAAAATTGTCTGTCATGTTACATGTACCTCTGTGATACGTTTATGTATTAAATAAATCTAACTGCTTCGCAGCCGCTAGAAGGTTAGCAGGAGACTCTACCGCCTCCCGTTTATCAGACTCCTGGACAAGGGCAAAACCCCGGTCTGGTCGTTCTGATAATTCGTCAATGACTGAGCCATCGACAAATTCTCTCAACTCCTTTTTCAACTGAGTGGGTGTGCGTAGCACTGGTTCGTTGTACACCTTACCGGGTGTAGCACTCATCACCTTTTCCAACACCTTACCAGCCTCCTCCGCATCCTTCCATGTCAACCATCCGGTCTTGTTGACCAGCTTGTAGCCGGGTACGGTCAGTCCAGCAGTGGCTGCGAGTTGTGTTGAACGGGTATGCACGGACTTTATCCAGGGGTCTAGTAGCTCCGCGTAGTGCAGAGCCTTGGCCCACCCCTCCGGTGAGAGTCCGTCCAGTGACAGTGAGGCCGCGTTGACTGCGAGTTCATGCTTGACTGTGCAGGAGGCCGCGACCGGGCAGTAACGACACCACTCACCAGCAGCTAAGTGGTCGGATGTCATGGCCTCTTCCACCTTCTCCATGAACGCCGCAATCTCGACCGTGTTAGTGTCCCACACCTTCACTGGGTCACGCTCATCAGGTGGCTGGACGATCACCAACCGGACTTTCTTCCATACGTCCATATAACCTAAATCTTTGAGCACCATAGCAGCGTATATCATCAACTGGTAATTCTCGACAGGTGACACTAGATGAGAGCCGGTTTTCAGGTCAATGACCGTCACTCGTTCATCATCAATCAGCACACAGTCCGCAGTGCCATACAAATCATCGTCCCACTTAGCTCGTTCTTCGACCAGCATTGCGGAAGTTGCGGTTTCCATATCCCACACCGCTTTAGCGTAGGCAATCGCCATGTCGATCATATCATTGTCAACTTTGTGGTCGTTGAACTCACCAACCTCCTCCCATTTACCCCATTGGGCACCCTTCACAAACCCTTCGGTCGGGTCGAGCAGTAGTGCCTCGCCCATTGCGTGTATGACTGTGCCTCGTGCCGTGTGGATCGTGTGACTATCGGGCAGGGGATGGAGCTTATCTGCTAATTTTATTGACCC
>JAAELC010000582.1 GCA_024227135.1 Gammaproteobacteria bacterium
CAACGCCAACAAGGCAAGGGCAGTTTCCAGAAATGGGACGTCCGAAGGAAGCATGAGGCAGAACCCATGTACGCAGCGAACAGCGAACCAACTATATGGCAGCGGGGAGGAGGCCGAGCAGGCGTGTGTGAGCGAGGCCTAATATCCGGTGAACCGAACCGAAGTGAAGTTGGACGGCATATGGGGAGGTGGTGCGTCTTACCCAGGGAAGCCTTCCTGTGATGATATCTACGGTTGCCGAAGGTATCATAAAACCGAACCGAATAGGCGAACCCGAAGCGGGGCAGGGCACAGAAGGTGGCAGATTCACGGGTAGTACTGATAACTCAGGGCCGATGAAACCTGGCAACAGAGTGGAGGCTAAAACCCTGACGATCGGAAAGACAGAACGTCGTAAGAATGTATAGGCCGGAGAACCCGCTGCGAGACGGTGGTATGATCGATCCTACCCTATACCGATCCGGCACACTGTCAAGTCCGGACATTCCAAATCTCGTCGTTGGAATGTGGAAAGCCGTGGACGAAAGGCGATGGTGACAACACTGGGGAGCCGAATCAGCGTTGCGAGAAAACTAAAGGAGACCAGAAAACCGAAAAACGGGGGTGCCTGAAGCAGGTACGTTTTAGGCATCCGGTGTCCAGTCCCAAGGACGGCTTGCAACCCGGCAATCTGAAGTGTAAGACAGTCACGGAGGAAATGTGAAACATGTAAAGGTGTTAGAACGGGTCTATGAACCGAGACGACTGCGGACGGCATGGCAACAGGTCAAGCAGAATGCCGGGGCAGCGGGAACAGACCAAATAATTTTCTACATGATTTCAAACAGAAACAACAACCTCTTGAATTAACGTTCAGTCGCTGATCGAGGAGCGGCTTACCTGGCCGGTACGAGCCGTTCTGTAGGGAGGGGGTAGCCCATGCGGCTACCTCCTACCAGATTTTGCCATAATCGGTGGGGGCTTAACCGCCACCGCCATGCTCTGCCAATTCGTAAAAAGAGTCCAGGCAATCGCGGGTAAGGGACAGCTGGACCCTTCTAAAATTGGCATTCAGATATTC
>JAAELC010000583.1 GCA_024227135.1 Gammaproteobacteria bacterium
GTGGAAAAGGTTGCATAGAACAGCTATGCGCCCCTTTCCACGCCTTGAATCTGAACCAAAATCCAGCGCAATTTCTGGATACTTATTAATTTCCGCGGCCCTAAAGCTCCAGCAGCTTGCAGAAAGGCATTGGAAACGAAACATCTTAAAACGGTAATCCAGGATAGTTCAGACTGTTGTGAAACCGCAATTCCGATTCCTGAAGTGTAATAGGGGTGGATGAGTTCGATCATGATACATTCCCAGCCGGAAGCCGTTCTGGTGGAGAAGGGGGGGACTCATGGGTGGCGATGATCAGCATCGGTTTTTCAAGGGCGGTCTGGGCAGATGCCTTGGGGGGGATCACAGTCAAGGTGCCCAGAATGATCAGTAAGACCGGAAGTAACAGTCGGTTTTGCATAGTATTTGTATAGTTTTGTTTTACCAGAATTGCCACTGAGACCCACAGTTCAGTTCTCAAGACGATTATGACTCTGTGGAGTTACGGCATGGATTGGATTCGGAAATATACCATGTCGATACCCTATCATTTGCCGTTGGACAGGTCCCGACCGTGGTGGGTAGTGGAACATGATAAGCAGCGGATAAAAACTCTTCGATCATGTTCTACTGGAATGGTCGGGGGGGGGATTTCTGAAAGCACTGGAGATTTTTTTAAAATTATGCCCCAATAAGGGACAAGTTTACTTTATAACCCCAATCACAATTTTTTATCAGCACCAGGTGATATTGCACCGGGCTGAGACGGAACAGTAGATTTCACAGTCAACCTGGATACGCTCACAGGATGGAATGATCACAGTGACTTGGTGCATGGCGCCATCTCAACAATAAAACAGGCTCAGGAATCATTGCCATGAAAACCGATCCAGATAATAAGACCAATTCCAAGGGGAGTAATCGAGCCAGTCGCACCATGGCCGATCACATCAATGAGCTTAATCGTCGCCGTGATGAGGTGGCACTGGGGGGTGGGGCCGGACGCATCAAAAAGCAGCATGAGCGAGGAAAACTGAGTGCGCGGGAACGCGTCGGCCTGCTGCTGGACCAAGGTAGTTTTCAAGAGCAGTACGCTTTCGCAAAACATCGCTGCAACCACTTCGGCATGGATAAAAAGGATCTCGCAGCTGACGGAGTAGTCACCGGTTGCGGGGCGATTGACGGGCGCCTGGTACATATTGCCAGTCAGGATTTCACCGTGGCTGGTGGTGCAGCCGGAGAGATTCACTGCGATAAAATCGTCAAAATGATGGAAAGTTCACTGAAAACAGGCAGCCCCTTCGTGTTCGTCAACGACTCCGGGGGAGCCAGAATTCAGGAGGGTATCGGCAGTCTGTCTGGTTACGGACGAATCTTCTTCAACAACGTCAATCTGTCGGGTGTGGTACCCCAGATATCCATGATCTGCGGACCCTGTGCGGGAGGCGCGGCCTACAGTCCGGCCCTGACAGATTTCATCATCCAGACGCGGCATGCCCAGATGTTTATCACCGGCCCAAGCGTCATACGCCAGGTGACGGGTGAGGAGGTGACCGCAGAAGACCTGGGTGGACCTCAGGCGCAGATGGGCTATTCAGGCGTTGTCCATTTCATAGCTGATGACGATGCCCATGCGGTGAGGATTTGCAAGAAACTGCTTTCCTTTTTACCTTCCAACAACATGGCAGATCCTCCGATAAAGCCCTATAAGCGGACGATATCACTGAACGAAAAACTCAACGACATCCTCCCGGAGAACCCGAGGGGTGGATTTGACATGCACGATATCATCACCGGGTTGGTGGACTACGCAGATTTTCTGGAAGTTCAGAGTACGTTTGCGCCCAACATGATAGTGGGCTTTGCCCGGATCGTGGGTCGGCCTGTGGGTATCGTGGCTAATAACCCCATGCACAATGCCGGGGTTCTGGATATCGATTCATCTGACAAAGCTTCGCGTTTCGTGCGCTTCTGCAATGCCTTCAACATCCCCCTGGTGACACTGGTGGATGTGCCGGGTTTCATGCCCGGTGTGGAGCAGGAGTACGGGGGTATCATTCGCCATGGTGCCAAGATGCTGTTTGCCTACTCTTCAGCAACGGTACCAAAGATTACCATCATCTGCCGTAAGGCCTACGGTGGGGCCTATCTCGCCATGTGCGGTAAAGACCTTGGGACCGACCGGGTAGCAGCATGGCCAACAGCTGAAATTGCCGTGATGGGTGCGGAAGGTGCTGCGAGCATCGTATTTCGAAAAGAGATCGAGGCGGCTGATGACAAAGAGGCCAAAAGAAAAGAGCTGATCGAAGAGTATCGGAATACATTCAGTACACCCTACATGGCCGCCAGTCGCAGTATGATCGACGACATCATCGAACCGGCTGAAACCCGGCGCTATCTTGCGATGGCACTGGAATCCCTGACGACCAAACGGGAGCTCAGGCCGGAAAAGAAACATGGACTCATCCCCCTGTGAGCGTTAATCCTCTGCCGGGCAGTCAAGTTGAGCCATCCGATTGTTAAGAGCAGAAAAAGTAGAGAGTCGAGGAGACAATGAACGACGGACTAGTTTTGATGGCGGTCGGCATGGTCGTGGTTTTCGGCGCCTTGTCGCTCCTGCTCGGTGCCATCATGTTATTGCGTCGGTTCGGTACAGAGCCGGTGGCTCCCGTCCGGCGGGAACAGGAATCGAAGCAGAGCGTGGAAGAGGCTCAACCCGCGAAGGATCACATAGACGGCCAGTTGATCGCCATCCTTACCGCTGCGGCTACTGCTGCACTCGGCGCTCGTGTCCGCGTTTACCGCGTCGGGTTCATTGGTGATGAGACAAATGAAGATCAGGCCTGGGTAAGACAGGTCCGCTCGGAACACCATACATCTCACAGACGCAAAAAATTCTGAACAAATCCAACATTAGCCACGTAGAAAAAAGCCATGAAGCTGCTGATAACCGTGCAAGGTATTCAATATGAAGTCGATGTCGAAGTCATTGATGAAAGCATTCAGAAACCGGCCATCGAACCGCCGCCCGCTTCCCCTTCATTGCACGGTAACCTGCCGGCTACGCCAGCACCCGCGCCACCGAGAAAGCCGGCTCCAGTAAGCAACCGAAACGCCGCGGGTGGGAACACACTCACCAGTCCGCTGGCCGGAAATGTCTTCAAAGTGGAGGTCAAACCGGGTCAGCAGGTAGAAGCCAATGACGTGCTGATCATACTCGAAGCGATGAAAATGGAGACCCCCATCAAAAGCCCGGGGGATGCTGTGATCAAATCGGTGCAGGTCGCCCAGGGAGATTCGGTAGCGGCCGGTCAAACCTTGCTTGAGTTCGAGTAGCTATCAATCCCCTTTACCTGGGTAAATTCCGATGCGACCTTTGCAGGTTCCAGACGGAAGCACATGAACAGGGTATCGATGCTCCAGTCAATGTCTGGATTCGTCCAGAATTCTGTCACCGTTGTAATTGCTATCGGCCTGAAAAATGCTTGAGACTTTAACCAATTATCTGATGGATTCCGGCTTTGGTCAGTTTCACTGGACCAATGGCATCATGATTCTTCTGGGTATCCTCTTTATTTATCTGGCTATCAGGAAGCAGTTCGAGCCGCTACTGCTGGTACCTATTGGATTTGGTATTCTGATCGGCAATATTCCTTATGACACCAGCAAACTGTCGGTCAGCGTTTATGACGGCCCTGTCAGCGAACACGACATTGCTTACTACGAAGTAGCGATCGACAAAGTGCGCATTGATGGGAGAGAGTACACGCGGGAAGAAGCCTGGAATAAGCTGGTGACAGGCTCCTCAGGTGGAAGATCCGGTGACTCCCATGCTGAAGCATCTGGCTGGAATCATGAAAAGCTGATGCGCTTGATCAGGGGATCGGATTCGATCCGGTTTTCCAGCATCACACCGGTCGCTTCCCACTTGCGTGGGTATGATCTGGTCGAGCAGGGCCGGGCCGTGATGGTAAACACCCACAGTGTGCTGGATGCCCGGGGTGAAACCCAGGCAAACTCCATCATAAGCTATGGGCAGGGCCGGAAGCTGTTTGTGGTCGAGGTCAACGAGGAGGCGCGTTATCCGGAAATCTGGAGCCTGGCAAAACAGGATGTACACAACGCCAGTATATTCTGGTGGTTGTTTGCCGGCGTCGGGCTGGCGGGCTTTTTTCCACCATTGATTTTCCTGGGTATCGGAGCGTTGACCGATTTTGGCCCCATGCTTGCCAACCCCAGGACGCTGCTGTTGGGTGCCGCTGCCCAGTTTGGGATTTTCGGTAGTCTGCTGGGTGCCATGGCCCTGGGATTCACCGCCCAGGAAGCCGGGGCTATCGGAATCATTGGTGGTGCAGACGGGCCGACCGCGATATTTACCGCCTCCCAGTTGGCACCTCACCTGTTGGGCGCTGTCGCGCTGGCAGCATACTCTTACATGGCCATGGTGCCGATCATTCAGCCACCGATCATCCGCCTGCTGACTACCCGGAAGGAACGTATGATCCGGATGGCTCACTCCAAGCCGGTGAGCCAGCGGGTTAAAATCATGTTCCCCATCGTCGGCTTTCTGCTGACCGCTTTTCTCTGCCCGGGGGGTATACCTCTGCTCGGGATGCTGTTCTTCGGGAATCTTCTACGGGAGTCTCTTGTGACTGACAGATTGGCCAAAACCGCCCAGAGCGCACTGATCGATATAGTGACCATACTTCTCGGTGTGACAGTGGGCGCCAAGACTTCTGCTGCCCATTTTCTGACGCTGGATACCATAAAGATATTTGTTCTGGGTATTCTGGCATTTGCTGTCGCGACGGCCACCGGTGTTTTGTTTGGCAAACTCATGAACTGGCTGAGTCGCGAACCTGTCAATCCCATGATTGGTGCTGCAGGTGTATCCGCCGTGCCCATGGCTGCCCGGGTGGTCCATAAGCTGGGATTGCAGGAAGACCCCCAGAATTTTCTGCTGATGCATGCCATGGGGCCAAATGTTGCCGGTGTGATTGGTTCAGCGGTGGCGGCGGGTGTGTTGCTCTCGAAGCTGGGTTGAAGGGTTGCTACTCCGCCGAGTCGAATCATCGTGGATACAGTGGTGATATCGGCTCGCGCTGTTCGATTTTTTGGTTTTTCTCATCCATCAGCCCTTCCATGGTCCGCCACAAATTCTGACCATCCCAGTTTCCCTTTTCGGGGGAGTAGAGGTGACGCTCCAGTTCTCTGATCTGAACTTCAGCATCCGAGCCCGCATAGCAGTCTGCCAGTGAACCCAGTGCCAGGGGGCGGATGTCCGGCCAATGGGCTGTGGCCCAGGCAAGCAGTTCCTTACCTGCCGCTTCCGGGTCATTGTCCTGGCAGGCCTTTTTTAACTGTTTTCCAGTGGCATTTCTGGCTGTTCCGACGGTTGTATCCGGTGCCCTGGATTGTGGAAGTGATATCTTGCGTGCAGACTGACGACTCCTGATCCACCAGGCCAGGGCGGTCAGTAGCCAGCCCGCTGCAAAAAAAGCGATCCACCACAGGGGATAGGGGGTGACCAGAATCCGGTCTTTGTCCTCAGGGATGGATTGATATGCCTCCATGCCGGTTCCCCGTGGTTCCTGCAGTCCCTGCGATTGTTCGATTCCAGGCGCGGGAAGAATACTCAGACGACGTTCCGGCAGGTGGGCCGTTTCCAGTTCACCCGTGGTGGTGTTCCACCAGATGACGGTGATTGCCGGTAGTATGGCTTCTCCCGGTTGAGTGGGAACAATAGCGATTTTCTGTTGGCGCAGGCCGGTGGTGCCTTGTTCAGAATCGGTGTCTTTCAGCAGCGGCTGATCGGGATACTGTTTCAATGAACCTGACAAAGAACTGTCGATAGCGGGTAACTGAGCGGCAGTCAGCCCATCGGCCATCATCATGATGGTGCGGGTGACCGGTTCTCCCACTTTGAAACCGGGGTCGTCAGTTCCCCAGTCATCCAGTAGTTGCAGGTTACCCGCCGGCAGCCATGGGGCCGAGGGGTAGCCCGGGGGAATCGGGTTGACCTTGACGGAAACGGCATTGGAACGTACCTGCTTGCGTTGAGTCTGACCAAATCCACTAAAAGGGCTGTTGAACAAAAGGCTCCCTCTGGTACCTGGAGCGGCAAACTCTCCCTGAAACAGCAGGGGGTCGATAGTCAGTATTCCGGATCGCTGGGGAAACAGGACATAACGACGCTCAGTGACCTGGTAGCGCCGTCCATTGTTCATTGTGGAAAACTGCCGGTCTTCACCCAGTTTGCGGACGATGGTGTCGGGGTCGCTGGGTTGGGGCGGGGTCAAAGAAGCATTGCTGGTATTTACCCCGAGATACAATCGGATTGTCAGGCGCAGCTGTTGCTGGATATAGGCTTCCTTCGGCTCGATGTCCATTTGCAGCAGGATGTCTTCGGTAGCCCCCTGTTTTGTGGCAGATTTCTGCACACTCAGCTGAATTGCCGGACTACTGTCTCTACCGAAACGTATGGGTGGTATCCGGGTGGGACCAATATGCCGTGGCAATAAGGTCAGGGCCCAGCCGATGGTGCGGCTGACCTGGCCGTTGATCATACGGATATTGTTGCTCTGACGCTGATTGAGAATCTCGAAATCCCGGCTCAGCGGAGAGAAATCGGGGTCATCATCCGGTTGCTCGCTGGCTTCCAGTATCAACTGAAAAGATTCGTTGACAGCAATGGGATTACGATCGACCCGGGCCTGGATATCTGCGCTTTGTGCCGCTGGGCACAGTATGGCGATGATGATCAGAGTGGTAATTGGCAGGAAGTGTTTCATGCTGATTGGTTGTCAGGTATTGGGTGTATCGAATAACCTCAGAGTGGTGTACCCCCGGTTTCCGGGAGCGGGTTAGCCTGGTGGTAACTCCATCTCAAGTCTACATGCAGTTTTCGTAGGGGTCGGCCTGGCTGTGTCGTTAATCCTGTGTCCCTGCTATGGGTTTCCAATTCTACCAGGTTCGATCTTCATTACCGCCCCGATACCACTGGCGATACTGGTATTGGAACTTTCGTTTCAACAGTCCACCGGGGTCGTCGGGTACGCGCCGCAACCACTGCTCCGTCGCCTGATCCTGGTCTGACGGACGTTCCGTCTCTTCACCGGAATGCTCGGGGACTGTATCATTTTCAGCCAGTGCTTCAGTGCCTTCCCTGTTATTGTCTGTATCTTGCTCAGGGGACTGTTGAAGGGGGGCTTCTGCAGCATCGGGTTGGTTGCTGTCGGGTGGTGATTGATCGGCGGATGGGGAGTGAGCCTCATCCGGGGGGGCACTGGACTGATTTTGATCTTCGGGATTTTCCCTGTTGTGCGATGGTGAGTTCTCTTCCCCGTTTGCATCCTCAGACTGGGAATCAGACTGTTGCTTCTGCTCCTCTTGGGAGTCCCCTTTCCGGTCTTGCGGATTTTGGGCATCCTGTTGCTGTTTTTCCAGAAGATCCTTTACCAGTTTCCTGTTGTGGTGTGTATCTTCATCCTCAGGCGTCAGGTCGAGTGCGGTATCGTAGGCCTGGACGGCTTCCTCCAGCCTGCCCAGTCTGGCAAGGGCGTTGCCTCGGTTGTAATGGGCACGGGCATTGTTCAACGGCTGGAGAAGTTCCAGACTGTGGTCGAACTCACCGGCCCGATAGTGAGAGGCTGCCTTCCATTCGGGATCTGTGAACAGTGCCGCGGCTTCTTCCGGACGGTTTGCCGACAGGGCTTCAGCGGCCTGCTGATCGGGTCTGCTCCAGAGTGTTTTCCATTCCAGTGCGTAAGCAGAATCCGGAGTGGGTGCGAGCAAGACCAGGGCGATTGCCAGATAGCCTCGCCGAAATGCGAATGCCGCCAGGGGCAAGAGCAGGAGCAGTAGCCAGGGTCCCTCTTCGCGCCACTGGGGTGACTGCTGATCGGACCGGGACTCGGTTTCATTCATGGATGGATTGTTTGAGGGACCCAGCAGATAGTTGATATCCTGGTCATCGACGGTGATCCTCCTATAGCGACCCCCTCCGACAGACGCGATCTTCATGAGTGCTTTTTCATCGAGTTGCGGAATCACGATCTCCCCGGCCGGTCCGGTGAGGAACCCTCCATCCGGCAGGGGAATGGGGGCTCCCTGAGTGGTGCCGACGGAGAGTATATTGAGGCGCACACCCTCGGGCAGGTCTTCTGCCCATTGTCCGACAGGCCGGTTACCCCAATCGTCCGTGATGTATAGAAGATCACCCCTGGTTTTACCGGCCTGGGAGAGAAGTTCCAGGCCTTTCTGAAAAGCGAGGTCCGGTCGGCTGCCCTGATTGGGGACGATGTCTGTGGTCAGGCTGGCGGTCTGAGAGGCGATAGTCGCGGTATCGTCTGTCAGTGGTGTCACCACAAAAGGTTGGGCTGCATAAACGATGAGTGCGGTCTGACCTTCCTGGCGTTTATTCAGGATATCCAGGAGCTTATACCTGGCACGGGTCAGGCGGCTGGGTATCACGTCTGTCGCATCCATGGAGCGGGAGAGATCAAGAAGGATCACCAACGCACTTTCCTGTTTATACATCGGCCTTTCGAGTTGCATCCATGCCGGGCCGGCGAGGGCAAGTATACTCAGTAATCCACCCATTCCAATCCAGAGTACCGGCCGCCGGGATACAGGCCCAGGGTCGTTTCGTTGCAGGAAGTGAAGAAGCACCGGGTCACAGGCATGTTTCCAGTTGCCGGCACTGCGTTTTCTGTGGTAGAGGAACCATAGCAGTGCAGCCAGAGGCACCAGAGCAAGCAGCCATTCCGGCCGGATAAAGTGAAACTGACTCACCGCTGCAGTCCACCATCTCTGGGGACCAGTAGTACCAGCGCGGCCAGACCCAGTGATAACCCCAGCAGCCAGGGATAGAGTGGCTTGACCGGTCTGAATCTCTCAACTTCGCGCTGGATCGGCTCCAGTTCATCGAGCAGTTGATAGATCCTGTCCAGCTCAGTGGTGTTTCTGGCCCGAAAGTAGCGACCGCCGGTAGTTTCAGCGATTTTCTTCAGGGTGGTCTCATCCAGATCTCTCGACGGATTGACCGTACGCCGCCCAAACAGGGATTGAACGGTCATGCGATCGGCCCCGATCCCTATGGTGTGAATCCTCAGACCTTTGCGTGCAGCCAGTTCTGCTGCCTGCAGCGGTGCAACTTCTCCTGCGGTATTGGCGCCGTCTGTCAGCAGGATGAGAACACGGTTTTCTACATGCTCTCCTCCCAGCCGTTTTACTCCAAGGCCGATTGCGTCACCGATAGCGGTCTTCTGTCCCGCCAGGCCGATTTGACCCTCATCAAGAAGTGTCCGGACTGTTTTCCGGTCCAGGGTAAGAGGGGCCTGCAGATAGGCCCGTTCACCGAAAAGTATCAGTCCGATTCGATCCCCGATACGCCGCTCGATAAAATCACCTGCTACCTGCTTGGTGGCAGTCAGGCGGTTGATAACCTCACCCTCCAGAAGAAAGTCCTGTTCCTCCATGCTGCCGGAAAGATCTATCGCAAGCATGAGATCGCGACCACTGAGCGGGATTTCGACAGGCTCTCCAAGCCACTGAGGGCGCGCTGCGGCGACAACCAGGAGGATCCAGGCCAGGGTGGCCAGTATGAGATGCCAGGGTCGTCCGGTTTCAGGGTTATCCTGATACCCCGATGTTTGAAAGTCATCGATGAAGGGTACCTTCAATTCCGTTTCCTGGCGGGGTGGGGCGGATGTGAACCAGTACCTGATCAAAAGGGGCAGAGGTAAAAAGATAAGCACCCAGGGCCATTCCAGATCAATCATTTCTGCTGCCTCGCGACAGCGGGTAGTGCCTTCAGCCATTGCCTGGTCAGTGTAATCAGTGCGTCGCCATCGATCTGGCAAGTGGGACGATAGGGCGCTTCGATCAGGGCTCGCCCCACTCCCTGGCTGAATTCATTACCCGAAGCCCCCTGGTCCAGGAATGTCAACCAGGATTCACCGGTGAGTGCCGCGACCTGTTCTCTGGGAAAATAGGTCAGGCTCGCTCTGCGGATAAGCACGGACAGGGATTCCACCAGAACTTTGGGGTCAGGGTTGCGCTGATAGTGTTCCGATAGTTCTAAAACAGCATGCTGCAATGCCTTCCGGGTACGTCGGCGATCCCGTTGTCGATAAACGATGGCGATGCACAGAATGCAGATTGCCAGGATCAGACCCAGCCACCACCAACCTGGCGCAGGTGGCCACCAGGTGATCGGATCTGGAAGGTGCAGATCTCGGAGTGCCAGTTGTTCCCCATTCTGCAATGAATTCACCGTGATCGCCTGCCCAGTTCGGTCTTTAACTGTTCTTTGATGTCGCCATCCGTTGCGCAGGTTAACCGGTGTATGCCATAGCGGCGGCATAGGTTGTTCAGGTTCATACAACGGTCGTCAAATTGTTGTCGATAGTGTTCTCTAAGCTCGCGCCTGCCGGTATGGATACCTATGGAACGATGGTCGTCGCTTATTCGATACCAACCTGCTTTGGGCAGTTCCTGTTCCAGCGGGTCATGAAGTTGGATCATCATCAAATCATTGTGCTGAGAGAGTGCAGCCAGATGTCGCTCACAGGATGGGTTCAGATCCCGAAAATCGCTGATCAGGCACAACAGACTGCCGGGCCTGGTAACTCGTCGGATTCGAGACAAGGCGCTCCTGATTGCTTCAGTTCGTTGCTCAGGACTGAACATCCGGGCTTTTCGCTTTGTATAGTCCGACAACTGACCGATCAGGCTGAGCACGGCCCGGTCCCCGCTGGCGGGTCGAAGTTCCCGATGTCCCTGCTCGGAAAACAGTAGTCCTCCCAGTTTGTCTCCCTGGTTCCTGGCACTCCAGCCCAGTATCGCGGCGGCCCGGCTGGCCAGTACCGACTTGAACATGCCGCGGGTACCGAAGTACATTGGAGATCGAAAGTCCACCCAGAGGATGACCGAGCGCTCCCTCTCTTCCCGAAAGAGT
This sequence comes from Gammaproteobacteria bacterium, assembly GCA_024227135.1. Lineage (GTDB taxonomy): Bacteria > Pseudomonadota > Gammaproteobacteria > Chromatiales > Chromatiaceae > JAHEHQ01. Next base: position 10,940 of record JAAELC010000583.1, read on the forward strand.
TTGGTGTGGGGCTTTCCGCTTCGGGCGGTGACTCGCCAGTCAAGGGTACGGATATCGTCCCCAGCCTGGTAAGGACGGACTTCATCGAATTCCATGCCCCGTCCTCTGAATCTGGAAAGATAAGCGCCACCGCTTCGATTCAGGCTACGGGCGGCCATCAGTTGTATATGCCGCGCATCCTGCCTGAGCTTTACCAGCGTTATCGGGCTGATTGTTACCAGGCCCTCACCATCCGGTGGGACTCCGGGTTTAATCTGGGTTTCCAGCAGAGGCATCAGGGAACAGCGACCCGGGATAATAGCTCTTCGATGAAATGGTCGGTGGTAATACCTTCCGCCTCGGCCTCGTAACTGAGAAGTACCCGATGACGCAGTACATCGTATGCCAGGGCCTGAATATCTTCGGGTGTTACAAAGTCACGACCCGCCAGCCAGGCATGGGCACGGGCGCAACGGTCCAACGCAATGGTGGCTCGCGGACTGGCACCATACTCTACCCAGGAAGCCAGCGTTTCGCCGTAACGTCCGGGGGAGCGGGTGGCCAGGACGATTTGAAGAAGGTATTCCTCCAGATTCGCTGCCATATAGGTATCCAGCACCTGATCCCTGGCGTCGAACAACGATTGTTGCTCCATTTGAAAGTCCGGTTCCCTGGTCGCGCTGATCTGCCGGCGGGCTTCCTTACGAGATAGGTCCAGAATCTCCCGTTCCTCGTGATCCACCGGATAGTCGATTCGGAAATGCAGTAGAAATCGATCCATCTGAGCCTCTGGCAGAGGATATGTTCCTTCCTGTTCGATTGGGTTCTGGGTTGCCATCACGAGAAACAGTTCCGGCAGCGGGTAGGTGACTGAACCCACCGTAATTTGCCTTTCTGCCATCGCTTCAAGCAGTGCCGACTGGACTTTGGCAGGTGCGCGATTGATCTCATCAGCGAGAATCAGGTTGTGGAACAGCGGCCCCTTCTGAAACGTGAAACTTCCATCCTGAGGGCGAAATATCTCGGTTCCCGTCAGGTCTGCGGGCAGTAGATCCGGGGTGAACTGGACGCGATGAAAGTCGCCTTCGATGCCGTCGCCAAGTACTTTGATGGCACGAGTCTTTGCGAGGCCGGGTGCTCCTTCGACCAGCAGGTGACCATCCGCCAGTATGGCGATAAGCAGCCGGTTGATGAGGGTGCTCTGACCGATTATCGAGCGTGAAAAATGTTGTTTCAGCTGTTGGATTTGTTCCTGAGGAGACATAATACGACGGACTGTTTCAAACTGATTTCTGGGACCGGTATTTTGGGTGATAGTTCCACTATAGATCAAGGGGGTGGGGCGGCCTTATTCTGCCGGCAGATTGCTTTAGTAGCGATGCTGCTCCTGAAAGCCAGTCGGGAACCCGGTGCAGTACCAGTCTGCGAAACGGATACGCTGCGGTCAAGTACATGCTCATTCTCCGGCATAAAAAGGGTTGCCGGGCTGCCAGGCAAACGAATCTGTTCAGAGGGGGGCGGATGGAGCTGTACCGCCATTTCAACGGCAGCAAGTGGTTGAGATGAGAAAACCAATGAAAAGCATGTTTTCTTGCTGCTGCGCTCAAGAAAGGCCCAGGATGGGTTTTTCCCGGACTTGCCCGGGAAGCTGACGCCCAATGTTAAGAGTCAGATGAAGGAATCTTACGGCAGACTGTCATCGTTTAGATATGGTGGATGGGTGTTGACCGGCTGCGGAAAGGAGACCCGCAGCCGCTTTGAGTGGTTCTGGTGCTCAGTGTTTCCTGCTATCTCAGGTCATCTGCTTTGATGCGCCGAATCAGTGATAACTGCGCATCTGACCCACCAGTACCCCCTGTATCTGTACCCGTTCGGAGGGATAGTGCATGGGTTTCATACCGGCGTTGGCGGGATGAAGGATCACGATTCCCGGTTTCTGCTCAATCCGTTTCAAGGTGGCATCCGATCCGTCCACCAGCGCGACGACAATCTCGCCGTTACGGGCAGTTTCGCGCTGTTCTATGACGATTCGATCACCATCCAGGATTCCCTCCTCGATCATTGAATCACCCCTTACTTCAAGCACATAGCAAGGTCTTGAGGTACGAAGAAACTCTGGAACCTCCAGGGATTCACGCTGCTCTATCGCTTCGATTGGCTGACCTGCGGCAATGTATCCGAACAGGGGTAACTGGTTCTCATCCGGTTCTGCGACTGGGCATAAGCGAATGCCACGGCGTCGATTGTTCATCGACTCGACCAGACCGGCATCGATCAGTGCCTGGATCTGCTTATGCAACGATCCCTTGGATCTCAACCCCAGTGCGCTGCAGAGTTCATCGAGGGTGGGTGGGTGTGGGAATTCATCGACATGGGAGTTCAGATAGTCATAGATTTCCTGCTGCCTGCGAGTCAGTGGGTGCTGCATATCAGGTTTCCTCGTTTTTCGCTGCTTTCATTGTCCTGGAAAGAGCCCCAGGACAGGTTTGGAAAATGTAATAAAGCACCGGTTTGCGCTGCGCAAACTCGGCAGGCCGCTTTTACAGTGTGTTTTCTTTCAGCCTGTTTCCCATATCCTGTTAATCACGGCATTTGTGCATCCTTGTACGTCCCAGGGGGATGCAATTTGGCATTTTCTAGAGCGTGCATCGTGTATTCCCTTTGCTGAGACCTGCCATGAAATCAAAAGCGTTTTGTTTCACAGTGTGTTAGATGCAGTTTGTAGCCACCAAACCCTGTTATCAGGATTATAGCTCGTATAGAACGAATGGAAAACATTTTTTAGAGAAAGAATTCTCGAGGGCAGGTGCTTCGCGGGCCCCAGGCGGGTAGTGATTGTTTCGGGGCTACCCTGCCATCAGACTGGCGGGCTGGGTTCTGTAAAGGGTTTCGACCAGCAGGTTGGGGCGTCGCCGGTCCCTTCGCCGTCTGTCGATGATAGCGAGACTCTGGGTCAGGGGATGGTGCACTCTGTGATCCCTCTCTGGGGATCTGAGGCAATAATTCCTTACTTCCACTTCTTTACCGCTGAGCAACGCACCGTCTATGTGCTTGATCAGTGCATTGGCGGTTTCATCATTTTCAACAAATGCCAGTCCGTGATACTCGATCTGATCGGTATCCAGATTCTTGATCCTCAGGATATCGCATTTGTCGACCTTGCCTTTGTTGAACAATGGCATACCCCAGACATGCTGAAGGCCTGCGGTCACGAAATCACAGAGATCCTTCTGAGTGACATTCTCGGGGATACCCCGAATGAATATGATCATTTGAACTTAGCCTTTGCCATCGTTTTCGTTCTTTGATACTTGTAGCTCACTGAACCCGGTTGACAAACTCATGTCAACGAGAAAGTTTTACGGGGAGGGTATAGTGTGAACCAGTTCAAGGAATCCACAACAAATTTCTGTATTAGAAAGTAGCGATACTCCATGAAGCATTTTATTATCGGCGGTGCCCGTTCGGGTAAGAGTGCACTGGCGGAACAGCTTGCTGTATCCTCTGGGTTGGCTGTCGTGTACGTGGCCACTGCCACAGCTGGCGACCCGGAAATGGAGCGCAGGATAATCACACATCGGGCTTCAAGGCCGGCTGATTGGACGACAGTGGAAGAACCTGTTTACCTGACCGAAGTGTTGACGGCCCATGATTCTCCCGGTTGCTGTATTCTGGTGGATTGCCTGACCCTGTGGCTGACCAATTTGCTGCTCTGGGGAGAGGGTGGACAGTTTGAATCTCAACGGGATGCTCTGCTGGAGTCAGTCCCACGCATGTCGTGTCAGCTGATTTTCGTCAGCAATGAGGTAGGTATGGGTATTGTCCCGATGGGGGAGTTATCCCGTCGATTTCAGGATGAGGCAGGTCGGCTGAATCAGTCTCTGGCAGCACTTTGTGATCGCGTGGTGCTGACTGTGGCAGGATTGCCACTGGTGATTAAAGGTACTTCGCTGTGACGTCGAATTGGTTGAGCGAAAGGGTCAAGCCTGTCGATCGGGATGCAGAGGAACGGGCACTCAGGCGTCAGTCACAACTAACCAAACCTTCTGGTTCCCTGGGGCAGCTCGAACACCTTGCCACCCGTATGGCAGCCCTCCAGGGACGGGAGCGACCTGTCGTGGATAAGGTTCGAATCACGGTATTTGCGGCCGACCATGGGGTGGCACTCGAGGGTGTTTCTGCTTTCCCTCAGGCTGTTACCAGTCAGATGCTGGCTAACTTTATCGGCGGAGGCGCGGCTATCAGTGTGCTGGCAGCTCAACTGGGTGCCGGTCTCGAGATCGTCGATACGGGAATAGTGAATACAGACAATGATAGCGGAGTAACCCCAAGACCGGGGGTACGGGATTGTCGCGTAGGAAACGGCACTGGAAACATCCGGGTTCAGGATGCCATGTCCGAAGAGCAGTTGCAGAATGCCTTGCAAGCAGGCAGGGAGGCTGTCGAACGGTCTGCCGGGGCCGATCTGTTCATTGGTGGCGATATGGGAATAGCCAACACCACCCCGGCAACGGCGCTGGGATCTGCTCTGCTTGCGGTGGACCCTGAGGTTCTGGCCGGACCGGGTACCGGTCTGAATCCAGATGGTGTCCGTCACAAATCCCTGATTATCAGAGAGGCTTTGAACCGATATTCCTGGTCAGGGGTCCCGCCCCTCGAGGTCATGCGACGTCTGGGTGGGTTCGAAATTGCCGCGCTGACAGGCGCGATGCTGCGAGGAGCCCAGTTGGGAGTGCCCATGCTGGTCGACGGTTTCATAACCACTGCTGCGGCGCTGGCAGCGGTTCGTCATGACCCTGCCACAAAGGACTGGCTGATATTTTCTCATCGATCTGCAGAACCGGGACACGGACTTCTTTTGACAGCAATGCAGGCGGAACCATTGCTGGATCTGTCCATGCGGTTGGGGGAGGGTAGCGGGGCTGCGGTCGCGGTACCGCTATTACGAATGGCTTGTTCCCTGCACAGCGGGATGGCTACTTTTGCTGAGGCGGGCGTGTCCGAAGGTTGAATCCATGGTGGAAGTTGAAACGACAATCGATTTGATACGTCATGGTGAACCCCGTGGTGGGGTAAAAATCCGAGGCTCCCTTGACGATCCGCTGAGTGAAACCGGCTGGTCCCAAATGTGGTCGGCTGTCGGGCAGGAGCACCCCTGGCAGGAGATCGTCTCCTCACCATTGTCCCGCTGTTCGGAGTTTGCGGGGCAGCTGGGCCAGAAAATGGGAGTCGAGGTCCATCGGGATGATCGTCTCAGGGAAATCGGTTTTGGTGCATGGGAGGGTGCGGATCCCAAAGCGCTTTATGCCACCGTGCCGGAAGCGGTAAACAATTTCTGGGCCGACCCGGGTGCACATCCACCGCCTGGGGGAGAACCCTTCAAGCTGTTTCAGCAACGCGTCCTGGAGGCTCTGGAGTCACTGGGCGAGACCTACCATGGAAGACATGTTCTGGTAGTGGCTCACGGTGGCGTGATTCGCATGCTGGTGGCCAGGGTATTGGGCATGCCCCCGGAGAATCTGTTTCGTATGGAAATACCTTACGCTGCCACGAGTCGCATTCGGATTCAGGATGATATCGCCCGGATTGCGTTTCTCTGCGGTCGTTTTTAATCACCGCCAGTGAGGGAATTTCTGTTCGCAGTTCTGTTTCTTACCCGTATTCCCGTAGCATCGCCTGAGGTGATGCCCGATGCAGGTTCTCAGGGAAGGTCCACACTTTACTACCCCTTGGTAGGTCTGCTGATCGGTTGTCTGTTGTGTTTCTCCTATTACTTGCTGAGTGATCTCACCGGGAGTTTGAAGCCGGCTCTGATACTGGCTTTGTGGGTGGGTATTACCGGAGCCTTGCATCTTGATGGCCTGGCGGACCTGGCCGATGCCTGGATCGGTGGGGGGGGCGATCGGGGGCGGACACTCGATATCATGAAAGACAGTCGCAGTGGTCCGGTTGCGGTCACCGTACTGGTGCTTTTACTTCTGATAAAGTTTTCGGCGCTGGAAACCCTGTCTATGGACCACCAATGGTCGGTGCTTCTGGTTGCACCGATTGTGGGTCGCAGCGCCTTGCTGGCTGCTCTCTGCTACATACCCTATGCCAGAGCCGGTGGTATCGGGGAAGTGCTGGCAGATAATCTGCCGCGGAAAAAGGTTCTATGGGTGCTGTCAGGGTCAATTCTGCCCATTCCTCTGCTGTGGGGCTGGGACGGATTGCTGGCAGTGATGCTTGTAGTGGCGGGATTTCTGTTGCTGAAGCGGGCTTTGATCAATCGTATTGGTGGGATTACGGGGGATGCCGCAGGTGCTATTTGTGAGTTGCTCGAAGCAGTTTTTCTGGTTTGTCTTGCACTGTTGCTCTGATCGGTGTTCCCGATTGGATGGCTCTCGATACCGAGCCCGGCAGGCGTCTGAATCGGTTGTCTTTCCGTTTAATTATCTACCCCGGGAGTTCTGGATGATCCGTGTTCCCAGGTCAGGGCAAACGCTTCGGTAATGGAGAGATTATCGCTTCTCAACTTGATGCCATACGCTCTATCCAGGTTCTCCGTGGTCAGGACTTGGTCCGGGGTACCCACTGACAGCGTGTCGCCGTCCAGCAGTAATTGCAGGTGTTCGCAATAATGGGAGGCTAGGCGCAGATCGTGCAAGACCACTACAACTGATCCGCCCTGGTCGCAATGTCTGCGCAGGAGATCCATCATTTCCAGCTGATGGGAAGGATCCAATGCGGCCACTGGTTCATCTGCCAGAAGCAGTTCCGGTTCCACCGCCAGTGCCCGAGCCATCAGAACTCGGGCCTTTTCCCCTCCGGACAGGGTAGGGTAGGGACGGCTCGCCAGGTGCGATAACCCGCTTTGCCGAAGAGTTCTTTGAATGATGGAGTGATCTTCTTCTGTGGGCTTTTGCCAGGTTCCCAGATGGGGTAGTCGCCCCAAAGCCACAATACGTTCCACGGTGATCGGCCAGTGTGCGGTGCCTTCCTGTCCGAGGTAGGCGATTTTGCGGCCTCGATCGATGACCGGGTACTCTGGGAACGGCCGCCCATCCAACAGAATTTGGTTCGATGACCCGGTGAAGATGCCAGCCATGAGTTTCAGGAGCGTACTCTTACCGGCACCGTTTGGTCCGATGAGTCCCAGCATCTCGCCCTCCTGCACCTGGACTGAGACGCCCTTGAGGATCGGTCGGCCACCGAGGGATTGGAACAGCTCTTTTCCTTCCAGTTTCATGGTTACCAGCGTCGACTTTGAACAATCAGATAGAGAAAGAACGGTGCACCTACCAGGGATGTGAGTACGCCTACCTTGATCTCGGTTCCGGCGGGAAAGAGCCGGACGGCAATATCGGCGGCCAGCAGCAGGATGGCACCACCGAGGGCGCTGGCGGGGAGCAGTTTACCCGGCTGATGTCCAACCAGTGGTCGCAACAGGTGGGGAACCACCAATCCGACGAATCCGATGGCACCGGTGACGGCGATAGCGGAGCCTACGGCAAGTGCGGTGGCCACAAACAGACGGCGGCGCAGTCGGGATAAATTGATACCCATGGTGATTGCGGTTTCTTCGCCCAGAGTCAGGGCATCGAGCGCGCGTCCGGTTCCCACCAGCATGAGCCAGCCGAGTAGTGTACCGGGCAGCATGATCCAGAAGTCCGCCATGCTGCCATGGGCAATGGATCCCAGCATCCAGAGTACCATCTCTCTGACCGCATAAGGGCTGGGCGCAAGATTGACCATTAGAGAAATCAGGGACATGGCCAGGGCGTTGACCGCCACTCCGGCGAGTATCAACGTGGTCGTCCCCCCATTCCTGCCAGCCAGCAGATAGACAAACAGCGTAGCAAGCAGTGAACCGGCGATACCCCCGGCCGGTAAAGCCAGCCAGAAAGCGGCACTCCATCCGGAATACAGGACGGCGACAGCACCCATGGCGGCCCCGCTGGCACTGCCAATAAGACCAGGGCTTGCCAGAGGATTGCGTAATAAACCCTGCATAGCCGCTCCGCATACCCCAAGGGTTGCTCCCGCGACAAGTGCAATCAATGCTCTTGGCAGGCGTACCTGGGTGAGAATGAGTGAAATCACGGAAGGATCATCCCTCATGGAGTCCAATACCGCCTGGGCAACCGGTATGGGGTTAGATCCAATGAACAGGGAGAGCAGAAAAAAGCCGGCAAGGATCGAGCCGAGAAGGGCAATGAGTTGGTAGTGTCGGTCGATTGTGTTCATGGGGTGGATGTCACCGGACGGCCCCTACCGTGTCTTCCGTAGAACCTGGCCCTGATCCCGGTTCTACAGGATTGAAAGAACCGTTGTATCGACGATGGGGGTCCGGTGTGTGTTGGAGCGACTCGTAAGAAGAGGGCTTGTTCAAGTGCATTGTATGGCGAGTAACTCGGCAATATCATTGTTCCGTCAAGTCCCCGTGTACGAACCAGTGGGCTTGCGGGGGGCGTTTTCTGGATGGGTGAAAGGTAGCCACCAGGTTTCAGTGTAATCGCTGATGTGCATCCGCCAATGCTTCCACGGCATCCACAAGCATGGGGCCACCGCAGATCCAGTAACGATAGGGGATGTCGATCAATGGATTGTTGCCAGTCACCCAGGCCAGGGCAGGGTGCCTGAGTTGCCTTTGTGCAACGGAATCGGTTTCCGGGGCATAGGCGGAAGTGAAAATCTGGTCAGGATTGGAAATCAAGAGGGACTCCAGATCCAGTGACCCATATCCGTTCACTCCCAGTTCTGCCGACAGGTTGCGCCAGCCGGCAAGGGTCAGTGCCAGGTCCTGGAGGGTGCCACTGCCGCTGGTGTAACCTCTTGGCTGGTAAAACAGTGCCCTGTTGCGGGTTGAAGAACTCCGGACAGATATCTGATGGACACGCAGATTCATCTCTTCGATGATGGTTTCTCCAAGGTCCTCATCACCCACCAGCCGGGCTACGAGCCGGATGTTACTGTGAATCTGTTCCAGGTTCACACTGCTGGGCACGATTTCAACCCTGTATCCCAGGCGCTTCAGTAAGCGGATCAGTGAAGGGGAGCTGTACCCCCCTGCGAGGATCAGGTCGGGATCCAGAGACAGTAGTTGTTCAAGCTTCGCATCGTTGACCGGAAATCCAGCAGCGGCATCAGACATATAGGAGCTGTTCGGTTCCAGCGCCAGCCGGCTGATCGAAGCGATCTGCCTCGGGCGTGCCAGCATCAACAGCAACTGATCGCTGCAAAGATTGATGGAAACCACTCGCGAGGGGGGCTGGGCCTTAGAGATTCCGGCATACACCAGGATACAGGTTAAAAAAACCGAATATGCCCGGTAGCCACCCATCGCGAGATATTGCTCCTCTATCGTCGAGTTTGAACTACTCTGGTCGATAAACCACAGATACGAACAATTCCCGACCGGGTTCGTTGTATCGGCTTCGCGTCTGGTATTCTTTGTCGAAAAGATTCTTGATTTGCGCCTTTATAGACCAGCCTTTTGCCAGCGGCTGCACCAGGCGCAGGTCCAGCAGACCATAACCAGGCAGGCGTATGTTATTGGCCGGATCATCATATCGGTAGCTGTGGGCGCGGAAGGTGGCGCCTACCCCGGTACTGGCGAAACGTCGGTCCGCATCCAATCTAAGAAAACGCTTGCTGCGGCCCGGCAGGAGATTTCCAGTCCGCTCGTCTCGAGGATCCAGCAGGGTAACACTGCCTGTCATCTGCCATCCCAGAACCCGGGCGGTCAACGCCGCTTCCAGTCCCTCGATCTCTGCGGAGTTGACATTCTGGGGTTTCCAGATCCAGCTTCCGGGTGCAATGGGTGCCCAACTGATCAGATTATCGATCTGGGTACGGTAGGCGCGTACGCTCCAGTTGCCCCATTTTCGGGCACCTTCCACTCCCATTTCCAGGCTTTCGGATTTTTCGGGATCCAGATCCGGATTGCCGCTGGAGGGATAATAGAGTTCGTTGAATGTGGGTGCCCGGAATGCTGTGCCATAGGAAGCCACCAGACGCAGGGTTTCGTCCACATTGTATCCCCAGGCAATGTTACCGGTCGTATGTCCTCCATAGGCTTCATTGTCATCATACCGAAGCCCGATATTGAAGTCGCTGGAGCCGATGGATGCCTGATACTGTCCGAAAACACCATAGATATGGCGACTGTCTTCGTCGTAGGTGATGTCACTGTCCAATTCGTCCCGCAAATAGTCGAGACCGGCGGTCAGTATATTGTCTTCACCGACAGTGAAGTCGTTCTGCCAGGAAGCCTGGGGCCGGCGTGTCTTGAAAGTGTAGTTGTGCCGGTTGTCTACGTAACCTTCACTTTCGTCACGGCTTTCTCCCACGGATACGGAGGTATCCCACCAGTCGGTGGGTGAGTAAAGTGCTCGTCCAGTCAGGGTTTGCTGAACGAAATCCTCATCATAGTCCCCGATTGGATTCCATTGGTCATCGTAACGATTGTTTCCCTCGGCACGAAGCGCGGTGAGTTGCAGTTTCAGTCCATTTTGAAAACGGTGATGGAGACTGCCAGAGAGGGATGTGTTGCGGTAACCGTCTTTGTCCGGGTTGTTATTGACCATGGCATCGAAACCTTCGGTGTCCATGTATGCAATTCGCACACTGAAATCGGTAGTGTCGTTGCCGCCGCTTAATCCCAAATCTCCCCTGAATGTCTCGTAGGTGCCATATCCGGCTTCACCATCCACACGCAATCCCTGGGCACCCTTACGGGTGAAAATCTGTATTACACCCCCTATGGCGTCCGAGCCATAGAGATGTGAGAGTGGTCCACGGACCACTTCGACCCGCTCCACTTGAGAGACAGGCAAGTGCTGCCAGGCCGTTTCTCCAAGGCTGGCAGAGCCTATCCGTACACCGTCGATGAGTACCAGTACCTGGTTGGCGTTGGTGCCCCTCAGATGCAGGCTCGTGGTTTTACCGTACCCTCCGTAATTATCGAGGCTGATACCCGGTAGCGCATCCAACAGCTGTACGACCTCCTGCGCCTGGCTCTTTTCAATATCCTGACGAGTAATAACGGTGACCGAGGCAAGGGTTTCGTCAGCGGTACGGGCGGTGCGGGTAGCGGTGACGTTCATGGTGTCCAACTGCTCGATAGCGGAGGCATAATCCGGAACCAGTGTCAGTGCTAACAGTGCACCGGAAAGCTGCCACCGGTGGTAGTTCCGGTACGGGGTGTCTTTGAGCTTACGCATTAATTTGATCCTTGTATCCGACGATTGGCGATCGGGTTGCAGGCTGTTATCTCTGATCTCTCTCAGCAGGGTGTGCGGAGAGGCAGATAGCAATGCACCGGCATCCCATGATGCGAATCGGTCTACGGACAGCTGCCGGGGATTGTCTGGGAAGGGATACTGGATATACCCGGATACAAACCGCAAACAAGCCTCGGAGCCAGTCTTGACCGGCTCGCTTGATTGCGTCAGCTAACGGATCACCGCTCTGCTGAATACCCCGTTCGGCAGAATCGCGACGCTGGAAAGGCAGGTCTCCTGACTTGCGGATCATCACCTCATTCCACCTTCCCGATGTTTACGGACCTGCTCAGGTCCTGCTCATCAGTGGTATCCCGGAATGAGACTACTCGCTTACAGTTGCGGGGACAGCCAAGGAATCGCGCATAAGCGCTACACCTTGTTCCCTGATCAGCCCTTGCAAGGGCACCTTTCCTTGTGGGTATTCTAATGAATCTGGTAAGGTTTGGAAACAGGCGGTCAGTTTTTTCAATGGAACCAGAGACTAAGAACGATTTCGCCATGACCGGATTCAGGGGGGTAAGCTAAATGTAACTGCTCGCCCCCTGGAGATTTCCCCCATGGGGGGTCTGTGGAGGAAATGTCTATGGCAGGGATGCCAAAGTCAGGTCTACAGGGAAGTATTTACGACGCCTTGCGGAACAGATCGCCCATGGGGCGTGAGTAGATACAGCTAAATAAGCATGTAATTCTGCCGCTAGTAACTAACGATGTATTGATCGAGGGAAACCTCAGACTGTTTATGGGTGTCAGCCATCTGCTTCTTCAGGTAAGACAGTACAGACTAATTGCTAAGACAAATGGACAAAATAACAGGGCATGATACAGGGCCGAGTTGTATCAGTTGTGGGTACAGTCACTCCAGAACTCTCAATGTGGCACCCAGGGTTCGAAGCTGGCTGCGTGTCGATGAAAAGCTCGGTGTTGGTGTCTGCAGTGAATGCAGTGAATGGGTCGCCGCCTGGGATCGTGGGGTTCGGCATGCGACTCCGAAAAGTGACGGTGAGGCACGTAGTGAAGCTTCAGCTCCCGAAGGATTGGACAATCTGATTCGTCAGGCCGTATTGCCTTCGCTACCCCATGTTCTGCTGGAAGTCTACGATATTCTGGCGTCGGAGGTATCCAGTAGTAAGCAGATTGCAGCGCTCCTGGAGACGGATGCCGGGCTGACGGCCAGGGCGCTACGGCTGGGTAACTCGGCATTCTATGGAATGTCGAGAAAAGTTAGCAGCGTTTCCGAGGTGATGTTGTTGATTGGTGCGTTCGATCTCTGGTGGTTGCTCTTCACTACAGAGGTAAAGGATCTGTTCTTTGGCATCGACAGACAGTTGATGGATATGAATCGTTTTTGGAAACATAGCCTGTTTACCGCCTGTGCCAGCCGTGTGATTTCAGAAAAGTACCGTCTTGGCAGACCTGGTGAGCTGTTTGTGTCCGGGTTGTTGCATGATATCGGTAAGCTGTTGATGCTTCAGCAGATCCCAGTCGATTATCACATGGTTTTGAAGCGTGCGAGTGAAGGTGAGGTACTCATTGATGTGGAACGGGACTTGCTCGGTTATACCCATGAACAAGCCAGTGCAGCGCTGTTGGAGCATTGGAAGTTACCTGCTTCCCTGATCAGTGCTGTTGGAGAGCATCACCTGGAGGTCGATACACTGTCAGATAAACTGGTGGTTGCCGCAGCAAACAGGCTTGCTCACCGCGTGCTGGAAGAGTCTGAAGAGGAGTTGCCGGAAGAGGTGCTGAAAATCGATGTCAACACCGAAATCAATCCTCTGTATGAGCGTATGGTGAACTTCGTTACATAGGAATAGCTGGGTCTGTTTCTTATCGGTGAGATTCCTGAACTGTTGAAGATCAGGATCTGTCTTCACTTCATCCCCCAGTATCTGCCTCAGCTGGTATCTATTGCCAGTCATCTCCTGAAACACCGCTTTCCTGACTGCTGAATTCACTTTCCTGCAGAATTCCTCGACATGCATTCATTCCGAAGAACAGTTGGGGTACACCTCTGCACATTGAAAAAGAAGCGAAAAAAAACCCAGGTTCCGGAGGTCTTATCTAGGTAAGTACTGTTAATCGGTACTTGAGCAAGTAACCGAAGAAAAATTTGTTCACCTAACAAAAGCACTACAGGAGAATTCGGATGAAAACTTTAGTCACAATCGCCGCTATAAGCTTGTTGGTCAGTGGTGCGGCAGTTGCCGAAAACCAGAGGTATAACCAGCAGGAACAGTTGGAGGATGAACTGTACGGTTATAAGCAATCAAAACCATCAGCGTCACAACCGGCTGACAACGCAGAGTTGATCAAGATGAGCAACCAGGAACAGCAGGAGGATTCGCTTCACGGTTACGGAAAATCGAACCCATCCAAATCAGAGCCGGCAACCGTGCGGGTGGGAAGGCAGAATAATCAGCAGGAAGAAGATGCTCTGTATGGTTATGAGAAATAGAAGATGAACTGTGGAACTGAACAGTCGGGTCATCCTGATGCTTCTACTATCAGTTTTAAGAAGCATCAGGTCTATGACCTTGCTCGAATATATCTGAGATGGATTCAGTGTTTGAGGTTTTAATTGGTTTTATCGGTTGAAGGAATGGCAAACCACACTTTTCCTGTGGGGTCTCTGTCACTCCAGACCACCTGTTCGGTCACAGACTGCTACAGGCGACCTTTTCACTGCTCCTGACCTTCCTGCCAACTTCCCGATGACAAAGGGGGAAGACAATGAACAAAAGGCACTTTCTCACTCTTACTGCAGCCTGTGTCATAGCGGGTTGCTCCTCGAATGCAGAACGCCAGCATCGAGACGATACCCATGGCTTTAAAGACGTAACCTCACAAAGTGGTATTGTCACCAGCAATGCCCGAAGTGCTGGCTGGGGTGACTACGACAATGATGGCTGTGTAGACCTGATGATTTCTGAGTCCGAGAGTGCCCGACTCTACCAGAGTCAGTGCGACGGCACTTTTAAGGATGTATCGTTTGAAGCCGGTATATCCGGTCCCAAAGGTGGATTTGCTGTTGTCTGGGCCGATTTCGATAACGACGATGACCTGGACGTTTATGTGACCAGCGTGGATACGGGTAACAGCTTGTATAGAAACAACGGCAACGGGACATTTTCTGATGTCGCCAGTATCTCCGGCGTGGCTGATGAGCGCTCCAGCACAGGTGCTGCATGGGGGGACTATGACGGCGATGGCGATCTGGATCTTTACGTGGCCAATCGTTTTTTTTCGACGCCGGATTCGCTGATAACCGATCGACTATATCGGAATGACGGACGGGGCCGGTTCGATGATGTGGGAGAAGCGCTGGGTGTGGCGGTGCATAACAGAAAGACTTTTGGTATCGCCTGGTTGGACTATGATGACAACGGTACTCTGGACCTCTATCAGGCGGTTGATTTTGGAGATGACCGTCTTTTCAGCAATGATGGTAAGGGTGGGTTCACCGATGTGACCCACCAATCGGGAATCACAGGCCCTGCCCATTCCATGGGTCTGGCGCTGGGTGACCTGGATGGCAACGGTTGCATCGATGTGGTATCCACGAATAACACCAGGGGTTCAGCGGATGATAAAGAGCATGGACCCAGTACCCTCTATCTCAATGACTGCGAAGGATCGTTTACGGATGCCACCGGGACCTGGGGTATGGAAGATCGGGGGACGGTGGATTGGGGCGTCAATATGATTGATTGGGATAACGATGGGGACCAGGATTTGAGTATTGTAGCAGGGGGAATGCTCAAGGCGGGTGAGAACGAAACTAATGTGTTGTACCAGAATAATCAAGGTCGTTTGCGGCAGGTGACCCGGCCGATGAATGCATTGGTGGATGGAGCAGCCTTTGGTTCTGCCTGGGCGGATTATGATCGCGACGGTGATCTGGATTGGTTTATCGTCAACTCAAAGAAACCCAGCGTACTGCTGGAGAATCATACAGCAGGAGGCCATCATTTTCTGAAGGTTAAACTGGAAGGTAAAGAAAACCGGGATGGCGTGGGGGCCAGGGTAGAAGTTCAGGCGGGTGGAAGGAAGTACGTCAGGATTATTCAGGCAGGAAAGAGCTTTGCCTCCTCTGAAGAGCTTGTCGCACATTTTGGCCTGGGCAGGCATGATCGGGTGGATGTATTACTGGTTCGTTGGCCAGACGGCTCACAGACCAGGCTGGAGGGGCTTTCGGTGGACAGAATGATCAGGGTAGCCCAACGATGACAACAGGTAGCGTGATCGAACAGCAAGTCGTGGGTATCGACCTGCCGCCGCTGCACACGGGCAGTGGGAAAACATGACCCCGATACACAACCGGCCAACGGCCGCTTAACTGATTCGAAACAGGAGCCCGCCGTGTTAAAGCGTCACTATAGATTGATTGGATTGACTACCATTCTGCTGGTACTGGTAACCGTGGTTCTTGCCCGTGGTAGCACGAACGGTTTTTCTATTGATGACAGCGCATTGATACCGGTCGATGAAATTCACTCGGGAGGACCACCCCGGGACGGTATTCCTTCAATAGACAAGCCTCGTTTCAAGACGCCATTGTCGGTGGGCAATGACGTGAAACCGGACGACCGGGTTTTGGGACTGGCCTATAAGGGCATTACCCGGGCATATCCCATCAGCATCATGAACTGGCATGAAATAGTCAATGATCGATTCGGTAATGAACCCGTGGTGATAACCTACTGTCCCCTGTGCGGAAGCGGGATTGCTTACAACGCGAAAGTGGCGGGGAAAGAGACCCATTTCGGGGTGTCAGGCTTGCTGTACAACAGCGACGTACTGCTTTATGACCGCCAGACTGAATCGCTCTGGTCCCAGATAATGTCCAAGGCGGTATCCGGTCCGCTGAAGGGGACGCGGCTGGACATGCTGCCCCTTGTTCATACGAGTTGGTCTCAATGGCTGGCAGATCACCCCGATACTGAATTGCTTTCCAGGGCTACCGGTACGAGCCGAGACTACGACAGAGATCCCTACGCCGGGTATGAGAACAGCGAGGGTATCTACTTTCCCGTCAGCAAGAAGGACCCCCGATACCACCCCAAGGAGCGCATCCTGGGGGTGGAAGTGAACGGTCAATACAAAGCGTACCCGTTTTCCGAGTTGAGTCGAACCCGGGGGGAGATAAAAGATCGGTTTGCCGGTCGTGATCTGGTCGTGCGCTATGATTCGGGAAGTGAGAGTGCACGAATCGTCAACAGCGCCGGTGACGATATACCCACCGTCCCCTCATTCTGGTTTGCCTGGTATGCATTTCATCCGGAAACGGCGGTATACACCGCCGACAATTGACCAGATCCCATTTTGATTGATCGTAATCAGCTTTTGTGTGAATGCCGGTCCCGGAGCAGAGTGCATCGAACAGATCTCACTGAGCCTGCCCAAACGCTTACCGCTGTTGGGCTGCCGCTTGTTGCAATGCCATTTCGACGTAGAGTTCGCGCAGCCGTACCGTGACCGGTCCCGGCTTTCCCTCACCAATGGTCTTGCCATCTATCCGGATCACAGGATAGACAAAGGTGGTGGCACTGGTGACGAAAGCCTCTTTTGCCTGGTGTGCCTCTTCCAGAGAGAATGGCCGCTCCACAACTTTCATGCCCGTGTCCCTGGATAGCCGTAAGATAGCCCCACGAGTAATACCGGCCAGTATCCCGTTGCTCAAATGGCGGGTAATGACTTCTCCCCCTTCCGTGACGATATAGGCGTTGTTGGAACTGCCTTCGGTAATATAGCCCTCTTCGTGCAGCCAGGCGTCATCGGCACCCCGGGCCAGTGCCATCTCTTTGGCCATCGATGCGGGAAGCAGACCAATCGTCTTGATATCCCGGCGTTTCCACCGCTGGTCAGGTACTGTAATAATGCTGATACCCTGTTTCGCGGCAGGATTATCGATCAAGGGCCGTGCCTGGGTAAACATAACCAGGGATGGTTCGGTGTTACTCGGGTAGGCAAAGTCACGTTCGGCAACACCACGGGTGACTTGAAGGTACAATGCGCCTTCCTTTACCTGGTTTCTGGTGACCAGTTCCCGCTGTATCTCAGCAATATCCTTTAAAGAGGCGGGGCAGGGCATGGATAATTCACCCAGAGAACGCTCCAGGCGCTGCAGATGAGCATCGTTGTCGATCAGTGCGCCACCCAGGATCGATGATACCTCGTAGACACCGTCCGCGAACAGAAAACCACGATCGAAGATGGAAATCCGGGCTTCAGCTTCGTTAACAAACTCGCCGTTGACGTAAACAATGCGACTCATAGATCTCTCCAGTTTCTGGAAGCCGAAGGCAGATCGGACATCCGGTTGAAAACAGTTTTCTGGGAGCTTGCCGTCATCCTGGAAACACTGTCGGTTATCCGGCAAGCATTTTTGCCCCTACTCCCAGCAGTAACACGGCAAAAACCCGCTTGAGGGAAGCCAGTGGCAGGGAATGAGCTATTTTTGCACCTAAGGGAGCCAGCAGATAGCTGGCCAGGGAAATACCAAAGAATGCCGGCCAGTATACATAGCCGGTGCTGCCTGGCGGCAGAGCAGGCTCCCCCAGTCCTGTGAAAACGAATCCTATGGTGCCGGCAACGGCAATCGGGAGACCCACGGCGGCTGATGTAGCGACTGCCTGACGGATATTGACACTGCACCAGTTAAGAAACGGTACCGTCAGGGATCCACCACCGATGCCCACAATGGCGGAGACCGTGCCGATAGCGCTTCCGACAAGAGTCATGCCTGGCAATGAAGGCAATCCCCGGTGTGCCTCGGTTCTGGCACCGAGGGCCATCTGTATTCCGACTGTGATCACGAAGCAGGCAAATACCCGCTGCAGCCAGAGTGTGGGCAACTGGTCCGCGATCCCGGCGCCCAACCAGGCTCCAACAATGATCCCAGGGGTCAATTGCATGACCAATGGCCAGCGTACTGCCCCCCGTTTATGGTGAGCGCGGATAGAAGAGATCGAGGTGACGATAATAGTGGCTAGTGAAGTCCCAACCGCGGTGTGTATCACCACAGCGTTGTCGAAACCGTTGCCAAGATGTAGCCAGACCAGTGCTGGCACGATGATCAGTCCCCCACCCACACCCAGGAGCCCGGCCAGCAGTCCGGCTGCGCTTCCGACGGCAAGATAGACCCACAGCTCCGTTAGTTCAGGCACTATAGTTCCCGTTTGTCATCGCTCAGCCCGTTGCCAGGAGTAAAGAAGGGCAAGCTATCTGATAATCATCAGAAACGGAAGGGTGGATTGAAGTATTCAGCCCTTTCCCCTGCCCGAGTCTCCAGGTAAAGCGGTTGCTAGAATTGATTACCAGATACCGATCAGGGCATATTAGGGTCGCGGAAATAATCAGTTGTCGGAAAATTGCGCCGGATGAACTGCATAGCAGTGAATGGCCTGGGCAGGATGCCCAGGACCGGTGCCCAAGCAAAGCAGGGAAAACGCAGCGCCGGGATGGTTCAGATTCAAGGCGTGAGTAGTGGTGCATGGATGCCAAAGCCAAGCCTGCAGGGAGGGTTTCACGGCGTCTTCCGCAACAGATTGCCCGTGCGGGGTGAGTAGTTACA
>JAAELC010000584.1 GCA_024227135.1 Gammaproteobacteria bacterium
GCGTCCGGGGAATTAATAGGCTGTCGAAGATCGAGTGCGTTTTGGGGACTGGGACGTCTCAAAACGCATCACGAGATCGAAGACACACTTGGCGCGTCCCCGGGTGCAGACGTGGCTGAACCGAACCAGTGGCAGTGTTCTGATCGGTTTGGGGATACGGCTTGCCGCGGAGAGCCAGTCGGGGGATCTGTCATAGTTGTCGGGTGTTTGAATCGTGCTGAAAGCTGTTCTCGATACATGGTTTCAGGTATCTACTCACACCCCATGGGCGATCTGTTCCGGAAGAGGTCGTAAAACCCTCCCTGTAGACCTGGCTCTGGCATCCCTGCCAAAGACACTTCCTCCACAGACCACCCATGGGAGGTCATCTCCGGGGAGTGAGCCATTATGTTTCTGGATGGAAAAGTGACACTGTCCCCCGGGGAGATGTTCGTGGTTCCAAAGGGGGTTGTTAACACGGGTGACGCCGGTGGTCAGTTGCAGGCTGAAAACGATGTATGGGCGTAAGCAGGAGCTGACAATGACCGGATAATGCCGGTTCATTGGGAAGGTTGTATCCGGATCAGAACAGTGCTAGTCCTGGATGGAAAAAAGCCACTACCGTCAATGTGACCGGTAGTGGCTTATGTGGGGTCAGGCAGCAACGATTGTCCCTGCCTGATTTGCTTTCGGGCTCAGATTACAGGAGTGACTTTGCCTGCTCCGGCCAGCTCGAGGGATTATACTTCTTATACTTCGCGCCTTCGTTGTCCAGAAGTTCACGAATTTCGCCAGGATCCTTGCCTGCCAGATCGGCATAGCTGCTGATGCCTTTGCTTTGAAGGAGGCGGGCGAGTGCAGGGCCGATACCGGAAATGACTGTCAAATCATCCTTGGCCGGCGCTTCGGGCTTATCGGTCGCCACTTTGGTTTCCGGTTTCACGCTGGCTTCTTTCTGGGCGGGCTCGGGTGTTGCTTCCGTGGCAGCTGGCGTTGCTGCAATCTGCTCGGGTTCATCGGCGGGTACCCCAATACGGGCTTTGACGTAAGAGCCGGGTGCTTCTTCAAGGGCTTTGAATTTTCCGCTTCCGGGAATACGGGCCTCTATCTGTTCTCCTGACTGGGGCGCAATCCAGTTTTGCCACTCAGGCCACCAGGAACCGGGATGATTTTCCGCTTTGGATGCCCATGCATCCGGATCATCCGGAAGACCGTCGGTGAGTCTGAAACCGTACTTTCCTGCTTCAGGGGGATTGATTACCCCGGCAATATGTCCTGAACCACCAAGAATGAACCGGACGTCACCGGAAAACAGTTGTGCGCCCGCATAGGTGGATTTCCAGGGCGCGATGTGATCTTCCACTGTCGAAGCAAAACACACCGGGATATCGATGGTGGATACATCGATGGGTACGCCGTCGATGGTCAACCCACCGGGTTTGCACAGTCTATTGTCCAGGTACATGTTGCGCAGATACCAGCTGTGCATTTTTGCCGGCATACGAGTCGAGTCGGAATTCCAATAGAGCAGGTCGAAGGGGCGGGGATCGTTGCCCAGCAGATAGTTATTGATATAGAAAGACCAGATCAGGTCATTGGCCCGCATCAGGTTGAATGCACCGGCCATGGAACTGCCTTCCAGATAGCCATCTTTCTCCATCTGCACTTCAAGGGAGGAGATTTGTTCCTGGTCGATGAATACGCCCAGTTCTCCGGGATCGGAGAAATCCAGCATGGTGGTGAAGAATGTTGCGCTCTTGATGCGCATGTCACCCTTGCTCTTCATGTAGGCCAGGGTGCTGGTCAGCAAGGTGCCGCCAATGCAGTAACCGATGGAATTGATCTCACTGACGCCACTGATCTGCTCAACCACATCCACCGCGGTGATTACACCCCCTTTCATGTAGTCTTCGAAGGTCGTGTCACGGTAACTCTCGTCCGGGTTGATCCAGGAAACCACGAACACGGTGTGTCCCTGGGAGATCAGCCATCGGAGCAAAGAATTCTTTGGCTGCAAGTCCATGATATAAAACTTATTGATCCAGGGTGGCACGACCAGAAGGGGTTTTTCGAACACGGTGTCCGTGGTCGGGGTGTACTGAATCAATTGAAACATGCGGTTTTGGAAAACCACTTTTCCAGGTGTGACGGCGACATTTTTACCCAGCTCGAATGCCTCTGCGTCGGTCATTCTGATCTGCAGCTGACCTTTGCCACGTTCCAGATCCTCCAGCATGTTGCGCAAGCCATGGACGAGATTGGCACCCTTGGTTTCAAGGGTCTTCTCGATGACTGCCGGATTCGTGACGGCAAAATTGGTGGGGGACATGGCGTCGATATAGCGTTCAGTGAAGAATTTCACTTTCTGAGCCGTCTGTTCGTCCAGGCCTTCCATGTCGCTGACCATGCCACGCATCCACTGGGAGGCCAGCAGATAGGACTGCTTGATGGCACCGAATACCGGCTTTTCAGCCCAGTCGTCGTGCTTAAACCGGCGATCCCCTTTTTCTTCTGTTACGACAGGTTCTGCATTGATACCCAGTACGCTCATAACGCTTTGCTGATAAAGGGTTGTGGCATTTTGCATATAGGCCAGGTTGGCCTCGATAAGCTTCTGGGGGTTGCTTCCGACTGAGGCGAGCCATTCCTGGTAAGCCGAAGTCAGGTTGAAGGGATCCATGTCCATATCCTCATAGGATTTGGCAAAATCCGTCATCACATCCTCTACGCGCTTGAAATTCTTCTGCAATCCTTCTGCAAGGGATGTGAACCCGAGGGTGTTCATTTCTTCGGTGGTTGATTCGCTCATAGTCGGCCAGTCTCTGTAAGCTGAGAAGGAGGCGCGCAGCCTAATGGCCGCGCAGCCCCCTTATGGTTGTATCAGGAAACTCAAAAAGCTGTTTTGTTATAATGATAAGGTAGCAGCCTCCTTGAGTGAAGGGTTCAGTTAGCCGAGCTTACTGATGGCATCCTTGATTTCCTTCAGGCTTTCGGAGACGCGCTGGTTAACCATGCCGCTGACCTCATCCTGGTTTTTCTTGACCAGTTCACTGAGTTCGGTGGAATTGGCAAGTGCCTTTTCAAAAGCGGCCTGGACCAGTTCAGCCTGTTTTGCAGCCAGGTCTTTAGGGTTAGAGGACCCTGCCAGCGCGTTAGCAGCTTCGGTGGCGTCTGTTATTGCCTGCTGCATCATTTCACCCTGCTGCTTGAGCAGTTCCTGGGTACCGGAGAAAGCGGCCTGGTTGGCTGCGACCAATGCCTCAACGTTCTTTTTCTGGGACTCCATGAGTGCGGAAGTGTCCAGGTTAGGCAATTGGTAAGCGCTGAAGCCATTCTGGATCTGCTTCAAGAATGCCTGGGGATCGTAGTTCTTGAAAAGACCGGCGAAATCAAAAGGATTTGGGGTTTGTATGCTCATGGTAACGACCTTCTCTATTTTAGTGGGTTAGCGGAATTGCTGCACTGCACAATATGGGAGAATTATTACTGGTATTCAACCCTGCGTCAAGACTTTTTTTGTGCAGTGCACAAAACATTGCCGCAAGCTGATTCAAAAGGACTTTTTCGAGGTGCGCCGCTCCTGTCGATGAGCTGGCCCGAACACTGGTCTGATCGAGTGACCGACAGGCCATCACAGCTGATTCGACGGTTGTCGACCAGCCTTTCCCCGAGACTGTCCTTCACGATAGTGTTTACGGAACTCCCGATGCTATGGAAACCGTATTCCTGAAGAAGTGTAGAACAAATTCTCCTCGTCTTCTCCCCGTCGTTTTCCTGCAGTCAGGACAAGTGGTACCTGGATGTTCCGCCGGCAAGGTCCGGAGTACAACCGGTAAGTAGCCGGTCAGTTGGAGAGGGGGTTGCAGTGGAGGTCACGAACCAAACGGACGCCTCCCATCTATCTGTTACGATGTGAAGGTGGTAACGATCGTCGGTATCAAAACTCTAGCCCGCATCGATTTGTCCATGTTGCCATAGACACACCACACCCTTGGTCTGAAGAGGACCTGGAGTAACCTGAAATCTGCGGCTTTCGGAGCCGCAGAGCACGATCAAATCAGGCAGCGTTGGTGGCAGCGTTAGGATGGGTCTCCACGAAATGCCTGAGTGTCAGCTTAAGTACGAGGGCATGTTCTTTCTGACCCCGTTTCTCGGCCATTTCGATATCATCCAGAATGATGCGACGGATTTTCGGAATTCCCGACTCCTCGTCATGCACCAGATAGTTTCCCAGTTCGGTTGCCACGATATTGGGGATGTGCTCGTGCTCCGCGATCGCTTCAACCTCTTCTTCGGTGAGTTCGGACATACCCACGCAGTCCTCATAAGTCAACATGTTTGAAACCTCCTTTCAAAGTTTAAATCTAGTGCGACTCAGCAGTGTAGGCAAGGCCATCCCGGGCAATAGGAAGCTTTCCTTGATCTGGGTCACCATTGACGTGCCCGATGAGAAAATCCGAATAGCTACCCCGTGCTGATCTGGGTCGCCATTGATGTGCCCGATGAGGAAATCCGAATAGCCACCCCGCTCTCAGGGCCGCGGGCCCCCTCTATACTACGGATCCCAGGAATCAGGGGTCCGGGATGCTTGCGGGGGATTTTCATGGATGCGGCAGCCCGGGAGGGGGGATGTGGGCCGGTTGGATGGCCCCAGGGGAATGTTGCACACATCATCTCCATCGGCGGGTAGTTTCTCCCCTGCAAGGGTGCGTAACGGAACATGCAGTGGGCTGGTGACCCAATTCAGTGTGGTGCCGATGATGCCATCGGTACTGATGCCCATTTCAAAGTCAGTGAAATTCCCCAAAGCCCTGAAAGGAGTGGCAAGGCTGAAAAACTGTGGTCTTTTCGGCGTGGGAGCAACGGAGAAGTCGAAGGTTTCCTGCTTGAAGTCAGCCTGTCCTGATCCACAAATTCGAATATTGGAGGTATCGATGACAAAGGCTTCGGGGGTAAGAATGCCTTCTTCCATTTTCAGGCGCCCAACCATGCAATTCACTTGTGATTCGTCCTTCGCACCCTTTGCCGCTATCGACGCGAGGAGGTTGATTGCCCATAGATCGAGCACACCCGCCCGCAGGTTGACCGGATGACTCGAGAAATCCAGGTGTCCGCTGGCTTCTCTAAACAGGTCGGACAGCCTTCCTGCTGTCGAGGTCAGACTGATATCCAGGTTGACGACACCACCGAAGTCACTTTCCGGGTGAGCTATCCTGGCAGGTACACCCAGATCGAAGTTAACCACCTTGGCCTGGATTTTTGCTTCAGCAGCGGTCTTGCCCGGTTTCAGGGACAATGCCAGGTCAAATGACCCACCGGGCAGGTTGAGGGTTAATGGTGCTATTTCAATGCGTCCGTCTCTCAGTCGGCCTTTAAGGTGGCCGCTGCCAAGTTCGTCCTTTCCTGAGAGTACCCTCTGAATCGAAAGGTCCAGTGTTATCCTCAGTTTTTCGAGTAGCCTGGAACTTATGAGTTCCCGAAGCTCTTTATCACCGCTGTTCGATTTCTGACTGTCAGGCGGAGTTTCTGTTCCTGTTTCCGGGGACCAGTCGCCGACGTTAAAATCCTCCAACTGTATCAATGGTGCAGTCAGCGCTATATCGATGTTGGTGGACTTTTGGGAAGTGTCAGTTTTCATACTGCCGATGAGGCTGCTCTTGCCTACCCGGATATCCAGCTCAGACAGATCGAGCTGCTTTTCACGGGTAGAGAGCACGGCTTTCAACTGGTAGGCGTTCAGCGGGGGGAGGTCTAATGCCAGGAGCCGGTTGAGGCTGTCCAGGCGTTTTCCTTCCACACTGACCTTGAGTTTCAGCAGCGGGGCGTCGGGCAGTATATCCAGGTTACCGGACAATCCGATGTGGGTTTCAGCGATGTCTATCCGGATATCTGCCCAGGATCTGTTCTTCTCGATCAGTTCCTTGAGTGAACCCAGTTTGAGCTCACCACTGAATTCATGCTGGTCCAGGGTGCCCTGCATGGTCAGGCTCAGAGGTTGGCCTGGCAAGGCAGAGCCGATACTTTCCCCCAGATGGAACTTGATGGGTTGTTCCTGCTCCCCGGAGCGGTAAGAAACCGAGATGTCGGCCAGTTTGAGGTCTTGTATCACCAGAGAATCGGACGTCAGCTTATATCCGCCGGTATTCCCATTCTGGTCATTGCCTGGTCGGGAGGTGGCGTTTTTTCGCGGAGCGTTGAAAACCCAGTTTACGTCACCTTTCCCATCTTCCAGCAACCGCACATCGAGTCCATGGACGGAAAGGCCGTCGATATGGAGTTTGCCTCGCAGGAGTGGCAGTACCCCCAGGTAGAGCTTTGCCTGCTTCATCACCAGGAGATCACCATCAGAAAACCCTTCCGGGTTACCGATGCGTATATCCCCCAGTTCGATGGCTGGCCAAAGTGAGGTTGAGATGCTGAGGTTTCCCCCCACCCTGACGGAACGGCCGAGCAGTGCCGATGCCGTTGATTCAACCATGCTCCGCTGGGAGGTCAGGTCCAGTTTTATCGGGACGAAGGCAAGCAGGGCGAGCAGCGCTAAGGCCAGGGCCAACAACACTAGCGTACCCGCCAGGGTCATGCGAAGTACTTTTCTGGATTTCAATGGAATGTTTCCTGGGGTTGCCGGGGTGACTGCAATAGGGTGATTGTAGTTGATCCAACAGTGCTGGCAGGTACTGGATTCCAGGGAATGCCGTTTTGGGAAACAGGGCGCACGTCCACCCAGGGTCTGTTGGCGAATGGCCGCCAAAAGGTAACTGCTCACCCCCCAGAGAGTATACTCCATGGGGGGGGCTGTGGAGCAAGTGTCTTCGGCAGGGATGCCAAAGCCAGGTCTACAGTCAGGTATTGACGACGTCTTCTGGAACAGATCGCCCATGAGGGGTGAGTAGTTACGAAAGAGCAAACCGTTCGGGGCCACTGGATCACCGATGGCAGCTGCCTGGCAGATAAGCCTGCCAGGCGAACTTATGGTGTCAGGTTGCTGTGGTCTGCTGGCGGGCGGTTGGAGCCAGACCCTGACGAGGTCAGTTTTCGGTCAAGCAACCATATTTCGATCAGGTGGTTACCACATCAGATCATCTGGTATTTTGTATTCTGAATAGGCATCATCTTTTTCTTCGGTCGCCGGATCGTTTCCAGCCAGGATTCGGGAAGGGTCTCGCTGGCGAATTTTCTCAGCAATCTCTGTCGGCACCAGTGCATATCCTTTCTTTGTGTTGACGATGGTAATTGCCCCGCTGGTCAGTTTACTCTGTACTTCCCGGTTCACATAGATGCGCTTAATCTTATTGTTGTCGGTAAAATTGTAACTGATATCCCCGTCTTTGACCGATACCTGGTTGTTATCGATCAGTTGCCTTATCTGGGCGGCTTTCGATTTCTGCTCGGCTTTCTCCTGCCGTTGTTTATTCAGTTTACGGTCTCGGATTTTGCGTTCAGATTCTTTTTGCGCTGCTGTGTTTTGCTTCGGCTCAACAGCAGATGCCTGCCCCTTGCGTGCCAGTTTCTTGTTCTTCTGCTTTGTCTTGTAAGCGTTTTTGGCCTGTTTTTCGCTCACCAGGCCGGCTTTGATCAACTGATCGTGCAGGGAATTACCCACTTTATGGCTCCTGTTGGTTAAGGGGGAAAAGGCTTAGCTGGTCCCCAGCCCTCTCCAGTAAAACAGCCTGCCGGGTTTGGATCAACCCATCAGGCTGTTATCGAGGCCGGGTAAGGGCTTAGGGCCGCGGAAAAAAATAACTATCCAGTCTTGCTGGTCTTTTGGCCCAGGTTACTCGGCTCATCCTGAGCCTCGCCCTTCGGGCTGGCGTGAAAATCTGTCCCAGACAGATCTTTCCGCGTTGAGGAAAAGGTTGCATAGAACAACTATGCGCCCCTTACCACGCCTTGAATCTGAACCAAAACCCCGCGCAATTTCTGGATATCTGTTTATTTCCGTGACCCTTACCCCGGCGGTTAGTTAAGTGTTCGTCTCTTTCTACAGCGGCGTGGAACGTCGAATGCCCTAAGCATGCATCCGTCAGGTCGGGTGGCCGATGCCGAGGGGGTCTTTGGGGTCTATACCCTCCATGAAAGGGAGTTTTCGGTCATGGTGGGTAATTTGATAGACCAACCCAATCCAATTGGAGACGATTCCTTCCGCGGTGTCATGCCAGGTGTTGTCCAGCCTTTCAAAGACCAGTTGATCTGGAAATCCCGGCAAAGCTCCCAGGCTGGTCATGGCATCGAGCAGATGTACCCGGTATTCATCGAGTATCGCTTTTTCCCGTTCCCTGAAGAAGTGTTCAGGAAAAGGCGGGTAGTCCTGGCGTTTTCCTGCCTCGTATTGCTGAACCTCACGCTTGTACTCTTTGAGCAGACTGACGGTGTCATACTCCGGGTGTCCCTGATGAAAAACCATCCGGAAACGGTCATCGCTGACCGCCAGGTGGACTCCGGCTTCATCGCTTTCGGCCAGCACGTGCAGCCCGGCTTGTTCAAACTGATCACGGCTGATTTCGTTGAAGCGGGAGTGGGGGACATTGAACAGGTTGTTTACGTCGTGAACCAATGGGTGGCTGCGATCCGTCACCCGGTGAGGATAGACACCCCAGCGCTTGAATCCCAGAGGGGTTCGCTGCTGCTGGTGTCGTAACTGGAGTACGGCGTGGGTGGCGAGGCAGGAACACAGTGTCGAGGTGACATTCTCGAAGGCCCATTCAACCACTTCCTCGAGCGGGTTCCAGAACGGTTCATCACTGAGTTTGGGGTGGATTGGAGTGGCTCCGGTGATGATGAGGGCATCCAGCCCTTCTTCCTGTAGCTGTTCGAAAGTGTCGTAGTAATCGCTGATATGCTGCTGTGCCCGTTTGCTCCTCGGAATTTCCTTGAGCGTAAAAGGGTGTACGTAGAATTGGGCAATAGGGTTACTCTCCCCGATCAGTCGGAAGAACTGCCTTTCAGTGGCTTCCAGAGCGGCATCGGGCATCATGTTGAGCAGACCGATGTGGAGCTCGCGAATATGCTGGTGCAGTGCACGACCTGTTTCGAGAATGGTCTGGCCATCCCGCCGCAGGCGTTTGAAGGTGGGGAGTCCGTTATGTGAAACCAGTGGCATAGCTGTGAATTCCTCAGTTGCCTGGATGCCTGGCGATGGCACGTTCTACCAGTTCAAGAAAATCGACTTCATCCCTGACCTGTGCTGCTTCGAGTGAAGTCACCGTGTAGCCGTTAGGTTGTGTCAAGGCCTGGTAGCGTGGAATACGGGAGTGATACAGCCGGGGGAAAATCCAGCTCGTGAAATCATCCGGATCGATTTCTGCCGCATACTGCAGTTTATTGATACTTAAATAGTCGGCAATCTGTTTCCGCAGAAATGCCGGTCTGAAGTAGAGGGGTTTGGGATCATGCTGGGCGCGCCAGATGAGCTCGTCTTCTTCAGCCTGTTCGGTAACCTGGATATACAGAAGCAGGGTATGGCTGGTCAGCAGATGTTCCACGTCCGGAGCATCCAGGTCACAAAGACTCCCCGCCACGTCGTTGACCAGATGTTGATAACCGTAGATTTCATGGGCCTTGCGTACGAACACTGGAACCTCGGTGACTGCACTGATCTCCGCTTGCCGGTAGAGTTCCTGGCGGCGCGTGAATTCCGGCAGTGGTACACCCCCAAGTTCAGGATTACCCAGTTTGCCGACA
>JAAELC010000585.1 GCA_024227135.1 Gammaproteobacteria bacterium
TACCGGATCCAGCAGCATTCGGTTTTTCACCGCAATCCTGTTGATTGCTATCACTTTATTGCTGGTTGCCGGTGCCGCGATCAATAGTTTTCTGGAGCGGCGCCAGGCCCAGGAGAGCAGCGTCATTCAGGTCAGGGCTGCCGCAGAGGGGGTGGCAGGCCAGCTTGCGGTGCAGATCGGGCTTTATGGGGACATGTTCCGCGGTGCTTTGCAGAATCCCGGTCTCATTGCTGCACTGAATGCCGGTGACCAGGGTGAAGTCAGGCAATACGAGAAGAGAATCAGAGATCTGATACCACGGGCCGCACAGGTACAGATTCTGCCCGCCAACTGGGATGACACGGTATCCGATCATGTCTCAAAGCTCAGTTTCGCCTCCATAGAGTTGCTGAAGCGGGTCGAACAGCAAAACAAAGCGTCGCTGGCGGAAGTTCACACGACAAAACAAGGCAAGCAGCGAATCAGCATGGTCGCCCCCATCGGTGATGGTAATCGAGAGGGTCTGGCGGGTGTGGCCCTGTTGCAGCTGCAGCTTTCGGTTTTGAATGAGTCCATAGACCGAATTTTAAGTTACGGCGGACAGGTGGAGGTTCAGCAGGTCGTCGCTGGAGAAGCGGTGAGGCTGGTCAGTACCGTCACTGCTGCAATGGATAAAAGATCCATGAGTGGGACGGTGCCGGTTGAGGGGACGATCTGGCGCGTGGCGTACTGGAATGGCGGGGGCTCAGGGGGTATCAGTGGCCTGTTGGCAATCTGGGGAGTGGCCGCAGTCATTCTGATGCTTGTCGCAGGAGTGGTACTGTTTCTGGTCGGGCGTATCAAAGCGGCCTTGCAGCAGGACCAGGTTAAAATTCTCAGTATTGCTGAGGGTCTGGTCGGGGGACGGTCGCCTCGCCCGGGGCAGGCTGCCTTGCAGGAACTGCAGAACACACTGGAGTTGTTGTCCCGGTTGGGGCGGCCGAAGGGGGCGAAAGCCCCAGGCGTCCAGGAGCAATCAGAGCAGCCAACCCCGAGGAAGCGACAGCGGATGGGTGGAAAATGGCAGGAATCCGATGCCCAGGGTATGCCCAGCGATGAGGAACTGATGATCGACGAGCCGGTTCCGGAGGAAGGGGGGCTCAAGCCCGGGGTTTTATCCCCTGAGGTGTTCCGGATCTGCGATATTCGTGGCATTGCCGGCAAAACCCTCAGTCCGGAACTGTTCGATCAACTGGGTCGTGCTATTGGTACCGAGGCCCATGCCAAAGGACAGCAGACGGTTATCGTGGCGCGGGATGGCCGGAATTCAAGTCAGGAACTCAGCGAAGCCTTGTGTCAAGGCCTGATGGCGAGTGGTCGGGATGTGGTGGATATAGGCCTGGTGCCCACTCCGATCCTTTATTTCGCTACCCACTTTCTGGGGAGTAGTTCCGGGGTGATGGTTACCGGTAGTCACAATCCCTCCGAATATAACGGTCTCAAGATTGTCATTGCGGGTGAAGCACTCCATGGTGAGCAGATTCAGGATCTGCGTCGTCGGATCGAGCAGGGTAACCTGATACTCGGTAACGGTTCTGTGAAGCAGCAGGATCTGGTGCCGGACTATCTGAACCGTGTCGCCGAAGACGTGCAACTGGTCAGTCCTTTGAAACTGGTCGTTGATTGTGGGAACGGGGCCGCCTCGGTGGTTGCTCCGGCACTATTCAGGGCTCTGGGCTGCCAGGTTACTGATCTTTTCTGTGAGGTCAATGGCAGTTTTCCCAATCATCATCCGAACCCCAGCGATCCGGAAAACATGCGGGCGTTGATCGAGAAAGTCCGGGAGACGGGAGCAGACCTGGGAGTGGCTTTTGATGGTGACGGGGATCGTCTTGGGGTGGTTGATTCCTCGGGTAAGATCATCTGGCCGGACCGGCTGTTGATCCTGCTGGCCAGAGATGTGCTGTTGCGGAATCCAGGAGTGGACATCATTTACGATGTGAAATCCACTCGTCACCTGGCCAGTGAGATACTGGCCAATGGGGGGCGCCCCATCATGTGGAAGTCGGGGCACTCCCTCATGAAATCGAAGCTGACGGAAACGGGGGCCCTGCTTGCCGGAGAGATGACGGGGCATATCTATTTCAAAGAGCGTTGGTATGGTTTCGACGATGCGCTCTATTCCTGTGCCCGTCTGTTGGAAGTGCTGGCGATAGACGCCGAGTATTTCAGCACGGCTGAAAACTTCGCCCAGTTGCCCGAGAGTGTTGCCACACCGGAGTTGCTTTTACCCATGGCAGAGGGGGAGAATGTGGCGGTGATGCAGCAGTTGCTGAACAAAGTGGAATTCCCGAATGCCAAGGTGATCAATATCGATGGCATCAGGGCAGAGTTCAGCGATGGATGGGGGCTGGTTCGGGCATCCAATACCGTACCTTCTCTCAAATTTCGTTTCGAGGCAGACAGTGAAGATGCATTGGAGAGAATACAGGGGATGTTCAAAGAACGGATCCAGGCGGCTGTGCCTGGCATCCAGCCCCCGTTTTGATCGGCTGCCCGATCGAGACCATGCAGTGGAAACCAACCTTCCCGGTAATCCCCGAAAAGACTCTGGAGTCGTTGACAGCGAGTAGATCGGCATAATGAACCTGGGCCTGTCTGTGATCTGCCGGTCCCGGATCATCCGCAATCATTGAACCAGAAACTTGACAACTCTGTGCAGCAGCACATTGAAACTAGAATTGGAATATCCTTATGAGTCTGACACCTGAGTCGGCGCGGAACGTCGCCCATGTGCTGACGGAAGCAATGCCCTATATTCAGCGTTTTCGCGGCAAGACCGTCGTCATCAAATATGGCGGTAACGCCATGACCGAGGAGCAGCTCAAGCGCGGTTTCGCCCGGGATGTGGTGTTGATGAAGCTGGTTGGCATCAATCCGGTGGTGGTCCATG
Source organism: Gammaproteobacteria bacterium (assembly GCA_024227135.1). GTDB lineage: Bacteria > Pseudomonadota > Gammaproteobacteria > Chromatiales > Chromatiaceae > JAHEHQ01. The sequence goes on from JAAELC010000585.1 coordinate 2,912, forward strand.
GTGGCGGTCCCCAGATTGGCAGTCTGCTGGCCCGGCTGGGCAAGCAAAGCGAATTTATCCAGGGTATGCGCGTGACCGACAGCGAGACCATGGATGTGGTGGAAATGGTGCTGGGTGGTCTGGTCAATAAGGAAATCGTTAATCTGATCAACCGCAATGGTGGCTCTGCAGTGGGGTTGACCGGTAAGGACGGTGACCTGATTCACGCCAGAAAAATGGTAGTCAGGCGCAGCGTTCCCGAGATAGAGGTCTCGGAAATCATAGATGTCGGGCATGTGGGTGAGGTGGAAAGTGTCGATGCATCGGTTGTACATATGCTGGTGCAGGGAAATTTTATTCCAGTCATCGCGCCGATCGGGGTTGGAAGCGATGGTCATTCATACAACATCAATGCGGACCTGGTTGCCGGGAAAGTTGCAGAAGTGCTTCAGGCCGAAAAGTTGATTCTACTGACCAATACGGCAGGCTTGCTGGATGAGGATGGCACATTGCTGACCGGGCTCTCGACCCAGCGGGTGGATGAGTTGATAGTCGATGGCACGATTCATGGCGGTATGCTTCCCAAGATTCGGAGTGCGCTGGATGCGGTGAAGGCCGGCGTCAATTCATCCCATATTATTGATGGGCGGGTCGAGCATGCGGTGCTTCTGGAGCTGTTTACCGACGAAGGTGTTGGTACGCTGATTCGCCGTCGATGAAGAATAAACCCCCTCGCAGGCAATTGATCCTTGAGGCGCTGGCCACCGAGCTGGAGAAAAGTCCCGGAGCAAGGATTACCACTGCCAGATTAGCCCGGTCCGCCGGCGTTTCGGAAGCCGCACTCTATCGTCACTTTGCCAGCAAGGCAAAAATGTTCGAGGGTCTAATCGGTTTTGCTGAAGAGACGGTCTTTACCCGGATTAATCAGATTCTCGAAGAAGAGAAAGGCGCCAGGATGCGCTGCGCCAGGATGTTATACCTGTTGCTTGGTTTTGCCGATCGCAATCCAGGAATCACCCGGGTGTTGCTGGGGGATGCGCTGGTGGGTGAGAACGATCGTCTACACGGCCGGGTGGAGCAGTTTTTTGCCCGGGTCGAGACTCAATTCAAACAGATATTGCGGGAATCAAGGATGCGCGAACAGGCTCAGGAGTGTCCCGAGCCTGAACTGGGTGCCGGCTTGATGCTGGTCATGGTAGAGGGGCGTATGCACCAGTTCCTGCGCACTGGATTCAAGGTTTCACCCCTGGATCGATGGGAGGCTCATTGGAAAATCTTAGAGCCGATACTGTTTCCCGGGTGATTGCATAGGCCAGGGGATCGGGTTCGCTGAGAAAACTGCGAAATCCAGCTCTGATTTTGTTGACTGTTTCTGAATTACAGAACTCCTTGCCTCGGGGAGAGCCTTTGCACTGCAGGTCCATAAACAGCCGTGCCCCCGGCTTTTTAGGCTCCCGGATACGGGATACGGTGATGCTGATGTCCTTATCCTTGAGTGGCGCTGCTGTCATGATGATACTTCGTGCAAGCATCTGCATACGTGTGGTGGAGTGCTCCCGGGTATAGGTTTCGGCCAGCTTCCAGGCTCTGTCACAGCTGGCGTTATCTTCGCAGACGACTACGGTTTCGAGCAGTAATGAGCGGGTCTCTTCTTTCTTCTTGTCAGCATTGGCTTCGGAGTTAAGATTCTTTAACTGCTGGAATCTTGCCAGGTCCGCATTGTATTTTTTGGCTATTTCCTCCTTATCCTGCTCTCTGCGGATAATGACCGCGTAACTGTCTTTGAGCTGTTTTCTGGTCGCTTCGATGTCCTTCAGCATGTTTTTTGACACCTTCTTTCCCCGGCGTTCACGGTTTGCTGCATTGTGCTGCATGTCGGAGAGCCGGAGTTTGAGGCGCCTGATATTGGTACGGATAATCAAAATGGAATTATCCAGAGAGCTGAGTTTCCCGTCCTGGGTCATCGTAATGTCATCTTCGCTGCGAAAAGTGCGCAGCAGCACCCGATCCTGGGCGCGCTGTTCCTCTATAAGGCGCTTTTTCGCCAGCTGCAGGCGTTTGATCTCTGCCTCTTTTGCCAGTTCTTCGGGTGTTTTAGCCGCACCAATCTTTTTGACTTCGATGCCACGCTTGTTCAATCGGGTTCTTGCATGTTGAACATGTTCCGGGGGGACTTTGTCTGAGTAGTGGACGTTTCCCTGATCATCTTCCCAGCGGTACATTTTTCCAGCCTGAGTACTCAGGGAAAACACCAGCAGAATGCTCGATATGAGGGCTATGATAATGATTCTGTTTTGATACATTGGTGATTCCTGGGGTGCCTTGAGCGGCGTCATACCCCATAACGTTCACGATAGCGTTCGATACTCTCTAAAGAGTCAGTCGAACCAGGTTTCCCGTCCAGGTATTCGATCAGATTGCCAAGGTTGACGATGGACGTTACGGGTAGTCCGTAGTCCTGTTCCACTTCCTGTATGGCGGATCGCTCTCCTGTTCCCTTTTCCTGTCGGTCCAGCGCAATGACCACGCCGGCAGGTGCTGCTCCCTGGGCCCGTATGACTTCCACGGATTCACGAATCGCCGTTCCTGCGGTTATCACATCGTCAATTATCAATATCCGGCCTGCGAGACTGTGGCCTACGATATTACCACCCTCTCCATGGTCCTTGGCCTCTTTACGATTGAAAGCGTAAGGCGTATTCACCCGGTGGGAGTCCCAGAGCGCAGAGGCGGTAACGGCCGCCAGGGGGATACCTTTATAGGCCGGGCCGAACAGCAGATCGAATTCAATCTTCGAGTCGGTGATCGCCTGGGCGTAGCATCGCCCCAGCTGGGCCAGGCTCGATCCGGTGTTGAACAGGCCGGCATTGAAAAAGTAAGGGCTTACACGCCCGGATTTCAAGGTGAATTCACCAAACTTGAGCACTCCGGCAGCGAGTGAGAAATCTAAAAATTCACGTTGGTATGGTTGCATTGACGACTCCAGGGGGTTTCCCTTATTCTCCGCGGCACGGATTAAGTATGCAAGGGATCCGGGGCATTCGCGCTGAATCCCCACCCGGGTATGGGAACCGGTCACCATTCAATGGGCTGTTTGGAACGGGCACGCTTTCTCCAGTCGGTTTTTCCCTGTTATAAAATGATACGGCCAGTTCAGTCATAACTTGATCATCCCGGTTTGGTGGGTCGCTGAACAATGAGGTGTCTCGTTTCGACCACTGCAAGTGGTTGTAACTGGAGCCATCGAGTATCAGATTTGCCGATGGTTGTACTCTGAAAAGTCCGGGTTGAAATTTCCAACGCGTCCCTGGAGGAGAACTATTCGGGATGTTGGCGCTCTGGCTTAGGTGTATAATTCCGGTCTTTTCCGCCCAGGTTCTTTAGTTATACCCCATGACAGCCTTTTACCGACACAAACTTTCAGGCAGCATTCTGCAGGCCATGTTCAGTGGTCGAATGCTGGTGGCGGCCATGATGGGATTTGCCTCCGGATTGCCGCTGCTGCTCACCGGTGCCGTACTCCAGGCCTGGATGAAAGAAGATGGCGTTGATCTTGGGACCATCGGTCTGTTTGCCCTGGTCGGGTTGCCTTACACCCTGAAGTTTCTCTGGGCCCCCCTGCTGGATCGATACACCCCCGCTTTTCTTGGTCGCCGGCGTGGCTGGATGTTGATGTTCCAGCTGGCATTGATCGCGTCACTGCTGATTCTGGCCGCCTCCAGTCCCCAGCTCAATCCCTATGGCGTCGCTTTTGCAGCATTGCTGGTGACTTTTTTCTCTGCGAGTCAGGATATCGTTATCGACGCGTACCGCCGGGAATCCCTGGACGACCGGGAGCAGGGTCTGGGCGCTTCGCTGTATGTGAACGGCTATCGGGTGGGTATGTTGCTGGCCTCGGGTGGGGGGTTGATCCTGGCCGATCATGTACCCTTTCCCGTGGTCTATGGCGTCATGGCGGGGATCATGCTGATCGGTGTAGCCACCACCTGGCTGGCCCCCGAACCGGCGAACTCGGAAGGCAAGCCCCAGACCCTGTCAGAGGCGGTGGTGCAACCCTTCCTCGAGTACTTCCGGCGTTCGGATGCGGTCATGGTGTTGCTGTTCATACTGCTCTACAAGATTGGTGACACCATGGCATCCCAGATGACCATCCCCTTCTATCTGGATATGGGGTTTTCCAAAACCGAGATCGGGACGGTGGTCAAGCTCTTCGGTTTCTGGGCAACGATTGTCGGAGGGCTGGTGGGTGGGGTGTTGATTATGCGGCTGGGTATCTATCGTGCGCTGATGGGCTTCGGGATACTCCAGGGGCTTTCTACCGCCGGATTTGCTCTGCTGGTATTGATGGGGGACAGTTTACCCTGGCTGGCGGCTGTTATTGCCTTCGAGAATCTGAGTGGTGGGTTGGGGACGGCTGCCTATATCGCTTTCATGGCGAGTATGACGAGCAAGCGGTTCACCGCCACCCAGTATGCAATGCTGTCGAGTCTGATGGGAGTGCCAAGGGTGATTGCGAGCGCACCCACCGGGTATATGGCAGAGGCCGTGGGATGGGTGGGCTTTTTTGCTTTCTGTGCGCTGATCGCCGTACCTGGTCTGCTGTTGCTGCGACGGTTGCACCAGCGCGGGTCGGATATCCGCCCGGAGGTGGCCCGCTGATGGAATCCCTGGTTCCCTATCTGAGTGTCTTTCTCGTGGGGCTTCTGGGTGGCGTGCACTGTGTCGGGATGTGCGGCGGTATTGTGGCAGCGCTGACTTTCGGGGTCGCGAAACAGCAGCACCAGGGTATTGCTGCCATTATGCCCTATCAACTCGCCTACAATGCCGGTCGTATCGCCAGCTACGTGCTTGCTGGTGCCATTATGGGGGCCTTGGGGGTGTTGCTGGCCCGGTTCATGCCGGTTTACTACGCTCAGCAGGTGCTGTTGGCTGTTGCGGGCCTGTTCATGGTGTTGATGGGACTTTATCTCGCTGGCTGGTGGATGGTGTTGAACCGGGTGGAGCGGCTGGGTGGATGGCTATGGAAGCGTATCGAGCCCCTGGGGCGACAACTTTTCCCGGTCCGCGCACCGTTGCAGGCACTGGGGGTGGGGCTGGTCTGGGGGTGGGTTCCCTGCGGTCTGGTCTACTCCATGCTCGTTACCGCGGTGGCCGCCGGCAGTGCGCTCAAGGGGGCCGGGCTGATGTTGGCATTTGCATTGGGGACATTGCCGAACCTGCTGGTGATCGGGGCGCTGGCGGGGGCCGCTGCACGGCTGGCCCGTTCGTCCATCGCCCGACAGGTGGCCGGCGGTACTGTGATGCTGTTCGGATTCTACACGTTGTGGCAGGCAATTTGAGTTTTCAGGGTGGCGTTGCCGCAGTACGTGCCTGGTTTCGAATCGAGTACCGGAGCCAGGATAATTCCACGCTTTTTGATTAAGTGTTACCGGATAAGGCTGGAACGGGCTTCCGCATAGCGGGTACACTATTCTGAATAGTTTCGCTCAGCGATCGCTGGCGGGAATCCCTTACGGATAAAGTCCATATTGGCTGTGTAACCTGGGAGAGCCGTGCAATGTCAAAGAAAAACGCCAAGGAAAAAAGCAAAAAGAGTCAGCAAAAACTGTCCACGAAAGTGTACGAAGCCGAGCTTTACAAACTGCATGCCGAACTGGTCAAACTGCAGTACTGGGTACAGCGGAAAGGGCACAAAGTCATTGTCGTGTTCGAAGGGCGTGATGCGGCGGGTAAGGGGGGGGTCATCAAGCGACTCACCGAAAGAGTCAGTCCCCGCGTATTTCGCGTCGCAGCCCTGCCATCTCCTTCTGAAAGGGAAAAGACCCAGATGTACGGTCAGCGATACATACAGCATTTTCCCGCCGCGGGCGAAGTGGTGCTGTTCGATCGCAGCTGGTACAACCGGGCAGGGGTCGAGCGGGTTATGAAGTTCTGCACCAAGGATGAATACAGGCGTTTCCTGACCGACGCACCGGTCTTCGAAAAATTCATTGTGAAATCCGGGATACAACTGATCAAGTACTGGTTCGATGTCAGCATGGAGGAGCAGGAACGCCGCTTCCGGGCCCGAATCGAGGATCCCCGGAAGGTCTGGAAGCTGAGTCCCATGGACGTGGAGTCTTTCAATCGTTGGTACGACTATTCCCGGGCACGTGACGACATGCTCAAGGCCACCAGTTCCAAGCACGCTCCCTGGCATGTGGTGAGAGCAAACAGCAAGAAAAGTGCGCGGCTCAACTGTATCTCGCACTTTCTGAACCAGGTCCCCTACAAAGAGCTGTCACGGGAAAAAGTGGTATTGGGAAAACGTCACTCAAAGGATAAATACGATGATCGAGTGGAGAATGTGCATTCCGATTTCGTTCCGGAGGAATTTTAAGACGGGTACAGCTTCCGGGGGGGGCGGTCGGCATCTTTACGAACGGGTCAACCGTCTGGAATTTAACGGGTTTGCAGATAAAGTCTTCATTCGGTTCCAGCGTCCCGTGTGGGAACCGTTTTTGAGTCAGACTGTGTTGTTCGTCGATCCGAGTGACTCGATTGCCTCGAACCGCTCCGGCGTCGCTTTCGAATCGATCCAGATCGCCGACGGTGACCAGTCCGGGTCCGCGAGCCGAACGATTTTTATCATCAACGCGAGGGTGTAAAGCGCTCTGTGCCACTCGCCCCTGCCATACCCGGTCAGAACCCTGTGACTGAAGGAGATACAGCCATCTGGCTGCGGGGAAATCTCCATGATCAGGTTTGAACTCTGGGTACCGATAAGCTGGCAGCACTCCTGCAGCGATCGCGCCAGGGTTGGGGTGCTCATCAGCGCCTGGCCGAACCCCCCCATATCCGCAATTTCAATATGTTCAGTGGCTGTGAGCGCAATATTCGGTAATCCCGTTTCTTGGGCGCACAGCTCCCGAAAGTGTAAGGTGGCGCTGATCGGGATCAGTGTCCCGGGATCCTCGAGGCAGTTCACCGGCAAACCGGCCAGCTGCAGCAGATTCCCCACGGGCAGACCATGTTGCCTCAAAACGGCCGCAAAGGGCAGCAAATGCTTGCTTAGTGTAATCGGTACAGTTGGCATAGGATCTCTCCCGTTCAAAAGGTGATAATAACTGTAACGATTCAGTTACAGTAGCTGGTCCGGCATAAAAAGCTAAGTTTTTTGGGACTATCTCTCGCTCCGTGACTGAAAATTCAGGTGACAAATGGGTTGGGTTTTACAGATGCATGGGGGTCTGTGAAAAGCCCGCGCTCGATGTGGCAGGCAGTGGTTGCATCTCTGTTTGATGGGCAGGATGCAAGCAGTTGGCGCCTGCTCCGCCCGTCCGGTTGTTAAGACGCCTGACCGAAAACTGCCACGGTGTTTTTTACAGGCAGGGTGTGTTCACGTATAACAGTGCGGTTGATCGACTAACTCGGTATACCCTGACGAAGGAAGCGTTGCGCCGACAGGTTCATTCAGCCAACAATCATTCACATCACATTTTCAAGAGGTACAGGATGAAATACACATTGATTTTCGTCGCTGCATTTTCAATGCTGGCAGCAGGAACCGGCATGGCCGGAACAGGTTCCACCCTGGAGCAGATCAAGGCGACGGAGAAAGTTCGTATCGGGTTTCGTGACAATAAACCCCCCATGTCTTTTTTGGACAGTGACAAGCAGCCCGTCGGTTATTCCATCGAACTTTGCACGCGCATCGTCAACGAAGTAAAGAATCAACTGAGCAATCCCGGTATCAAGATCGAATTTGTCCCGGTATCCGCCTCCGATCGTTTCCAGGCTCTGGTCGACAACAGAATCGATATTCTGTGTGGATCCACGACCAAGACACTTTCACGCAGCGAACTCGTCGATTTCACCCAGCTGACCTTTGTAACCGGCGCTTCCTTGATCAGCCTTGATTCAGTGGGTGTCGAGGGAATTGCGGATCTGCAGGGAAGGAAAGTCGCCGCCGTGGAGAATACGACCACGATCGACAGTCTTTCGATAGCTTTGAGTGAGGCCGTCAGCGACGCGGAGATCGTTCCAGTGGCTTCCGCCAGGGATGGAATGGATGCTTTGGTCAAAGGGGAGGTGCAGGCGTTTTCTTCTGACCAGGTGGTGCTGATAGGTCACGCCCTTACCCATGAAGGCCCCGAAAAGTTTTCCATCGCCAATGACGTCTTTTCGTTTGAGCCTTTCGCGCTGGCGGTCCGGAGAAATGACTCCGATTTCCGGCTGCTGGCAGACCGTGTGCTGTCAAAACTCAATCGAACCAGTCAGATTACTCCCATATATGCAAAGTGGTTCGGGAGATTCACCAAGAAGGTACCGACCTTGCTTGAGGCCATGTATATCCTGAATTCCACTCCCGAGTAGACTCTTTACTACAGGTGGTGTGTCGGGGCTTGGGGCGGCTCTGACACCTCTTAATTTATTACTCTGATGGAGTACTGGGAGCCTGTCGGACTTAACCCTGTTTGGCTGCAAATCCCTGGATGACGATCGACTCAGCTTATCGAACTCGTTAAACAGGCCTACTATTCGCCTCGTTCGATAAACTGATTTGATTCGCCCCCAGTGATTTTCGCTTCAAACGGATAAACCCGATGGGCTCCTACTAGTGGGTTGGAGTCAGAACCGTGCTTCACGCCAGCGGTTCCATTCAATTCCTTCCGCAGCGACGACAAACATGGGGGAACTCTGGCGATGGTCGTGGTCTGTACGATCGTGCTGAGTATTCTTGCCCACGGCCTTACCGCAATCCCGTTTGCCACTGCATACGGGAAGCGTGAAGGTGGTGGTACATGAGTACTCCGTCAACGTAGTGCTGATGGGTTCAGCGTTCCCGTGAGGTTTTTAGAACAAGGCGTGGTTGCAGGGATTGGTTGCCAGCAGAAGGTATTCACGGTGCTGTCCAGTCCAGGTCGGCGGTTAGGTCTCGAATGGTATATCGGCACAGCGTGGCGGCGGTATCGGTAGTCTGGTGAAGGGGTGAATCATGCTCAAAATCTGTTCGATCATCCTGGTTCTTCTAATACTGTCAGCGCCTCCCGAGGCGTAATCGACAATAAACCTCAGTCGGGAGCCCTGTCCGATCAAAGCTATTCGATCCGCGCCAACGCGGTACGCCCGGATCACGGGGATATCGTATTGATCCTCGCTTTTTCGGGCGGGGGAACGAGGGCCTCTGCCCTGGCCTACGGCGTAATGGAAGGACTGCGAGACACTGTTGTTACGATCGGTGGGGAGCAATTTCGGGTGCTCGATGGCGTTGAGGCCATCAGCTCGGTTTCCGGCGGGAGTTTTACATCCGCCTATTACGGACTCTACGGGGACCGACTGTTTGAGGACTTCGAAAAAGATTTTCTCAGGCGAAACGTCGAGCGCAGCCTGATCCTGGGAATGCTGAATCCACTGGAGTGGTTCAGCCCCTCCGGGCGCACCGAGATGGCGGTGAGGTTTTATGACAAGATTCTGTTCGATGGGGCGACCTTTGCGGATCTGGGTCGCAAAGGTGGACCTCTGTTGCTCATCAATGCGTCGGATCTGGGTTACGGGGTTCGGTTTTCTTTCATTCAGGAGTATTTCAACCTGCTGTGCTCGGATATTGGTTCATTCCCGGTAGTGCGGGCGGTAACCGCTTCCTCCGCAGTGCCCGTCCTGTTCGAGCCGGTAGTGCTTGAAAACTACCAGGAGTGCAAATCGACAAAACCGGAATGGCTGGTCAAGGCAGAACAGCGCGCGGTTGGCCACCCCTTACTGGAGCAGGCGGTGGATGGATTGCACAGTTATTACAAGAGGGACAAACGACACTATGCCCATTTCGTGGATGGAGGTATCACCGACAACCTGGGGTTGCGGGCAATCACCGAGGTGACCGAGGTGTCCGGTGGAATTGCTGCTTTACTGAAGAAAATCGATCGTGTCCCCCCCCCGGCGCTACGTGGTCATCTCTGTCGATGCCTCCACGGAGCCGGACCCCGACATGGACAAAAGTAACGCACAGCCGTCGCTGTTCGAGACCATCGGAGCAGTGACCGATGTACAGTTGCACCGATACAACACGGCAACCAAGGAGTTGATGAAACACAGCGTGGCGCGCTGGTCCCGGGAAATGTCGACACCGGAAAAAACAGTTCACCCCTATTTTATTCAGGTAGGGCTCCAAGACATAGAAGATCCCGAGGAGGCGCAGTTTTTCAACCGGATCCCTACCAGTTTCTCACTGAGCGACGAACAGGTGGACCGTCTGGTCGCCAAGGGTAAAGAGCTGTTCTTGAACCACCCGGACTATCAACAACTGATCGAAGGTTTAAATGCGCCCGCCCCCGGTAGCTAGTTCCCATGGCTTACCCGCGGGCAAGTTACCCGGCGTGCTTGTGACAGCGCGTGGTTTGCACCATGGCTATTACCCTGATTGGACCAGGAAAAGTCAATAGTACAAAAAGAGGAGAAGAGAGATGTTAGTTATAAATCGATCCTGGGTTGCGGCGGCTTGTGTCATCGCCGCTTCGCCCATTATTTCGGCAACCGCATCCGCCGGGGAGCTCGACGGTTCGGGTAATGTGGTCTGTGCCTTGATCAAGGTGGTTGGCTGCGTTGAAGATGCGGGTTGTATCCAGGGTTCGGCCCGGGAATTCGATTTGCCCACCATGGTGCTTTTCGATGCAGAGAGCAAGGTCATTCGGGGTACCCACGAGAGTGGCCATAAGGAAGTCTCCCCGGTAAAGTACATGGAAAAAAGCGATGAGCACCTGATCCTTCAGGGTGTCGAAGAGGGCCATGGCTGGGATATCGCCATCGATACCAAAACCGGTCGTATGGGCGGTGCGGTGGTGGGTGAAGCGGTCAGTATGCTGGTCTCCGGCACCTGCACTGCACTTTAAGAATCAGGAGGAAATATCATGACCATGAAAGTAGAAATGATGTCGGGCGCAGCGGCCTGTGTTCTGAGTATCGCCGTTACCGGTGTGAGTATGCCGGTGCTTGCCAGTGATGCCGGTGCCTTTATCGGTGGGGTATTGGCCACAAAGGTGGTGGGTAATATGCGGCGCCAGACCGAAGCCGAGGAACAGCAAGCTTATTATGCCTCCCAGTCGGCGCGACAGGTATCGGCCGCCGCCCCCGCGCCCGCAAAGCCGTCGGCGGAGCAGCGAATTGCGGAACTCGACAAGCTGGCGGCCGGAGGCTACATCTCGAAAGAAGAGTACAAGCAGAAAAAAAAGGCGATCCTCGATAGTATGTAGAGGGAAAACAGCTGGAAAATTCCCTCCCCTGGGCAAACAGGGTGTTGCCTGGTTTCCGGGGCAGGGTCGCCATTTGGTTAACCCGGGAGGAGCGACCGAACGACCCCGAGCTCCGGCTGGTAATTGTCGTCAGCTGACAACTTTATTCAAAAGAACAGGAGAAATAGGTTATGGGCGTCCTCAAACGCAACCTGGGTATCGGCTTTGTCTGTCTGGCCCTGCTGCTCGCAGGGTGCAGCGGAGCACGCAAGATGATGCCCCACGCCCAACGTACACTTCGACCCCGGTCGTGATTTTTACGAGTCTCTCGACCCCAGGTTGAAAAGTACGGAGGTCCCCCTGTTTTTCGTTACCGATCGTTCGCCCGAGCAGGATGAGGAAGGCAATCTCCGCTACGGCTACGGCCGTTCTCCATCCCTGGCCCTGGGTACGGCCGTGGTGGATCTCGGTAAAAACATCACCTGGGAGCAATTGCTCGCTGCCAGCCGGACACAACTTCGCCTGGACTCCGTGAAAATGGAGTTGCGGGATATCAAAGAAGTGGTTCGCGGTGTGAAAACGCCGCTTCCCTATGCAAAGATCGACGGTAAGCTCGTCGAGAGGCCGGATCTGGCAGCGCAAAACCAGGCGGCCATCGAAAAGTTTCGCCGTGTCATGGCGAAGCAACTCGAACTGACGCCGCGCAAGGAGGTGTTCATCTATGTCCACGGTTATCACAACACCTTTGCCGATGCCGCATTCGCCATGGCTGAACTCTGGCATTTCCTGGGCAGGATCGGCGTGCCGATCATCTACACCTGGCCTGCCGGGTACCCGGGATTGTTCGGATACACATACGATCGGGAGTCGAGCGAATTTACGGGTAATCATCTGCGGAGGATCCTGACCCAATTTGCGGGTATGCCGGAAGTTGAAAAGATCCATGTGATTGCCCACAGCCGGGGTACCGACGTGGCGGTCACTGCACTGCGTGAACTTGCCATTGCGGCCCGGGCAGCGGGTTTGGATCCCCAGGAAAAGTTCAAAATTCATAACCTGGTTCTGGCCGCGCCTGATCTGGATCTGCAGGTGGCTGAACAACGCATCGTGGGTGACAGGCTCGCAGAGTCGGTCAATCGCTTTACCATCTATACGTCACCGAAAGACAAGGCGATCGGAATTGCCGCCAAGTTGTTTGCGAGTCCGCGGGGGCGACTGGGAACCCTGGGTATGGAGCAGTTACCTGAGACCCTGACCAAAGATCTGGAGTTTGGGACTGCGAACTTTGCCATCGTTAATTTTTCGGGTGCCTCGGATGCGGGCGGCTCCGGGGGAGACCGGTATGGGCACAGCTATTTCCGGGATGCCCCCACGGTGAGTTCCGATCTGGTGCTGATGCTCCGGGATGATCAGGATCCGGGAACACCGGGGCGGCCGCTCGAGCCCCTCGGACTCAAATTCTGGCGTGTGCCGGCGGGTTATCCAGCCTTTCCACAGTAGGCTCACTGTTCTCGGGCAGGCTCCCGGAAGCCCGGGAAAGGTTTTTATCACCTTTCTACTCCGGAAAGTAGGGTTTGCTTCGAAAAATGCATAGCGAAGTCGACCGGCAGTTGCCATAGTGCGGGCCTTGTCAAAGCCCTGCAGGCGTCGAAATTGGGAAGGCCGGGGTGAAAGAAGATCTGGAGCGAATCGATTCCAAACGGTCTGTTCAGGTGACAGACCTGTTTTTCGATTTTGCTTGAACGCTACAAAAATTTACTTGATGAGGTGTTATCGATGAAGAAACTCAAGCTCATGGCGATCCTTACACTGGTTGCATGGATCGGCGCTGCAACAGCAGAAAATCTGGGGGGCTATCAAACCAAGGAGTTCCTGAGCACTTACGACAATCTCAAGCCCTCGGGGGGGGACCATGTAGCCTACTACTACGAGTCCGATAAGGTGGACAAGTCCCAATACAATAAAGTGATGATCGACGGCATCAAGATCTTTTTGAAGGACGACGCCGAGTATAAGGGCATTGACCCCAAGGATCTTGCGGATCTGGCTGATTATTTCCATGATTCGATAGTGAAACAGGTATCCGACGCCTATCCCGTTGTCGAGGAGGCGGGGCCCGATGTTATTCGGCTGCGGATTGCCGTCACCGACCTGGTACCCAACAAACCCGAAGTCTCTCTGGTAACCCTGGCGGTCCCCTTTGCCTGGGTAGCCGATGCCGGTACCGGCGCGGCCAAGGGTAAACCCGGAACCACTGCCTTCGTCGGCGAGTCGAGCATTGAAATGGAGGCTGTGGATACACAGACCAACGAGCAGGTCGCGGCCTACATCTCTACCCGGGCCGCCAAGAAATACAACTGGACCAAAGGCGTTTCCCAGGGCGTCAACGACTACATGAACTCCTACAGCACCTATGCTTATGCCAAGCAGGCAATGGATGGCTGGGCCCATTTGATCCGTCAACGGCTGGATGCCGCCCATGGCATTGCACCGGCAGGTAAGTAGTTGGGGTGAACCTGCGGGGCCCCGGACCGGGCTCGGGGGGATGAGAGTCAGGCAGTACGATTATTATGATTGGGTTCCCACGCTCAGCATGGGTGGGAACCCAGGCAGTTCCGACTATGCTGCGTCATCCAGCCTGTAGGTCGATGATCTGACCCCATCGATCCTGAACCTGATGTATCAGATTATGCATGGGCAGAGATTTGGGTGCCGGTCAGGTCAATACAAGCCTGACCAGCCCCTATTGGCTTCCAGCGATGGGGGCATCCCTACTCGACAATAGCTTTGATGGGTGCGCTGATCATCTTCCCTGTACCCTTCACTATGCCGCTTGCCCCTTCGTAAGGGCCGCGGAATTTAAATAAGTATCCAGAAATTGCGCTGGATTTTGGTTCAGATTCAAGGCGTGGAAAGGGGCGCATAGCTGTTCTATGCAACCTTTTCCACAACGCAGAAGTTGGACCAAAAGACGAGCAAGACTGGATAATTGTTTTTTTCCGCGGCCCTAAGCCTGGCCACCGGCTTTCACCGTGCCGGTAGCAACACCCCTGGTGGTACCGGCCACTGGTTGTTCTCCCTCCATCCCTTCAGCGGTATCTTCAACCAGGTGGGTGGGTGAGGTGATGACTTTCTTTGTGCCTTCATGGCGATCTTTCATGCCCTGCTCGAAGGTATCCGACGCATCGCCGGCCAGGGCGAACGGGCCTGATACCAGAACCAGGATGCCTGCGCATACGAGTTTCTTTTTCATTCTTGTTTCCTCAAAAAGTATTCGGAGTGAAAACAGGGATGGGAGCCGGCAGGTCCCAAGACCGGTTTGTCGCCTGTCATTCTCCTGTTCGTCCAGGGAGTAGGCCTCTTATCTTCCCGGCGAGGGGAATCACGAGCTTTCGCTCGGCCAGGGATCTGGCGGGGGTGAAAACATACCAGCTCAAGCCCAGTATGCCGAGCATGACGGCGCCGACGAGTTCGTCGCTTAACCAGTGCGCACCGCTGGCCAGTCTCGGCAGGACAAAAAACAGGGCACCCAGGGTCGCCACGATTCCGTATGCGGGTGAAAGATAGATCCAGATACCCCCGGCGACGATAAAAAGCACCAGTCCGTGATCTCCGGGAAAACTGTCACCGGATATATCTTTTGGGGAAGCTTCGGGTACCAGTTCCGAGAGGCGCAGGGCCTCCGGGTAGATGGTGGTGGGACTGGGCCGGTCAATGGGAATAGTCTTGCCCAGTTGCACCATGATCAGCGTCAATAGAAGGATGATCACAAAACGTGCCAGGGTCACGGCCCAGTCGGGCTGTGTTTTCCTGGTCCTGAGGATGAAGACCAGTATGACCCCGGCGAGGAAACCCGCCGCCACCAGGTCGAACAACCGATTGTTGGTGATCGCCCAGAACCACGCCCAGGTTTCATTCCCCCCGAGACTCTGGTTGAAGGCCCAGAAGAAAGCATTATCCGCGCGCATCCAGAGGGCCCGCCCCGGTTCGAACCACCAGGAGCAGAACAGCAGAAAGGAGCAACCGGTGGCGACGATCAGAGGGATCGGTCTCCAGGTATGGCTTATTGGTATATTGTTCATTGGAAAACCGGGGTCAGAACACAGTTTTTACTAATATAGCGAACATGAAATGAAACGACTAGCCACACGGAGGTGAGAAATGTCACGCAAGAGGAACTGTGACCTGGTCAACCGTCGCACTCACCCTTCCTGTCGTGCTCGCTAGAGCACTCTCTTTCAGTATCCAGGCCCAGAACGCAGTTTCCAATTGCAATACGGTGGAGCAGGATATTGTACACCTGGAGCATGAAAAGAAGAGCACGGATGATCGTGCGGTGAAGGGTGTCGTATCCATTACGCCCATCGGTCTTGCGAAAAACACTGCTGACAGCGTTGCAAAAAGCGGACAACACAAGGAAATGGACGTCAATGAATACAACGAAAGGCTCAGCCAGCGAATCGCAGAGATCAAGCAGGCTTGTGGTATCAAATAAGTAACGAGGAAAGAACTGGGAAGCGATCCGGGGCCGCCGTGGTTCGTCACATCTCTCTTTGTTTCGACGAAAATGTACACCGAGGGATTTGATATTTCCGAGGACAGATATCCGTACCAGATTCTCTTGTGTGGAAATGACACAAAGACTTGTGCAGGAATCAGTACTGATAAAGTTGATTAGTGTGCATGTCGTCCAAGCATAGTGGGGCTGGCCAGACTAGTCTTAGTTAGTACGTATTGTCTTCGTATGCTACTTGAGTAGTCAGTTTCAGTAGCGGGATAAGCAGAAAATACAACTGTATCGGAGGATGTTATGGGTGAAAAGTACTTAAAGCGGAAAGCCGAACACAAGCTGGCTCTCTTGTTGAAGAACGTCAGGAATAAAGAACATCTGGAAGCCAGCGGGGTTCTGGTCAGGGAAAAAGATATACTGGTCGTAATGGATTGCATGAAGGGTATTGGGCGCCTTAAGCGCCAGCACAAGAAAGATCCCCTGGGCAAAGGTAAGATCGTTGGACCCCAGTTTAGTGCCTAGGGGTTTGAGGCCATTACCCGGGACCCCAAAACCGGCCACCTGTTTCTAATGATTGAAGCGCTTGAACATGACGACCACTATCAGGGAAAGCTCTTAGAGCTGAATGCTGATCTCAAACCCATCAGCGCAGACTGGCTCGATTTCAATTTTTCATCCGACAGCAAGGGTTTTGAGGGTGCCGCAGTGGTTCGCTACAAGGGGGATTTGTTGCTCCTGGCCCTGTGTGAGGGAAATCATTGTGAGGCCGGCGATGAGGGCAGGGATAAAGGTCATGGCAGGATCCAGCTGTTTAAGAAGAAAAAAGGTTCCTGGAAACATATCGGTAAAATCAAGCTGCCCGAAGAGATAGATTTCGAGGATTATGCCGACATTGCCATACGAGGCAAGCAGGTAGCAATCGTTTCACAAGCCAGCTCCGCCTTATGGATCGGCAAAGTCGACCTTGCATCTTTAAAGGTATCGGGAAAAGGACAACTTTACCGGTTTCCACCGAACAAAAATGACAAGTGTATCTATTGCAATGTCGAAGGCGTGGATTGGTTGACGGATAATCGGGTCATCGTCGTTTCGGATCGTATGAAGACCGATGATCAGCCCGGGCGCTGCGCCAGGAAAGACAAATCCATCCATGTCATGAAAATACCGGCCTGAAAACTGAAAAACCGGGGTCACCATTTAGCTGTCCCCGGTTTCCCTGCACCATCATCAGCCCGGATCGTCCGGAGAGGGCAGGCGCCATTTCACCCACCAGCCGAAGAGGGTGCCGGTGCCAAACATGATCAACGAATAAGTGACGGCCGGAATCATCATGGTGGAATTGCCTATCAGGGTGCCTGCCACTACCAGTGCAAGGGCACCGTTCTGGATCCCTACCTCAAAGCCAATGCAGATGGCCTGGCGTGTGGACAGTCGCGCCCATTTTGCAAACTGGTAACCCAACAATAATACCGACAGATTCAAAACCAAGGTGGGCAGGCCGGCCTGGCGGAAAAAACTTGGCATGTTCCCAGCGTTTTTCAGAACGATCAGTACGATGATCAATATCAGGAAAAACACCCCATACCACTTCAGCACAGGTTCTATTCTGATCGCCATTCTCGGCCAGCGCGAGAGGACGAGCATGCCCAACCCCACAGGGATCAGAGTGATTGTCAGCAATTGCCCGATGGTTTTTAACAGGGGCCGTTCCACCACGGCACTGTGACCCATGAAGTGCTCCAGTGACAAGGTCACGATCAGTGGGATGGTGAAGGGTGTTATCAGGCTCACCAGGGCGGTGAGGCTGATCTACAGAGAAACTTCGCCCCGGAACAGGTAGGTGAACATGTTCGATGTGATACCACTGGGTGCCAGGGCAATGATCATCAGGCCCACCGCAAACTCCGGCTGGAGTTGCATGATGCTACCCACCGCGAAGGCCACCAGCGGCAGCAGCAACTGCGCAGCCAGGCCTGTTCCTATGGCCCTGGGTGATGTCAGCGCCGATTTGAAGTAGGCTGGTCTTAAAGACAGGCCGAGGCCGAACATGATCAGGAACAGGGATGCGGGCAACAGAAACTTGGTGAGCAGATCAGCTTGCATAGGGCGTCAGCGGCTTAGTCAGTGTCCAGTCAGTAGCGGTAAATCGCTTGATTCCTCGCCTTGAATCCAGTGCAATATCTGGACATTTACCTGTTTCCGCGACCCTGGGTTCAATCCCGGTAAGCTGGGGCTCAAGACAGTGCAGGATTTGGTGAGTATAACGAAATGCCGGGTTCGGATTAAACCAGTCTTATTTTCTACGGCAATCGGGTTAGCCCTGCAGACCTAACGGGCGGCATGCAATATGGGAGAACAAACCGGGTTGTGCAGTGCTTCCGGGGGCGAGTTGAGAAGAATATCTGCAAAACTAGTGCAGGAAGTGCTTGCACTTCGCGCGAGTGTCGTTGAGGGGGATTCCCCGATCAAGCGTTTGTACTCGACAGAAAAGCGACCCATTTCGGTAAAGCCATGATGCCCCGCGATCTCGGTGACCGTGGACGACGCGGTTTCCGTCACTTTGAGCAAATCCCTGTAGGCGTGATTTAGTTGCAGGTAGCGTAGAAAACGCTTTGGTGTAACTCCCAGTTTCTCCTTGAACATAAGTTCCAGAACTCTCTGGGATACCCCGACTGCTTGAGCGAACTCGGGCACTCTGATCGGCAGATGCGGTGGTTGGCTTTCGACAAAATCGATCGCTCGACGGAATAACCTGTGGCGGCTGGACGGGGAGAGTGATCTTTTTCCAGAGGTTGAGAATATACAGCCGAGAGGACCATTTCGACGAGTGTCGACTCAACTGCCTGCAATTCCCGGTTGTGGATCGGTAACTGGCTGCATCTCTAGTATTTCTCGATAATCCCAAGTATTTGACTGGTGAGCGCCAGACCGGTTCTGGGTGAGCATTTCAGTTGCCGGAACTTCCGGTCCTGGTCATTTGCCGGTATATCGGGATCCGTGTAACGGCTGAGGCGTTCAACGGGGATGAGCACTGCCCAGTGGCGGCTGTTATCCGGAATGACGAACTCCAACTCGGTACCGCTCTGCACAAGCGCCAGACACCCCATGTTCAAGTGCTCGCCGTACCATTTGAAGCCCGTTTCCGGTGCAAATGAGCATCCCAACATCAGAAAGCCGTTAGGCGACGTACCCCTGACCAATGTGCGCTTTGTCCAGTGTTGTCGGTAGCAGATAACGCCGTTTACGCAAAAATAGTCTGTCGATACCCGGAACTTTCCAGGGGACATCTGATGGTGTGCCACTTCCCAAGGCCGGGCAGCCTGGGTCTGTTCTTCGATATCGCCAGTCTCGAAGTGGCCCGCAGAGGCTGTGGTGTTTCTAGTAGTCATAATTACACGCGTACATGCAGAAAACATCCCAAGCTGCTTCTAATTATAGCCCTAAACAATCGGGTCAGGCTGGAAAACCGGAAAACCGGGGTCATATCAGAATGGAGCATAGACAAGCTCACCATCGAAGCCCTGCAGCAAGCCCACCACTTTCTCTCGTTGCGCCAGACCACTGGCCCGAGCGAGAAGGGCTGACTTGTAAAATCGAAGTTGGTGGGCGATACGACTCACGGAAGCCGGATCGAGGCCGACTGCAATACCCTTCCCCGTCGCGGCCTCGGCAGCCATGCCTGTTGATGATTCAGGAGCAAAGAGCTGGTCGGTTGGCGTTCCCAGGGTGTCGAAGACTCATTTCTGCCAGCGTCGCGATTAATAGTCTGCTGTACAGCGATCTTCCCGTCAGCTTTCCGTATGACCGCGGCAATGTCATTCGTTGCCATCTCCAACTCCACCTTCAGTCTCGCCAGAGCGGCGCTTGCCAGGTAGGCAGTGAAGGCGTCGTCGAATCCAGCTATGACGAGTTCAGTTGTCACGGACTTTGAGTCAGACATGGGGGTCATTCTAGGTCTTGGTGGGATAGTCCTGCATCCCCTGAAAAGGATGAGAAAAGTATGAAGAAAGGATGAGTACCCCTGAGGGGGCCGGAAGCGAATATCACCAGGAGATGGAAATCAACGAATATTAGAGCAGGCTCATTGAGCGAATCGATGAAATCTAGAAGGGCTGGCGTGAAAATCTGTTCCGGGCAGATTATTATTCAGTATTTCCCTGTCTTCACGCCTTCGGTCTGAACTGGAATACAGCAGGATTTACGGCCATCTACTGATTTTTGCAGCACTCAGGTCAGGCATCGAGGCAGGAGCGCCAAAGAGGAGACTGTCATGCTGGTTACTTTTACCTGTCCGGCTTACGCGGACATTACGATGTTTGGAGATATTGCGGTCCAGCTGATCAGGATGATGGGGCATAGCGGTACCGTCCCCAGCGCCCTGTCCGCGGAAGATGTGCCGTCGGCGCTGGAGCACCTGCAGGCGGCGGTCGCGATGAGCACCCAGTCGGCGGTACCCGAGGTGGACGAGGAAGGGGAGCCGGTGGTGAGTCTTTCACACCGTGCCCTGCCTTTGATCCAATTACTCAAGGCAGCAGTGAGAGATGGTTGCCACGTGATGTGGGACGGTCAGTGAGTGATCCTGCATCAACTTGGGCAGGGCGGTTTCGTCGTCATGACCGTCCGGAGCAACTGTGCTCCCAGTTCGTACTGTAAGGTCTTAGGAGCAGTATAGTCGCGCCGTTGCGATGGCATTTATGCTTCCGGCTCCGGCCTTTTTCATGTTGATGAGTATTCGCGGCAAAGCCGGATGGGAGAGCCTGCAGGCTCTCCCATCCGATACTCCCGTGGTTAGAAATAGTGCCGGAGTCCGAGGGTCAACAGGTCACCCTCCCCTGTCTTGTAGGTGCCGTTGGTGTCGCGGGCAACACCACCGGGCAGGCCATATTCCAGGTAGGCGCGTGTACGTTTACTGAAGTTGTATTGCCAGCCCAATGCCCAGGAACTGCTGTCCACCCGATTGATTTCGGTACCGCCGTAGAGTGCACGCAGTATGTTGTTGCCCAGATAGTATTCACCCATCACAGCCCAGTCATCCACATCGTCTGATTGGGTACCAAACTGCAGAAGCTCACCGGTTTCATACTGGGCGATCAGCTTGGCTGTCCCGAAGTTCCAGCTTCCGGCAATGCCTGCCAGATGGCTGTCGTCGGACCCGCTTATTTCGTATCTCTTGTAGTAGCTGAGGCCGAGACTGGCAGGACCGTTCTGGTAATCACCGGAGATGTTCCAGGCATCTACCCCATCTTTTGCCTTGTTGTCACCATCCACGATGGCCAACAGCGCAGCACTGAATCCATTGAAATCCGGCGACTGGTAAGTAAGGGCATTTCCGGTTCTGAACAGGCCCAGATAGAAACTGTTATAGGCATTGTTGTTCCAGACATCGGTTTTATTGACCGATTTGTAAAAGGGGGTCCATTGGCGGCCGATTGCGCCGGAGCCCCAGTCTCCCCTGATCCCCGCATAAGCCAGGCGGTTTCTAAAGCCCGCATCCGCGGTACTGCCCCCCTCGGTGCTGTTGAAGGCCCACTCGGCGTGGAAGAAGGCCTCGTGCCCGTTTCCCAGGTCTTCCGAGCCCTTGACGCCGATACGCGTGCTACGGGTATTGATATCCCAGTTGCTATCGCTGTCTGTGTCATTGGAAGGATCGCGGTTTCCACTGATATCGTAGGCATTGCTCTCTGCGTCGATGTAGTTGAGCATGTTATCCAGCCGACCGTAGATCGTGGTTTCGGCATGGATCAGGGGTGAGGTCAGAATGGTTAATCCCAGCAGTGCGGTCGCTTTTATTTTCATATCGCCTTCTCTTGTGACAAGGGGGGGGGCGTTAAACCTGCAATGGACTCGATAACAAAGAGGAGTCACGGGCCGCAACCCATTCCAGTCGCACCTCCTGCCGAGCCGTTTTATCCTGGTTATGTCGGAAAATGGCCGTTCGCCCCACGGATGCTACCAGTGTTTCCAGCAGGCTTCTACTTATCCGGCTAGTGGGATGCAGTATTCTGCCCCGGGCCGGTGTTTCCTGGTTCAATGACACCCTGCATCGTCGGGATCGAATCGGGGCGATACTATTACTTTCGAAAACTGCATCGCGAAGTTTGCTTGTCTGGATTAACTTAGGGTTTCGGAAAACGCAACTGCTCACCCCCCAGAGACTACCCCCCATGGGTGGTCTGTGGAGGAAGTGTCTTTGGCAGGGATGCCAAAGTCAAGTCTGCAGGGAGGTGTTTACGACGTCTTCCGGAACAGATCGCCCATGGAGGGAGAGAAGATACGGAACAGCGACAATAGGCTAAGCTGACAAAACATCCGGTCATGGTTCAGTATAGCTAAGCTGGAATGATTGATACCACCGTCATGGAACCAATACAATATTTAGGACCATTACCACAATTCCCCAGGGATTTGAGAAGAACATGAAGAACGAAACAGACATTCTGATCATCGGTGGTGGCATTGCTGGAATCAGCACCCTGTATCACCTGACCAGAATGGGATGGAGCGATGTCATGTTGGCCGAGAAGATAGAACTCACGTCCGGTTCGACCTGGCATGCCGCCGGTAACCTGCCGCATTTCAGCAATTCCTATAACGTCATGAAACTGCAGCAGTACAGTATCGACCTTTACACCCGCCTGGAGAAAGAAACCGGACACCCCGTAGATCACCATCAGACCGGCGCATTACGCCTGGCTCATACCCGGAGCCGCATGGATGAGTTCGAACGGGTGGTTGCGATGTCGGAGCTTGCGGGACTGCGTCTGGAAATGATCGATACCCGACGAATGGAGGAGCTCCATCCCTTTCTCGATACTACGGGACTGCTCGGCGGTTTGTGGCACCCTGATGATGGACACATCGACCCTACCAGCGTTACCAACACCCTGGCTGCCGGCGCCCGCCAGGGGGGCAACTATTGTGCGCAACAACCCGGTTGAGGCGATTGAACAACAAGCCAACCGACGATGGAAAATCACAACTGCCAAGGGGGTCATCGATGCCCGCGTGATTGTCAACGCGGCAGGATCTCGTGCCAATGAAATCGCCAGGATGATGGGGCATTACCTGCCCATAATTTCCATGGAACACCAGTTTATCGTGATGGACAATATCCAGGCTATTGAAGAACGTGCCAGCATGCTGCCCATGCTCCGTGACCCCGATATTTCCTACTATCTCCGCCAGGAAGGGAAAGGACTTCTCCTCGGCCCTTATGAGAAAGGCGGCGTCCCCTGGTCGGTTGATGGAGTACCTGCCGGGTTCGGCCAGGAGTTACTGCAACCCGACCTGGATCGTATCGAAGACATTCTGTGTGTGGTCATGGAGCAAGTCAGCATCATTGCCGACGGGGGTATCAAGACAGTGGTGAATGGCCCGATACCCTACACACCGGATGGGCACCCGCTGGTTGGTCCGGTGCACCGTGTCAACAACTACTTCGTCTGTACCGGGTTCAACTTCGGCATCGTACAGGGAGGCGGGGCCGGCCGCTTCATGGCCCAGTGGATCATCGACGGCCATCCGGAACTGGATCTGTTTGAACTCGACCCAAGGCGTTTCGGGGTATACGCCGATCATGAGTACACGGTATCCAAGGCGATAGAAGTTTACGCCAACCAATATCAAATTGGCTTTCCCAACGAATATGCGATGCGGCCCAGTGGACGAGGTTTGAAAAAGGCACCCGTTTACGAGCTTCAGCAGGGAAAGAATGCCGTGTTCGGTGCATATTACGGATGGGAACGTGCAAGCTGGTTTGCCCCTGATCACAGTACCGCCTCTGAAGACCATAGCTTTCGCCGTGGCAACTGGTTCGATGCCATCGCTACCGAATGCAGTAAAGTTCAGGACAGTGTCGGCTTGCTGGATCTATCCCCTTTCACCAAGTTTGTAATTTCCGGAGCGTCGGTGCTTGAATGGCTGGAGTCGCTGTCACCCAATCGTATTCCGACCAGGACAGGCGCCATTGCCTTATCACATCCCCTGACTGAAGAGGGTGGTGTGGCATGGGAGTTTTCCATCACCCTTCTGGAAAATAGCAACTACTACATGATGGCTCCGGCGATCGATGAATTGTTGATCGAAGACTGGTTGCACAAGAGACTGCCTCAGGACAGTTCCGTGACACTGAATAACGTTACGCACCAGTTTGGTACGCTGGTGCTGGCCGGGCCCGATTCCCGCCATGTCCTTGGTAAACTCACCCATACTGACCTGAGCAATGATTCATAGGTAATCAGGAAATCCTATGCAATTTCTGAATAACTATTTTTTTTCGCGGACCTAATACAACGGCAGTGGATCAAAACGGTCAATCCGCCGTGTTTTTCAATGCCAGTGCATTCATGCAATATCTCAGGCCGCTGGGTGCCGGGCCATCAGGAAACACATGTCCGAGATGACTGTCACAGGTATTGCAAGTCGTTTCCACCCGAGTCATACCATGAGAGGCATCGTTGTGGTAGGCAATTGCGTTGTCGGCCAGTGGTTGATCAAATGACGGCCAACCAGATCCCGACTCATACTTGGTGCCGGAGTCAAACAGCA
Organism: Gammaproteobacteria bacterium; assembly: GCA_024227135.1. Classification (GTDB taxonomy): domain Bacteria; phylum Pseudomonadota; class Gammaproteobacteria; order Chromatiales; family Chromatiaceae; genus JAHEHQ01. Next base: position 27,152 of record JAAELC010000585.1, read on the forward strand.
TCGCACCACAGCAGACACACGCATATTGACCCGGTTTGAAAAGACTGCACATCTCAGAACTGAACGCCCGCTCGGTTCCTTTGTCTCGTGTAATTCCATACTGCTCCGGCGTCAGCAGTTCACGCCATTCAGCGGGGGTCTTTTCCACCCGCCGATCCGATTCCGGGTTACCCTCATTCGTAAATCGCATAACATCGGACCATGTTATCATTGTCAATCACTCCTTACTGTGAGTTGTCTGTGGATAACGGACAGGATCACCGACGACGATCCGACCCGCTGTCAGGATATGCGCCGTGAGACCTCCATGCCCCCTCATCGCATTGTAACCGCCGGGGCCAAGGACTTCCTCCATCCGACTGCAGGGATGGCACAACCCGGTAATTTCAAGTTCGACACCACCAACGGCTATAACCTTGTCTTTCAATGCCAGCAGGTTGATACCTCGTATTACCAGATTTCGCCTCAACAGCTCGGGAGAAACAGAATTCCGGCCAACCCAACTCCCAATCGCAGACAGATGCTCAGCCTGTATCAGCGTTACCTGTCGCCGGCCAGACCGGCCCTGGTACCGATCACTGCTCAACCCCTGTCCCGGAGACACGGAAACCTCCTCGACACATTTCATGGGGGTACGTCAGAAATTTTCGGTAAGGCCATCTGAAATTTCCCGGGGGCCTGCAGTCAACGGTACGGCTGGACAAAGGGATAACCAGGGAATAACTGTGTGTGGTTTTTGGCCTTGAGAGGCACAAGAACTATGAAAGCAGATCAGCACCACTCAAGGGTTGGCAATCGAGAACACCCGGTACTGTTACCGGGGGCACCGGTGCTTTGTCAATTGAAAACTGACAAGAACCCCTGGTTCAGCAGCGCGGCAAGAGCGACTCACCGCTCACCCATTAACTTTATGAGTGTTATCTGGTCCGGAACACCGGTCATCCGGATATTGTTTTTTTTCTGGTATTGCAATAATGCCTGAATAGTTCCCTGATCGAACTTACCCCTTTCGACATTTTTCAACAGTCCCTCACCCTGGAGTTTGTCCTGCATATCTCCAAGCACCTTCTGGTAGACCAGAACAGCCTTTTCACCATTCCTGGCCACCAGCACAGGACTCGCGGTTGCCAACGCACTTTCCTGCAGTTTATTGGCCATCGATTCCACAGCACTGTAGAAATTCAGTGTCGGATTCTCCCTGCAAAATCCCACCAGAGCACGGGCCAGAAACTCCGTAGACTGCCATGGAGCCAGGTCGAACACCTCAGGTCGATTGCGGTTCGTGACCGAAATAAAACCATCTATCCAGCCGCCGTAACTCGCCAGTTTCGGGGATTTGGTTTCAAAAGCCACAACATAAGCCGCACACTTCGCGGCCCCGGCACCTTTGATGGCAAAACGCCCGGTAACATCAGCACTGAATACTTGCCCTGGCACAAGACAAATCAGCACAACCAGCAAGAACCCATTGGCAGGCCACCGGTGAAGGTGGCCTGCCAGACAGCAAGAGAGAGGAACCATAAGACCGGACTCAGGCCGCACTCTTGCGCATTCTCCAACCGGCGCCAATCAACGAGAGCACGGTCAGTACAACGACTGGCGGCTCGGGTACCGACGAGGGGGGCACAAACTCGGTAATTGGTGTCATGGTGACGTCAGCAATGCCGCCGGCCACATAGGTCATTCCGGTTATAAATGCCAGCGGATCGTTTGGATCCAACATCTCGTTGGCATCGATATCAGAAATTCTGAAGCTACTGAAACCAAGGGGATCCAGTGCCGTCAGGTCAAATGCCACCCCGGTCTGAAGCAAAAATGGACCAAAGCCCGGGACTGTCAGGGTGAATGTATCATCCAGAAGCGATGTGGCGGGTACCTCAACGCTGGCAAAATTCGGCCCTGAAACCACTTCGTAATCGTAGCCAACCGCCACGTCGGGATCGATAAAAATGGGAAAAATGACACCAAGACCGTTCTGGTCGATCACGATACCTTCGAAAACAAATTGAGGCACATCGTTGTTATCAGGATCCTGGATGATTTCACCGGGTAGTATGGGGTTGTCAGGCAATGCCCCTTCTACATCGGCAATAATCTTCTCTCCGGCTGGGGTGAACGTAAAGTTGTCAATGATATATCGCCCACTCGGCTCTGAAGGCTCATCATTCAGTGCTTGTGGCACCGGTAATACTGGAGTGTCCGGTGCGGGAACCACACCAACCGGCACACCTTCAAAGCCACCGTCTTCGACAAAAAAGTTAAACTCGCCGCGAACTGCTGTTCCCGATAACGGAACCACCAGCCTGCCTTCAGGAAAACTGGACTCTGCACCTCCTTCTTCACTTTCTGGTAGAGAAAAGTAATTACCGTTTACTGTCTAGGTTCCAACCGCAACATCCGCCTGGTTGAACGCGGTAAAAGTCGCATGGCCGTCTGAGATCAAAGCAAATCCCACTTCGATCGTACCAACGGCTCCCTGAAGAAAATCCACGTGCAAATCGGGATTGAGGGCCGTGATACCTTCCAGCCCCGGCTCCTGTATGTACAGCTGGTCCGGCCCTGGCCCCCCCGTGTTAAAACCAAAAGGGTCAGTGGTTGTAAAAACCAGATCGGTGACATCATCCGGGTCTCCGCTGTCGAAATTGAAAAACGGTAGTCCGCTGATTGCCTCGTCGAAAGTGATCGTTTCGCTGCCCAGTTCAGTCGCATTCGCCGAGCCGACACCAAACAGACATGAAAATACCATGCAGGCCAGTAGTTTTCTTTTCATTTAACTCCCCATACCGGGCCTGTAAATTGCAGACCCTTGGATCCACTATAATTCCCAACACCAGGATTCACCTGGAAACTCAGGGGCAATTTTCAGGCCACAATATTTTTTCTCCTTTATTCAGCCTGTTATCCCAGCCTGGACTGTCTTGACCGGGGAACCCTGAGCACCAAGTGTAAAAATAACTGACATCCGAGCGGGCCGGCCATCACGCGACCCCAGCCGTTGGGCTGACACAACCGGTCCCGCCCCTTCCCAATAAAAGACCAGGTATTTCCCAAAATAACCAGCTGTACCTATCTGGTAAATCCAACATCGCGGATACAGCAAGACCGGGTAGCCGTGGCAGTTCCGGGTGTTCCGTTTACTCAGCAGACGGGGTATGGGGGGTTCTACGGGTCAGGAGTAACGCTTGAATCCATCGATGAAGCCGGATTCAGAACAGCGATTCCCAATACACAGGTTAAACACCAGTACAGACCCGTGGTAGCCATGAAAACGGGCCGAAGATCAGGATCTGCCCAGATTTCACGTAAGGAAATCAGAACCTTCCCCCCTCTGAAGGGCATCTCTACAACACGGTAACTCAGTTCGGACAACATCACTGTAGCAACCAATCGTGCCAGAAAAAGTGTCGCACCTTCCAAAGGAATATCGACATAAGACTGTGAAAGACAAAACACCGGCCAGTGCCACAGGTACAGGCTGAAAGCACGCCTGCCAATCGCAGTCATCAAGGACGAACCGAGGAAACGTGCGGTCATTCCGGAGGAATTTGCCAGCGTCCATCCTATCACAGCGGCGGAAAGTACAGCCACAACGGCGAAACCACCCTGGTAGAGTGCCGGCAGGCTTTCTTCCAGGAGAAAGTGCATGGTCAGCAATAGCACAAACCCCACCAGAGAGACACCGGATAGTCCCGGGATGCGACCAGACCGGGGAAATGCACTCATTGCCTGAGCCAGCGCCACCCCAAGAATGATTGCCCCTATCCGTGTATCGGTTCCCAGATAGACTCGTGGCAAATATCCACCTTCCAGGCCACTTGCTGCAATCCCCATCCAAGTGTAGGAAGCAACGGTGGGCGACAACAGGACCAGTGGCTGCCAGAACAGCGGCAAGCGAAATACTCCCGGACAAACCAGAGGCCAGACCAGATAAAACTGGAACTCGACACCCATGACCACAGATGCTGGAACATTCTCGGCCGCCCCATCCCATCGAAATAGGAAAGATTGTTAGCAACTAATTGCCAGTTTTGTAGAAACAGGAAACTTGCAGGAGTATCTGAACACAACTGATGCAGTTCTTCCGGCCAGGCAATAGACACCGCCATCCAGGTTACCAGGATCTTTGCCAGCATGCCTGGAAGCAGCCGAAAGCAGCGATGGGAGAGAAAAGTCGGATAATCTACCGAGCCAGCGATTTCCCAGTGCCTGTAAAGCTGAGAGGTAATTATAAAGCCACTGATGACGAAGAACACCTCCACACCGAGATACCCCCCGGCAACCAGGCAACGTCCTGGTGGTACACCAGCACGGCAATCACTGCCACGGCACGAAGGCCATCAACTACGGTGTATTATCCGGCTGATTTCTTGGCGGCCATCCAAAGTCCCTAAAAGTGATCGGCAGGATTCTTGCCCTACAGGCTTTACTGGTTGTCGGTCAGCAAGGAAAAACATTGAATTCAAGAAGCGAAATGAGTTCCTGAACAAAAGACCAGCCATGGCCAGATTATCGCCAACCCGGCACACCCATACAGGAGGTATGAGATCGGAGGGACGGCACCGGGTTTGATGACAATTAACATCGGAAATCAATGACGTTCTTATATACCCATCAGATACTTCAAGGGGTCGTCCAGACTTCATTTCGTTCTGCAAAATCCAGGTAGTTGCCGACCGCTACCATACTATCAGGACAAATGCTGTTTTATTAAATAAATACAATTAGTTAATTGTAATGAAAAATAAGCCATTGTATGGTGAGCTTGTGATACCCAAAACGGTTGGATAGAGTGCACTGATACGTTTATCTGTCTATTAGCTGTGGTCCCATGAAACGACCAATTCTTCTACTGACTATCAGCCTGGTGGGCGCAGGCCTCGCCAGCTTATGGCTGTTCGGCGGATCCATTGGGTTAACACCAGACAGGCAGACACCGACCGCAAGAGCCCCTTTAAACCCCGACCTGCCTGCACTGCATCAGACAGATGCCCTGCTGGTGGGGTTCGACTGGAGCGACACCATGCAGAAAATGCTTGTTGATGACCTGATACAGGCAGCAATTATTCAGAACCCGGAACATATTGGGCGCATGGGGCTGGAAGTGATGGTAATCCTGCTGAGTGGCGGAGAAACACCCAGGGTCATAGATGTTCCACGACGGATTCACGCTGAGACCCCATTTCCAATAAAAACATAAAGATACACCTAAATTCTAAACAAACCCCGCCATCTGAGGTAAAAAGTAGACTTTCAAATCACCGGACGAAAGACAGATTGCGGCATTCATCACTCGAGGTAGCCCCTGCTCACCCCTCTCAAGAGCGCACTTTTCAGCACCTCATGCAGGCGCATCACTATCTTGGCGCACTACCCAAGATTGGCAATACCCTCTGGTATATCGCTACAGCAGGAGACCAATGGCTCGCACTGTTGAGCTTTTCCGCACCCGCCCTCAAATGTTCTGCACGGGATCAA
>JAAELC010000586.1 GCA_024227135.1 Gammaproteobacteria bacterium
ACTAACCCTGCGCTGGAAGGTGAGCAGCTTGCTGTCCTGATATTCTCCAGGGTGATCTTTCTGAAGTTTTTCAAATAATGTTATCGGGATAAGATCTGCATTCTTCTCAAGCAACGGTACTATCTCGTTTCCCCACACATCGACAAAGGGATCGGTTCTCGTTCGCCAAGATCGTTTCCGCTTGTTACCTGGTCGCAATTCACCTTTTTCTGCACGGCGACCGGATCGTTCCGACATCCCGGCCTTGGCCGCAGCTCACTGCCGAGGCATTAAAGAAACGCGCTCTTAAACTTTTAAACTGGTCCATTGCCCGCGGTACCCTTGCGATAAGGACCCACGTTGATGTCACGAATCCATCACTTCTAGCTGTGGAGGTATTACTTGAAGTAAGAGAGGAAATGAAAGAGTGGGTGGATATTCAACTGGTAGCCTTTCCCCAAGATGGGGTATTACGTGCTCTAAATGGGCAGAACCTCCTTTTACAAGCTCTTGATAAAGGGGTGGATGTGGTAGGAGGTATTCCTCACTTTGAGCGCACCATGGACATGGGACATCAATCTGTTGAGTGGCTTTGCGAGGTGGCAGCGGATCGAGGGCTCATGGTGGATATGCACTGTGATGAGAGCGATGACCCGCTGTCCCGGCATGTTGAAACCCTTGC
>JAAELC010000587.1 GCA_024227135.1 Gammaproteobacteria bacterium
GCCCAGTAATGTGAGAAATCGGTTATTTTACAGCCAGAAATAATTGGAGAAGCTGGCGGTGAATTAATGTTAGAAACAACAGATGGGCTCGCAATGACGACCATTTGGCTTAAGTAAGTGTGCAATGGGAGACCTGGCCCCCACGATGTGTGTGGCCCCCACGATGTGTTACCCCAACCACAACACCCCAAAATCGAGCATCAGTTTCCGATACGTCAGACAACCCAACCAACCTGCTTTGGTAGCCAGGGTTATTTATCGCTAAACTTATTAAACAGCTGCTTTGCCATTTCCATATCGAAGGGAAGCACAATTTTCATTTCTGCCGGTTTTTCCGGTTCCGCAGGCGTCTCTTCCTGGGGCTCATGCTTGAGCGAACCGTGCTCTGCCTTATCCTGCAACACGCTCTCCACCAGGTCTAGTTCGATGCGAGGCCGCTGGTCGGCAAAACCATAGACCAGTGCGGTCTGGCACAACACGTTGATGACACGGGGAATACCCTTGCTGGCTTGATAGATGCGGTCGGCCGCATCCTCGCTGAACAACGCGGTATCACCGCCGACGTGGACGATGCGGTGTTGGATATAAGCCCTGGTCTCTTCCTGGCTCAGGGCCGCGAGATGGTAATCAACGACCACACGCTGGGCAAACTGCTCCAGTTCGGGACGTCTCAAGGTTGCCTTGAGTTGTGGCTGGCCCACCAGGATCAACTGCAATACCTGATCCTTGTTGGCATTGATATTGGAAAGCATGCGCAGTTCTTCCAGCACCAGCGGCTCGAGATTCTGCGCCTCGTCGATGATCAGCACCGTTCGCTTGTTCTGGGCATACTGGTCGATCACGAAGCGGGTAAAGGCGTCGAACAGTTCCACTTTCTCCCGCGCCCGGTAATCCTGCCCGAAAGCCAGCAGGATCCACTGCAGCAATTCTCCCTGATTCCGCTGGGTGTTGGTCAGCAGACCGATATTGATATCGTCGGTCACCTGATTCAACAGGTGATGGATCAGGGTAGTCTTCCCGCTGCCAACCTCCCCGGTGATAACCGAGAAACCAGCCTGATTAAACAGGCCGTATTCCAGCATGGCGTAGGCGAGCTTATGCTTCTTTCCCAAATAGAGAAAGGAGGGATCGGGCAGCAGCGTAAAAGGGCTTTCCGAAAATCCGTAGAACGCCTCGTACATGTTTCGAGTCTCTATGCAACCTAACCAACAGAATATCCGATTATTCTAAAGGTTTTCGGGTCGGCTGGGTATGCGTTTCAGGAAAACAGAACGAATCGCCTGCCCATGACACACCAGACAATCCCCTTGCCGCATCGTGCTCACGCGCAGGCGCTCGGCGCGGACCTGAACATCAGCCCAAACCCCGGCACCGAGCACCCACCAATTTTAGATTACAGCTTGCTGAGCAACACCTGGGCCTGTTCCTGGCCCTCAAACTTCGAACCCGTGTCTAACGCCTTCTCCAGATGCTTGCGGGCCTCATCCTTTCGCCCTTTTTCAAAATAGGCCGCTCCGAGGTGATAATTGATCTCCGCCATCTCCCCGTTGGCCCGGGATGCACGCTCAAGTACCTCGATCGCACTGTCCACCTCACCCCGCTTCAGATACACCCATCCCAGGGTATCCAGAAAAACCGGGTTCTCGGAAATCTTAAAGCCCTCAACCAGCTCCAACGCCTGATCCAGAGTCGCCTGGTCGGCCTCTTCCCGCAGCAGCATCATGACTAGATTATTGGCCGCCACCGACAACCCGGGCTGCTTCTCCAGAAGCTCCCGATACATCGCGATCGCCCCCTCCTGGTCTCCGCTTCGATCCGCGATAGTGGCCAACTGCAGACCCAGGGCCGCATCGCCACTTCGGGCATACCCCTCACGGACAGTGGCAATCACCCCATCCCGGTCACCCTGCGCCGCTTTCACCCGCGAAAGGTTCTGATAGGGCTTGGGCCATTTGGGTTGGATCTCGATGGCCCTGGAGAAGAAACCGGCGGCCTGGTCGAGCTGTTTCCGGGACAGCTGTATCTCACCTGCCAGATTCACCGCGACAAAGTTCTCGGGGTAGGTATCGATCACCTGCTGAATCCGCGCCAGCGCCGCTTCCGGTTGTTCGAGCGCGATATAACTCCGGGCGATCGCAATCAACGGCTCCACGGCCTTCGGGCTGCGATCGAGGGACTGCTCAAAGCGCTTCAGGCTCTGCTCGTACTTTTTCTCGTTTTGCAGCACCAGACCGCTGTAGTAATAGCCAACCGGATCCTCCGGAAACTTTTCGATGATCACCAGAGCGATCTCCGCCACCTCATCAAGCTTGCGCTGCTGGATTCTGATCTTGGCAATGGCGTTGAGCACCGTCCGGTTGTCGGGCACGAAACGACGCATTTTCTCCAGCACTGCCACCGCGTTGTCCGGCTCCCCGTTCTTTAACAGCAGCTGAGCCAGTTCGAAGTTGGCCTGGACCTCCTGGGGCTCTGCCTGAATCGCCCGCTCCAGACTGTCCCGGGCCAGGGCGAATTCGCCTTTCTGCAGATGCGCCCTCGCCTTCAGCCGCAACGCCTTGACATGCCCCGGGTCGTCCCCGAGGAGCGTACGCAAATCCGCGATCCCCCGGTCGGGATCGTTGCGCTCCAGGGAAACACCGGCACGGATCAACAGTGCCTCCTTCGACTTGGCATCCTCTTCCAGCACAGCCTCAATCAGTGCTAAGGCCTCGTCCTTATCCCGTTCTGATACCAGCAAAGCCAGATAGGTCTGGGCGGACAGTCGATCCGGAGTGGACTCAGACCTGTCGACAAAGGCACGCAACTGGGATTCTGCTGCTTCCTTGCGACCGGTATTCGTGTAGAGCCGAACCAGCGCCATCTGCAATTGAAGGTCATCCGGAGACTGCTCGACAAATGCTTTCAGCCGGGATTCGGCTTCCGCTTTGTCTTCCTGCTGATACAGATACTCGACCAGCGACAGTTTCGCCTTGGATTCATCCGGTAGCACCGAAACTGACTCTTCCAGAATCGCCCTGGCTTTCTCTTTCTGTTCTTTTCCGAGATAGTACCTGGCGAGCCGCGCCCTGAGACTGAAGTTCTCCGGCTGCAGCTCGATCAGCTTTTCGAACAGCGCCAGCGCCTGCTCCTCATCCTGGTTCTTCTCATAGAGACTGATCAGCAGCATGTAGGCAACCGGGCTTTCCGGATTGTGCTCCAGTCCTTGCCGGGCAATCGCAATCGCCTGATCCATGTCACCCTGGTCTGCATGCAGCCTGGATATCAGGCCCACCGCCTCCAGACTCTTGGGATCGAGACGGGCGGCCGCCGTTGCCTGCTCCAGCGCTTCGGCCTTGTTGCCCAGACGCATGTCTGCCGTACCCTTTAGCACCAGCGCAGCGGCCATCTCTGGATCGATCGCCAGCGCCGCCTCGGCCGCCTGCAGGCCTTTTTCGGTCTCTCCGCTCAACATGTACAGCCGGCCCAGATGCACCTGAGCATCCGCATGCCCCGGGTCTAGTTCCACTGCCCTCAACAGCAATGCGTAAGCCGCCCGCCAGTTTTTTTCCTCCTCCTGGGTCCGGGCAAACATGTAGTAAGCCTGGGCATCCTTCGGATCGATCTGCAGCACGTTCTTGAATTCGAGCCGGGCTTTCACCGTGTCACCCTGCTCAAACAACTCCATCCCCCGCTGAAAATATTTCGCCTTTCTGTCTTCGACATCACCGCAACCAGCCAGCAGCACGACAATCACCAACAGAAACCACCAACAAACGACTAATTTCCTTTTCATACTTCCACCAGTAGACTTATCAAATTTCGTCAAATCGAAAGATTGATACAAATAAATTACACAAATCAAGTTTTGATGGTATCACTTGTGAAGTGGCAGCGGACAGTCGCAATCCAGGTCATCGACCTGAATCTCCTCATGACACCGGATTTTCTCGCATGTGGCGGCCCATACTCGCACATCATCTCTGGGTGTATGCATAATGGTTCAGGGCTGAAAACGTCCTACTCAGAACAGGTAGGTCAGCATCTGTCAGGGGAGATCTGGCCCGATTCCTATGCGTCATTTCCGCGATGGCGGGAATCTACTGTGAATCGGGTTGAAATCCCACCCAAAAATCTACCTGATTATCCACCTGTCTAAGCTACTGTTAACAAGATCCAATCCAGTGGGTTGCTACCGTGGGGCACGACACCGTGGGAGGCGCGCCCTCGCGGCGATTTCGCCTATGGGGAGTCCCTTTCGCGGCGAGGCGCCGCTCCCACGAAACAGGAAGAAAGCGATCGGCAGTCTGTGTGTTGACCCGAGGGTAAGTTCTTGCCGCCAGACAGTCCTTAAGGACCTGTAGTACTACCTCCAACACTGATTACGCACGCAACACGGCGAACGGGGGCTCATACCCGGCAAGCGGACCCTGATCTACTCCGGTACAAAACCATCCAACATCGGCGCCACCTTCCTGACAAACTCCCGCAGACGCACTTCACCGTGCGACCAGTCCTCTCCCGGCCCGATACTCGTGGTCAAACGCACCAGTGCACCATCGGTCCGGTTCCTGGTCAACCCGTCCACAAACAAATACCACTTGGTCAGATACTCGTTAGTGATAACCCGCCCCCGCTGTTGAAACCAGTAGTAGACCAATTGCTTGAAATCCCCACGTTTGATCTCTATTCGGTTAACGGTTAACGGTTGCCCGGCAACGGAGACACCAAAAACGGTCACTTGAGTGACGTCACTGATTTGCCAGCCTCCTCCGGGAATACAGGAACGGGGGGAGTGCGCAGCAGAACCTGCCTGCTGGGAGGCGTAGTAGACCACATAAAAATTGACCCAATCACCCAGGGAATTGCGATAATCTGCCATCAGATAGTCATCAAGCTTCAATGAATTGAGGTAGATACTCTCCAGAAGCTCATCCTTACCCCGCCAATCACCAATCTCCAGGGGGAATTCAGCAAAGGATTTCCGATCGGGACTCACCTCCTCCTGTACCTGAATATAAACCGAGCTCAGAGCAATGAGCGCTACCGAGGCCAAGATCCCGTAATGCACCAGAGTAACGGGCCGAGTTTTCCTTTCCAGGCCTTCCGGTAATGGCTCTGGTGGCTCCAGCCCAAACACCTCTTTCAAACTATATTTATGCTTCCCCACCTTGGCCAGCAAAGCCATTTCCAACAGCAGTATCGAAAGACAGGCCATGAAAATGACCCACCCTTCAAAATCGTGCAGAAAACCATCCGCTTGCTCAATCCCCCAGTTATCGACCAGCCAGCCGATCACACCGATTCGGAAACTGTTCATTAAGATCGTGATGGGGATGCTGGAAAGAAACACCAGTATCCGCTTCCACATTTCCACCTTGTACAGGTAGGCAGCGATAAAGGCGATACTGACCAGCGGGAAGAGATAGCGAAGCCCGCTGCAGGCCTCCACCACCTGCAACTTGTAACTCCCTAGATCGATAACATTGCCTTCGAGATACACACTGATACCAAACAAGCGTATCACCGCCACCCCGATTTCAGACGAGATGAGCTGGAGCTTGCCGGAAAGGTTGTTGTAGATGAAGGGGGGCAAAGGAACAACGAAAAACAGCAGGATGAGGGGACCTGCCACCCACTTGAAGGAATTCCAGCCCATCAGCGCATAGGCCACGCCCAGCAAACAAAGCACAAAGGCGTACTGAACCAATGTAAAAGTGGTCGCTATCTGGCCCAGGAAAAAAAATACCCCCGCGATCAGGATCACGACCACCCCCAACCAGGAAGGCCGAAATTCTATCTGCGCCAGCAGATTGCGCCGCTGCCAGATTAAAAAAGCTGTGATGACGGGAATGAAATAGCCGTAACCGTATTCCTCTCTGGTATTCCAGCGATGGAGCATGTCACCCAAGCCTTCCCAGAAGCCGAAAAGGAGTAATCCAGAGACAATAGCCAGCATAACCCAGGACTGCAATGGTATTCGCCAGTCGCTCTTGTTGATTCTTGCAACGTTCTCTTGCATTTATGAAACCTGCATGTGCATGACTATTATCAGGGGTACGACCCTCCTTCAGAGTCAAAAGTTACACTATCCTGGGAGTACTGAACAGGGAAAATTTTTGCTTGTTTTCTCCGGCAGCAATATCATGGCGAAATTCATTGAACAGCGGCTGGACCGCAGTAGAGCGGACTTTTTTTGGAAAGGCCGCTTAGACGGACTCAGCTGAAGTTTCCCCGAAATTTAAGCATAGATCGATCACGCTACCATGCGTAGCAGCGTGGCCACTATGGTTTTATTGGGGGGGCTGGTCGGTTTGGGGCAAACCCCCTCGAAATCCTCACTTAGTGCTGCCTCGGCGATGATCCGGCGGGCGTCGGAAAAGGCA
>JAAELC010000588.1 GCA_024227135.1 Gammaproteobacteria bacterium
AAGCCAAATAGTCGTCATTGCGAGGCACGAAGCAATCTCCAGAACCCCGGCACGACAAGGGAGATTGCCACGCTACGCTCGCAATGACGAGGCTTTTAAGCTTAAGTATGTGCCATTCGGGTATGACGGGGGCCTGACAAATCGGTGACGGCGACAAGTCAGGTCACTGCTGCACAGTTCATCCGATGCAATTTCTGGAAACTTACTAATTTTCGCGGCCCTAAGTGAAACCCGGCCCCGCAGATCTGTTAACATAGGCCGGTTGGGCTGCCCCCCCCCCCCTCCAGACTTCACTAGGAATTGATTATATAGTCAGGCCGGCGGTATTCATGGAATCGGATCGGGTAAGCGCCCTCAGACTGGCAGCAAACCGGGATTCCCATTGATCGCAGGTCAGTCGGTTCTCTCAGTGTAGTTTTGTTTCAAAACGCACTTGATGTTCGCCGATCAAGAACCTGGCTTTTCCAACACTATTGTCACACACCACCTTTCACGGATTCGTGAAAATGATGCTTGCTGTACCTGCTCAGACCTGTGCCCGGTGGACATCCTGCCCGGGAAACCCGATAAACAGGTGGACCGCATAAGAGCATCTGGAGAATAAACTATGAACCTGTCTCGTTTTACAGCCGTGCTCATCTGTGCGCTTGCCGCCCTTTCGTCCTCCGCTGAAGGCCCACCTCCCTCCAAGGTGGTTACCGCCCTGGTAAAACAGCAACAGGTTTCACCCACCAGCAGGCTTGTGGGAGTCATCGATTTTGACCGGGTTTCCAACGTGTCCGGAGAAGTATCGGGGTTGATCGTCCAGCAACGTACCAGCGAGGGAACCGAAGTGAAGCAGGGAGAAACCCTGGTTGAACTCAATACCGATTTCATAGAGATGGATATGGAGATCAAGCGAAAACAGCAGGCTCAGGCAGATGCGGACCTGCAGAAGGTAGGCAGTTCCCTGAAACGCCTGGAAAGTCTCCTTCAAAAGAACTCCGCCAGCCGCCAGGCTTATGACGAAGCACTCTACGATCACCGTTCATTGCAGAAGAGACGTGAAACCCTGGGACTGGAACTCAAGCGTCTTCAGCTACAGCTGGAAAAGAGTTCAGTATTAGCCCCTTTCGACGGGATCGTGCTGGAGAAACTCAAGGAAAATGGTGAATGGATCGCTCCCGGCACCGCAATTTGTACCCTGGCTTCGAGTAGCGACCTGGTAGTAAAGGTAGCCATTTCAGAAAACCTGGTGCGATTCCAGAAGCCCGGACAGCAACTCACTGTAGATATCAGTGCCCTGGACATTAAGCTTTCCGGTAAAACACTGGCGATCAGCCCGGTGGCACGACAACGCAGTAAAAGTGTCACACTGAAAATCTCCATACCTTACAACTCCGGTATGGCTCGTAATATGTCAGCCAGTCTGGAGGTCCCGTCCGGTGATGAAAGGGAAATGCTACTGGTACCCAGAGATGCATTGATTCGAAACAAAGGGAAGGATTTCGTTTACACCGTCGAAGAGGGAAAAGCCAAAATGCTGCCGGTCAACGTACTGACCAGACTGGGGGAACAGGCCGGTATCGAACCTTCACCCCTTCAGCCCGGGATGCAGGTAATCATCGATGGCAATGATCGGCTCAGACCCAATCAAGCTGTCCAAGTACAAGAGTCTTAACCCAATGGATCTGGTCAAACTTTCCATTCGTCAACCGGTTTCCACTTTCTCGGCAGTCATACTGGTCGTGCTTTTCGGAGTAATCGGACTCGAGCGGTTGCCGGTGCAACTCACTCCCGATGTGGAAGCACCCAAAATCAATGTCAGAACCGACTGGCCAGGTGCCAGCCCCTATGAAATTGAAAAGGAGATTATCGAAGAACAGGAAGCCGTGCTCAAAAGTGTCTCCGGTCTCACCACGATGGAGAGTTCCAGTTACAACAACTATGGGAGTATCAGCCTCACCTTCAAGGTGGGTACCCGGCTCGATGATGCCATGGTCAGGGTGACCAACAAATTGAATGAGGTGAACCGCTATCCTGAGAATGCGGAGAAACCTGTAGTGAGCACATCCAGCGACGAGAATTCCCCGGTCATCTGGATGATGTTGAAAACCCGTGAGGGTGACCCGGAACAAATCAAGACCCAGCGTACGTTTTTCGAGAACGAGGTTCGTCATTTACTCGAACGTGTTCAGGGGGTCGGCTCCCTGTTTATCTTCGGTGGCAGTGAGAAAAGACTGGAGATAACAGTAAATGCCCGTCGGCTGGCACATCACAATATCACCCTGTCTCAACTGATCGGGCGAGTTCAGAGTGCGAACAGCGATGTGTCGGCAGGTACTCTGGGGGTTGCCAAGCGAAACTACCGGGTCCGCACTATCAGCCAGTTCCGGTCCCCGGGTGATGCTGGTGAACTGCTGCTCATAGACGACGGATTACATCGGGTGATGCTACAGGATGTTTCCGATACGGGATTCGGTTATGAACCCAATCCACCCGCTGTTCTGCACAACGGCCAGCCGATGATCGTTGTCGGCGTCCGCAAGGAAGCGGGAGCCAATGTATTGGACCTGACCAATCAAATGCGAGAGCGCGTCGATGCATTGAACGAGGGCCTGTTGTTGAAACGGGGTCTCTACTTCGATTGGGTATACGACCAGACACCTTATATCAACACCGCGATCGAAACCGTCAAACTCAATCTGATGATCGGTGGCATCCTGGCTATCGCCGTACTGGTCATATTCCTCCGTTCCATAAGCTCCACACTGGCTGTGGCCATCGCCATTCCGATCTCAGTCATGGGTACGTTCTTTTTTATGTACCTGACTGGCCGAAACATCAACGTCATGAGCCTGGCGGGTATTACTTTCGCCGTGGGTATGCTGGTGGACAACTCCATCGTGGTGCTTGAAAACATCGACCGGCACCGGCGAATGGGCAAAGGTCCGTTTCAGGCTTCCTATGACGGCACCCGAGAGGTATGGGGAGCCGTGTTGGCCTCAACCATCACCACCGTAGCGGTATTCCTGCCGGTTATTTACATTGAAGAAGAGGCTGGACAACTGTTTCGAGACATCGCCATCGCCATTACCAGCTCGATCATCCTGAGTCTTTTCGTATCCATCTCGGTCATCCCGGCGATGACCAACCGTTTTTATAAGATTGCGGGAAAAAACGCCCATCAGCTGGTGGCTGAACCCGGCAAAGGTAACTATTTCGTCAGGGTCATCATGTGGTTTTCCCGCCTGAGCCTGAAGAACGCTGTCACCCGGCTTCTGACCGTCATATTTTTTACTACCGCATCAATAAGCGCAGTTGCCTTGCTGCTGCCAAAAGCGGAATACCTCCCCCAGGGAAACCGGAACCTGATCCTGAATATCCTGGTGCCACCACCCGGCTACTCCGAGGAGAAGCGCCAGGAGGTGGGTACCTATATCTATGAACAGGTCAAACCTCACCTTGAACAAGACTGGTTGGACGGGGTCCCGAAGATACAGAACATATTCTTTGTAGCATCTGATGCGGTTACCTTGTTTGGTGGAACCAGTGTTCATGTCACCGAAGCAAGGAAAATGATGCCCTTGTTCACCCGGATTATGAACTCAATTCCCGGCATGTTCGGGGTAAGCATCCAGCGGGGTATCTTTGAGTCCGGCATCGGACAGGGACGCACAGTAGACGTCAATGTGTCCGGTAACGATAACGGGGAGATCGTCGCTGCTGCCCGCACCCTGTTCGGGATGATCAAACAAGGGATTCCCGATGCCCAGGTCAGGCCGGTACCTTCCCTGGAAATCAGCTATCCGGAAGCCAATCTGGTACCCGACCGCTCCAAGGTAGTGGCAAACGGCTTCAGCGAAGAGGAATTGGGCATTTACGTTGATGTGCTGATGGATGGACGTCGGATTGGAGACTACAAACCCGATGGAGAGAAGTCTATGGATCTTCTTGTCAACAGCAGTCAAAGCGGCACACTGACCCCGGAAACGCTGCTCGAAAGTGAAATAACCAATGCCTTCGGTGAATTGGTCCAACTGCGTGATCTGGTGGCTCTGGAGTACGGTCAGGGCATGACCCAGATAGATCATCTGGAACGAAACCGCAATATTCGCCTGCAGGTCACTCCACCGGACGAAATGCCCCTTCAGAGCGCCATGGAGTTGATTTCCGACGAATTGGTTCCCAAGCTGGAGCAATCAGGTGCATTGCAGGGAGTGACGGTATCAACGGGGGGTAATGCGGATAAGCTCACGGAAACCCGACTGGCACTGCAGTGGAATTTTATTCTCGCGGTGGTCATTACCTATCTCCTGATGTCGGCACTCTTCGCCAGTTACCTGTATCCGCTCATCATCCTTTTCTCGGTGCCGCTGGCTGCTGCCGGGGGCTTTATCGGCCTGGCGCTTACGGATCGGTTCCTTGCCCAGCAACCCTTCGATATCCTGGTCATGCTCGGGTTCATCATTCTGGTGGGTGCCGTCGTCAACAATGCTATCCTGATCGTACATCAGACCCTGAATAATATCCGATACAGTGGCATGGAAGGACAACAAGCCATACGACACTCGGTTCGGACGCGTATCAGGCCCATCTTCATGAGCACGAGCACCAGTCTGTTCGGGCTGTTGCCTCTGGTGGTTGCTCAAGGTTCCGGAACCGAGCTTTACCGGGGGCTGGGCAGTGTCATTCTGGGAGGACTGGCACTTTCGACACTGCTTACGCTATTCGTCGTACCCGCCCTGCTGGCATTTCTGGTTCGTTTTGAACGACCACAATCTGCAACTGAAGCGAGCAGTTGATCACTATTGAACAAGTCTGACTGACAACAACCCGAATCTGGGTTGAACTCCTCAATTTTCATCTCCAATTGCCGATATTCTCTATTGGTGCATTTACTTATGTTATGGTTCTTTAGGACATGATATTCTTCCCTGTTGGGATACATAGTAATACCGGAGGGGGAAATGCCGTATTTTGTCTACCGCATCAGCGAGGACAACAAGCTCCAGTGTCTTGACCAGCACAACTCGTACAAAGAAGCCCGGGGGCAGGTGAGGAAGAGACGGTCAGAACAGGCAGCGGACGATACTTCTCTAGTACGCCTGATTTTTGCAAGCAGCGAAATGGAGGCCGAAAGATTGTTACTCACACCCCGGGAAAGCCCTGTTGAAGGGGACGATTAGTCATATAACATCCGGTAACTCATCCCACGAGTGTCTTCAGACGGAAATCGGGAATGACATACCCCGGATTTCCGCCGGCAACCACCCATTCCGGATGGATGCTGTTACACATACGTCAGTGTCTGGATTGAACACACGGAAGCTTCAGAGAAACCCGAAGAAAGATCTATACGACATAGAACCCTTTTACACGGTGATTCGGAAGAATACAGAGGTAAACAGTGACTAAGAGTCGCAGCAATCAGCAACAACGTTATCTCCCTGTGATGCAGGAGAACAGAGACATAACGTTGGCCACCCTGGAAAGCTTGATATCGGAGATGTTCAATCAGGTTGAGCCCGCTTTCCTGGATTTTATCGATCGCGCAGATACCAACCAGAGCCAGTTCCAGTTTGTAGACGCCATCACTATAGTGACGGCCAACAGGGAACTCGTTGAGCAGACGTTCACGGAAGAGATCTCGAGGGGTTTCACAGAGTTTTCGAAGCAGCATTGCATTACCTACGACAGTCCTATCCTTGAACCCCGGACTGACAGCCAGAGTAATCTGGAACTGGTGGACGATAACGAGTTCAGCCAGCAGATTTCCCTTCTCAACATGATAGAGCGGACCCGAAGCGATTGCTTTCAGGAACTGCATGCGCTGCGGCAGAGACTGTCGATGATCAATGGAGGAAAGATTCTCGAAGAGAAGGATATTCCTGCAGGCCCCATACACATTGCCCTGGCTATTCAGAAAGCGTCGGCAGAGTTCGGATTTGAAACCAGTATCCTGCTGATCATCCACGCCCTGTTTGACAAATTTGTCATGAGAAAACTGGGAGGACTCTACAAAGAGATCAATGCCAAACTGGCTGATGCCGGGATTTTTCCTAACCTCAAGTTCGAGGCTCCCAAAAATCCCAACAAACCGGAAGAGACTGTCGGAGAGAGTGATAACAACGAAGATGACCCGGTGGATGCCCCCCTTCCGGAGCAACCCCGGCAACCGTACCAGCATCAACGACGGGGCCAGCCCCGTCAACCCGGGACTGGCCCGGGGCAGCCATCTACTCCCTCTCAGCAAGGCTCCACCGGGTCCATGGAAGGTATGCCTTTGGGAGAGGAACTCTTCGAAACCATACGCAGCCTCCTGACTTCACGCCGCAGCGAGGATCCGCGTTATGCCCAGCATCCGGATTTCAACCCCAACGCCCCTGCGCGTCAAATGGTGGATACACCGGCACTGGTTTCCGGCATCCACGACCTGCAATCCATGCAGAGCGCCAGTTTCGCGCCCAGTGGTATTGACACGGGTGATCGCCCCGTCAGCGTAGTTGTCAACGAGCAGGACCTGAATAACGTCAGAGAACGCCTTACGGAAGAGAGAGAACAGCTGTTCCAAACGATCGACAGGAATACGATACCAAGTGCCGATCTGGACACCATTGAACTGGTGGGAATGTTGTTTGAACACGTCCTTAATGAAGAAGCTCTGCCCAATATTGCCAAAGCACTCATCAGTCATCTCCATACCCCCTACCTCAAGGTTGCTATCGTCGATCACCGATTCCTGATAGATACCCAGCATATTGCGAGAAAGCTGCTCAATCTGATGGTGCAAGCGG
This sequence comes from Gammaproteobacteria bacterium, assembly GCA_024227135.1. Classification (GTDB taxonomy): domain Bacteria; phylum Pseudomonadota; class Gammaproteobacteria; order Chromatiales; family Chromatiaceae; genus JAHEHQ01. Next base: position 6,777 of record JAAELC010000588.1, read on the forward strand.
GTATGCAGTGGATTCAGGAAGACGATCTGCGGCGGGGCATCTACTACTCGATGAAAGAGTGTGTAAACCTGATTCTCTCGGATTTCAAAGAGGACGTGGCGGTTTTTGACACGGCCTATGAGAAACTGACTACTAAGATCAAGGACCTGGAACAGAAAGCGAAGGTGGTTGAAGTACGGGCACAGGAAGCAGCACAAGGACGGGAGCGATTGGAAAATGCCCGGGACAGGGGCGAGCGAGTCATACAAAAACAGATCGATGGCCGGCGCTTTCCCCCTGCCGTGGAGCGCTTTCTCAACAGAGCCTGGCTCGACAAGATGATCCTGATGTTACTGCGGGATCCTAACATCGAGGGAAGCAGTGAATGGAAAGAGGTGATTCGGGTTATCGACGATATCATCAAAGCCTGTGAATCCCGACAGAAACCCGAACTCAAGACCCAACTCAAAACCCTCATCCCTGATTTGCAACAACGCATAGAACAGGGCCTGGAATCCATGGGTGATTATCACCAACCGGACCTCCAGGCACTTTTTGACCTGTTGACTTCCTATGTCAACACCAACATTTCTGCAGCAAACACACCGGAAAACGAACAGGAATCAGAGAATCAGACTGCCTGGCAGAAGCCCAAGACGCAACTCCCCAGCAAGCCCTTGTCAAACAAGGAAAAAGCAATGGTTGAGCAACTGCGGAAACTTAAGTTCGGGACCCTGTTCGAAATAGAAGACAAAAAAGGCAAAACCCACCGGCTAAAACTCTCATGGTTCAGTCCGGTAACCAGAAAGTACATGTTTGTCGATCGCTCCGGAGTACAGGCACTGGTCACACCCGTGGATGTCCTGGCTCGACAGGTCTGTAAAGGGAAAGCGAGAATCATGGAACAATCGGATGTGCCCTTCATGGATCGTGCTTTGGATAAGGTATTCAGCCTGTTACAAAAACCGTTCATCTGACACAAAAGTAAGTTAACCCCGGAGCAGCGTCATGCAGGAACTGAGATTTCATCCACGCATTCCCGTTGATAAAAACATCGGAATTGTTGATATCAATACCGAAACAACGTTGGGGAGGCTTGCCAACCTGTCCCTGGGGGGCTTTATGTTGCTCGCCCACAGTGAAATTGCGCCTAATCAGTTGTTTCAGTTACGGCTTCAGCTACCGGAGAAGTCAGGTGATATTGAACTCGGTGCAGAATGCCTCTGGTCCCAGGAGACGTCAGACCAGAGACACTATTGGGCAGGGTTTCAAATCATTGATATATCAGATCAAAACGCCAACCTGATCGAACAACTCCTCAGCTATCAGTAACGTTTTCTGGAATCCCAGGGCTGGGAGAATATCTGACACTTCCGGATCGAGGTTCAGGTGTAACCCTCCGGGACTACCCGGTCGGCACACGCCAGGCCATAAGAGCTATCTTGTTAGAGCAGAGTATGCAGAGTTTTTGCGGTTTTCTTTATAGAAAACAATGACTTTCCTGACGTAGTTCTGGGTTTCTGGATAGGGCGGCACTCGGTTGCCATACTTTTTTACCGCGTTTTCCCCGGCATTATAAGCAGCCAGAGCCAGTTTCAGGTTCGAACCAAACATCTTCAGAAGGTCATGCAGATAACGAGCGCCCCCTGTGAGATTCTGCTCGGGATCCAGGCTGTCGCGCACCTGGTAGCGGCTGGCGGTGGCGGGCATCAGTTGCATAAGCCCCTCAGCACCCTTACGGGAACGAGCCCTGGGGTCATAGGCGGATTCCGCCCTTACGACAGCGTGAAGCAGCTCCGGATGCACCCGGGCATTCTTCGCCACGTCATTGATCAGGCTGCTGAAACGTGCCCTGTTCTTTTTCATAGCGGAAATATTGATCCGTGCCGAAGCTCCGCCATACATCGGGTCGTTGCCCGATCGCCACATCAGGCTCAGCCCCGATCCCTTTTTCACCGGGTGATCGGTGTAGTGGATATTACCCATACTGTCTCTGTACTTATAGATCTCAGCGTGGGCCACCGTTGCAGCCAACAGTAGCCCTGCAATCATGCAGACGAACAGTTCTGTCAGGTGAAATCGGCGCATTGATCTACCAAACCGGTTTTTTTCCTTCTCAGTAACTCGTTATTTCGGCAAGCACATCGAACTCTTTAACCTTGAGATCAGATACTGCCCAAAGCTTACTGCATAGACTAGCCTCAATTATCTACCGTTTCCAGTAAACAGCTCACAGGATGACAGTAACCGGCAAGGCATCCGACTGTGGTTTCCGAGCCGGTGACAGGAGCAAAAACCAACCCTGAAAAGTACAGTTGATCGCTGGTGAGCAAAGCAGAGATTTTCCTACCGCCGTCCCCCAGAAACCCACAGAAACCACTCGCTATCACCTTATCACTCGGTGTATCACTGGTGGTTTAAATTCAAAGTATGAAACACCAGGGTGCTGGTCACTAGCGCCGGTCTTCAGCTTCAAGCTGCCTCTTTACCTTGTGGTTCACCCTCTTTACCTTGTGGTTCACAAAGCGCATCGGCAATGGATGATCTGGACAACTGCCCACACAGCCCCCCCCCGGAGTCGACCACTGGCAAGGGGTAGTCCTTGTCCAGGGTTTCGGGTAACACCTCTTCCAGGAGTGATTCCGGAGCAATGGCCGCCACCTCTTCAAACACCTGCTCGCTCACGCTATCGGCAGCGTCCTCTTTGACGGCCTCTTCGAGGGTCTCCTGAACGATGACCCCCTGGTAGCCTTTATCGCTGACGTAGTACCCATAGTCCACCGGCAGTCTTCGCATCTGTTCCAAGGCTTCACCGATGGTTTCGGCTGTTATTCTGAATGCCGGTGGTTTCATGACCGTTTCTACCGTCAGAGCACGTGCACGATTGACATCCCTGACGAACGCTTCCACGTAATCGCTGGCTGGATGCAACAGGATTTCAGCGGGAGCCCCCTCCTGTATCAATTCCCCATCTTTGAGAATGGCGATGCGATCACCCAGGCGTAGCGCTTCGTCCAGATCATGGGTAATGAATATGATGGTCTTATGGAGCTTTTCCTGCAATTCGATCAACTGATCCTGCATCTCGCTGCGAATCAGAGGATCCAAAGCGGAAAAAGCTTCATCCATCAGCAGGATATCGGCATCCGTACAAAGCGCACGGGCCAGTCCCACCCGTTGTTGCTGCCCCCCTGAAAGCTGCGAGGGATACTGTTCTTCGTAACCGGCCAGTCCTACCGATTTAAGCCATTGTTTCGCCTTCTCGGTTCGGGTTTTTTTGTCAACATTCTGTACCCAGAGACCATAGGCGACGTTCTCGAGGACCGTATGGTGAGGCATCAAACCGAAACGCTGAAACACCATGGACATCTTGTGCCGGCGGAATGATTCCAACTGTTTGCGGTTGAGGTGCATCACATCAACGCCATCCACAGTGATCTGGCCTTTGGTGGGCTCCACCAGACGATTGAAGTGCCGGATCAAGGTCGACTTGCCGCAGCCGGATAACCCCATGATGACAAAAATCCTGCCTTTCTCGATACTCAGATTGATATCTTTCAGACCCAGGGTGTGCCCGGTTTCTGAAAGGATCTCATCCTTACTCCGACCTTCCAATACCTGAGGTAAAACCGACTCTGGATCTGTTCCGAAAATCTTGTAAAGGCCTTCTATTTTTATAAATGGATCAGTCATGCTGTGCACCCCCCAGGTGCCTTTGGGTACGTTTTGCGTAGGCCTGTGAAACACGATCGAACATGATTGCCAAAGCAACAATGGCAAGACCATTGAACAGGCCCAGAGTGAAATACTGGTTGGTAATGGATTTCAGTACAGGCTGCCCCAGTCCCTTCACACCGATCATGGAAGCGATAACCACCATCGCAAGCGCCATCATGATCGTCTGGTTTATACCAGCCATGATGGTTGGGAGTGAGAGAGGCAACTGCACCCCCGTCAGACGCTGCCAGGCGTTCGCACCGTAGGCCGTGGCCGCTTCGAGTACCTCCTTGTCCACCAGACGAATACCTAGGTTGGTCAACCGGATTACTGGAGGAATTGCATAGATCACCACCGCAATCACTCCCGGAACCTTGCCGATACCCAGCAGCATGACAACCGGTATCAGATACACGAAAGCGGGCATGGTCTGCATGATGTCGAGCACCGGGGTCACTATGGACTGTACCCGGTCAGAGCGGGACATCATGATGCCGATGGGTATCCCCAGCGCTATCGATAAGATGGTGCAGACCGTGATAATACTCAGCGTCCGCATGGTATTGTCCCACATACCGAAATAGCCAATCAGCAGAAAGGCAATCATCACTGCTACCGAGAGCCTGGCGGACCGGCTGGCGGTATAAACCAGAAAGGTAATTGCCAGAATGACCGCCCACCAGGGTGAAGCCAGCAGCAGCTTTTCGAACCAGACCAGAAAAGACAGGAGAGGATCGAAGAAAGATTCGATCAAATCACCATAGGTGCGTGAGAATTCCCGATACCCGGCGTCCAGGGTTTTACGGATAGTCAGGAGGTCACTGCGCTCCATTGCTGGAAAATCGGTAAACCAGGAGGATTCAGCCATCGGCAAGGGACTCTTTCAATAAAAAAACAAGAGGCCATCGGGGAATGATAATACTCCCCCCGACGGCCTGGTCGATACGGTCAAATTTCGGCGAGAGCCTTCTTGACCTTGGCGGCTACGGGTACGGGTACCCAGGATGTCCAGGTGCCCTCGTAGTTTTTCAGGAAGTGCTCCATCACCACGTCACCATCGGCCTGTTCCTCTTCCATCCATGCCAGCAGGTCGTTCATCTGAGCATTGTTGAATGCCCGCTTGCCCAGATAGGCGTAAGCCTCCGGGGCCCTGGCTGCGAAACCTTCGGTGGTCACCGTATGAACCGGTGAAGGAGGATACATGGTGACTTCCGGATTCTCGCAATCCGCCTGGCTGATACACTTGGTGTAGTGTTCCTCTTTGACGCCGGAACCGAAATCAACCTTGACCATCTTGTACTTTCCAAGTACCCCGGTTGGTGCCCAATAGTAGCCGAACCAAGGTTGTTGACGTTCGTATGCCTTGGCGATGGAACCGGCAAGACCGGCGCCCGATCCAGGATCCACCAAGTCGAAACCGGCCTTTTCCAGACCCAACGCATTAAACAGATTGCCGCTGGTTATCTGGCAGTTCCAGCCTGCAGGACAGCCATAAAAAGCGGAACGATCAGGATCTTCGGGGTGTTTGAACATCCCGGCGTTAGCTATCACCCCCTTGATCGTGGCGAGACTGGGGTCCTTATCCACCAGGTATTTGGGTACCCAGAACCCCTCTTCTCCCCCATCAGACAGAGATTTGCCGGCAATCCTCAGGCGTTTCTCGGCAACACCTTTATCCAGTGCTGCTTTCAGGGAATTGCTCCAGAGTTCCGGTGCAATATCGGGCTCACCCTTTTCAGTCATGGAAGTACCCGTGGGCATGGTGTCCCCGGGAACCAGTTCGGCTTTGCAGCCGTACCCATGCTCCAGTATGAATCGATCCACGTTAGCCATGAGGGTGGCAGAATTCCAGTTCATATCGGCGATCGCGATACTACCACATTCCGATCCCGCATAGGCCGTAGAGAGCGTGCCGACCAGAAGTAGCGGAACAGCTGAAACTAACTTCATAAATCCTCCAAATGGAATCCTAGTAATGTGTCAATAAACCTGCCCCGCCATACCTTACATCCGGGCAGGTCAGATGAGCACTTAATCTTGAGTCAGTACACTAGGCTAGATAATATTTCTTTTATTGTCAAATGGTTAGATAATTCCCGACCATTTCACCAGGTAGATTCTTATCGATTTTTCAAGCCAAAGCAATACCTTGGGTGCGCTACGGGCATTTTTAAAAAACAGCAGATGCTGGTACTCTTTAATCCGCCTGACGCCCAGACCGGACACCACCTTTACTGCCGCTTTCGGCAAGTTTGGCGCGCCCTGTCGTTTGTTCCATTTCCTGGTCAAAGGACCGATTTCTGGCCGAAAGGCCGACTCACCACCCGGACAGAGACGACCCAGTTTCCTCAACTGTCCGAAAGCAGGCTCGAAACAGTGGGTAGCACCCTCTTTCTACCCACCGCAGCACTTCTTGTACTTCTTTCCACTACCGCAGGGACAGGGCTTATTCCGGCCGACTTTAGGTTGCTGATGTACCTCGGTTTTAGGGGGAACCATCTCCCCGTCAACGTAATACCAGGTATCCCCTTCTTTCCGAAACTGGCTCTTCTCGTGATGCCGGCGAATGACTCCCTTTTCCTTGAAGGTGGCAATAAACTCCACCACTCCTTCATCATCCGATGCTCCACCGGCAGTAGTGGAACGAATCTCCAGTCCCAACCACTCGGAATTCTCCGCCCAGCGCCTGGTTGCGGGCGCATCATGGTCTTCACGATGATCGGGATGAAGGCTGTTGCTCAGAAAATCTATCTTCCTCATCGCAAAGGCACTGTAACGGGCACGCATCAGTGCCTCGGCTGTTTCCGCATGGGTCTCACCCGACAGTAAGGGACCGCAACAGGTATCGAGGTCCAATCCAGTTCCACAGGAACATATTGACATGGCGATTTGCCTGGTAAATTGTTAATGACTAACCTGCTAGTAGACCATGAACAGTACCCATTTTCCAAGGCAGGCGAGCCTGTCCCACAGTCAGGACTCGGAGTCTCGGGTATTGTATCCATCACTAACCTTCCGCACGATGGACAGTCATGATAGCGATTGCTATATTTGGGCGCTGGAAAACCCAATACATCTCTGTTTTAAGGACTGGATAAAATGGCTACCTACGAGTGTAAAGTGTGTGGAATGAGCGTCAACGCGACTTGCGGAAAGTGTGATACTCCCCTGGAGAACGGCACCCTGAAACTGGATGACGGCAATGAAGTACAGATTTCCGAATGCCCGAATGGACATGGCAAGATCAAATCCCCCCAGTGCTGTGGACAGGATATGACCTGCTCCATCTGACACATACCGTCAGACTCCAGGGTATCGTATCGGACCAGAATTCTCGCCTGGAACGTCCTGAATAGACCTTTGATGAGCCTGTTGTATTGATGAAAGCCGGTTACCTGTCATGTAACCGGCTTTTCCGTTTCTCAACTAACTCACCGTCTTTTCTCTCGGTGGTCCTGCTCGTCCTTTCCGGCTGATTGCAGCCTGTCTGTGATGCATTTACCGAAGGACAAGCGAGCTTGCATGCTGACAGAATAATCCGATTTTCCCCATCTGTTAGCCGTGTTTTTACATCAGGATGCCGACGACGCGGTTAAGTTTTCTTCACTAGAAGACGAAATACTGGCTGAGAAGTCGAGTAAGCCCTTGCTCCCCGCGGACCCAGGCTGCGAGGCGCCTTGCAGCATTTTTCTTCCAACCAGAATTACTCGCTGACTGGTCTCAGTCCGAACTACGGGTAATCTTGTACATCCAACCCTTGATGAAGGGTGCGACTTGCCCTCTACCTTTAATTCGAGTGGACTGAAATGATTGGGAACATCTGTACCAGGCATCTGCCGTTCCTGCTGCTGCCTTTCTCCTGTTGCACTGCCGCCGACTACCCGGAAATGCTGGTGGAAACGGGCAGTAACGTCATACTGCATCAGCAGGAAGCCCGGCGCAGCTGGCACCCGGCCTCCCTGACTAAGATGATGACACTCTACCTGACCTTCATGGCGTTACAGGATGAAACCTTGACCCTCGAGGAGTCCGTTGAAGTTTCACCCCACGCATCGTCACAACCCAGTACCCGACTTGGCCTTTCTTCTGGTGAAACTATCAGCGTGGAGAATGCCATACTCGCAGTGGCTACCGTGTCGGCCAATGATGCGGCCGTCGTGCTGGCTGAGCGTATCGCCACAACCGAGGAAGCATTTGCCCGGCAGATGACAGAAGAAGCCGGAAAACTCGGTATGAGCGAGTCGGTCTTTCGCAACGCCAACGGGTTACCCGATGATGCCCAGGTCATCACGGCCAGGGATATGGTGATTCTGGGTACACGCCTGCTACAGGACTTTCCCCAGTATTTCCACTTTTTCTCCAACCGTACCTTCGCATTCAAAGGCAGACGCCGCAGCACGACCAATGGTCTTATTGGCAGTGTCACCGGTACGGACGGAATAAAGACCGGTTTTACATGCCATTCGGGCTACAACATAGTGATCTCCGCAGAACGGTCTGGCGTGCGACTGATTGCCGTGGTGCTGGGGTCGGGAAGTTCCGGATCGAGAAACCGCCGGGCACGCCAGCTTTTGGAGGAAGGTTTCAAGAAAATCGAGGAACAAGCCGAAGGCACGCCTATCGCAACCCTGAACGAGCTGCCTCCTGACGAACGCCCGCCTCCCCAACGTTTCTCACAAACCGAATGTCAGGAAAGAACTATACTCACTCGAACCCCTCTCCCTGGCTGGGGTCTTTTAATAGGCATCTATGCCAGCAAAAGGCAGGCGAACGCGGCTGCCAGAAAGTCACGTGCAACGGCGGCAGAAGTCATTGGTGGATCCAGGATGGCTATACTTCGGCGCTCATTCAACAAGCGCACGACCTGGAAAGTACTGTTGGTGGGATTGACCAAAAAAAGCGCCGGAAAGGCCTGCATTCACCTCTGGTCCAGAGAAATGCAATGTGTCGCACAATCTCCCCAGAGGATGAAATTACCGGGATATGCGTTGCGTTGAGCCCCAACCCTGATCGCCAGCCAACTCAGGATGATCCTGATGTCCCTCGACAGACATGCCCACCCTGTCCTGTCAAAGCCCCAGCTCCTTCCAGCGCTTGCCGATCCGCTTGAGGGAAACCGGATAAGCGGTACCCAGTTCCTGGGCAAACAGAGACACCCTCAGTTCCTCCAGGTGCCAGCGCATTTCATCGATCCTTTCGTCCGCCTTACCATTGGTGCGGCACCGCTCATCCCAAACCTGCCATTGACGGTACTGCCCGCTCATTTCCTGGATCAATTGCCGATCCCGGGCAACGGCATGACCCAGCTTGTCCAGTCGTACAGCGATCGCCTGAAGGTAACGTGGGAAGCATTGAAGCTGTGGATAGGGCGTACGGTTGAGAAACCCTTTAAAAACCAGCCGGTCCAGCTGTTCCTTCACATCGGTCGCTGATGCCATCCAATTCACCTGGGTGATCCCAGACAGCTTCTTACGTACCTCCTGATAACGATCCAGTATTTGTCGAACCAGTTTGAGGGCTTCTGCCGCCTGGGTCATCAGCCCAACCTTTCTTTCCTCGATACGTTTGGAAAATGCCCCTTCGTCCCTCACCGGATCCAACCCTTCGATAAACGTCAGATCGATTATGAGCCCGACCAGTTCACCCTCCAGGTCACCTCCCCCTCCCTTCAGCTCCAGCCCTTTCGGTGGATTGGCAACCTTGCTGTATTGCAGCCGCATTCGCTGAAGACCCGATAGATTACGGCGCAGATAGCGAATATCTTTGGCGAGGGAGAGCATGTATAAACGACGCAGCCCCACTCGATGGACTCGCTGCGCATTATTCAGGGAATCCAGCACCTGCAAGGCCACCGAATCTTTTTCATCGATCAGTGCAGGGTAACCCTTGAGATCGATCCCGCCCCGGCGAATAGAGACCGACTCTGGCAGCGCGCCGAAGTCCCAACGGGTTATCCCTTTCCTGTCATGCCCCGTATCAGTATGTGTATGGTGCCCCCCGCTGCCCTCACCGGCAAAGCGTTTCTTCAAATTGAGCAGATCCCGGGATGTCTCCATCTGCCGTCCTCTGTCATCGACCACCTGAAAGTTCATTCTCAAGTACTCAGGCAGAACATACTCCTGCCAGGCATCTTCCGGAACGTGTACACCCGTCATTGCCTTGAGTTGTTCTCCCAAAGCCCGAACCAGGGGTTTGTCGGAGGGTTCCAGTACTTTCAGGCAGGCATCGGCCACATCGGGAATCGGGACGAAGGATTTACGCAACTGTTTGGGAAGGGAGCGCAGCAGAGCGATGACCCGTTCGCGCAGTAAGCCGGGTACCAGCCACTCGCAACGATCCTCGGTCACCTGATTCAAAATCGTCTGGGGAATTTTCAGGGTTACACCATCAGCCTCATGACCAGGTTCGAAGTGATACATCAGGGGCAGAGGGGTACCGTTGATCTCCATTCGATCCGGAAACTGGCCGTCTGAAACCGATGCACTCTCTTCCCGAACCAGATCCCCCATCCGCATATGGAGCAGTTTGGGACTGGTGCGAGTCGCCTCGCGGAGCCATTTATCGAACAGAGGGGTGCTGTATATCCCTTCCGGCAGGCGTTTGTCGTAGTAAGCGTAAATATCCTGCTCATCCACCAGCAGATCGTGGCGCCGGGATTTGTGCTCGAGGTGCTCCACATAATCGATCAGCTCACTATTGTGGCGCCAGAAAGGAGCCCGGGTATTGAAATCCCGGTCCACCAGTGCAGATCGAATAAATATCTCTCTGGATACCCCGGGATCGATAGGACCGTAGTTGACTTTACGTCGAGGAACCAGCGTGAGTCCATACAGGTTGATCCGTACATAGGCCGCCACCTGCCCCCGGTTTTTCTCCCAGTGGGGTTCGGAGAAACCCTTTTTGACGAGATGCCCGGCCGTTTTCTCGATCCACTCCGGCTTGACGGTGGCGACTGTTCTGGCGTAAAGCCGACTGGTTTCCACCAGTTCTGCCGCCACCGCCCATTTTGGTTGTTTCCTGAACAGGCCCGAACCCGGAAATATCATGAATCGACTACCCCGGGCTCCCTGATACTCGCGTTCCTTACCGCTGGCACGGAAACCGATATTACTCAGCAGACCACTTAACAGGGCTTCATGTATGGTTTCATAATCCGCTTCGACCTGATTCTCCCGGTAACCCATTTCATGCATCTGACCACGTAGTTGATGATGGATATCACTCCACTCCTGCACCCGGTTCCAGGATAGAAAATGGTCCCGGCAAAGCCGCTGGAACTTACGTCGACTGAGATGCCGTCTTTGCTCCTCCAGATACCGCCACAGCGTAATGGCGCCAATAAAGTCTGACTGCTCGTCTCGAAACATCCGATGCGCTTCGTCAGCGGCCTGTTGTTTATCCAGTGGCCTTTCCCGGGGGTCCTGAACGCTCAATGCGGCGGCAATGATCAAGACTTCTTCCATGCAATGGGTATGAGCGGCGGCAAGCAGCATGCGTCCGATTCTGGGATCCACAGGCAGCTTTGCCAACTGCTGGCCCATACGGGTGACCCGGCGATCCCCGCCAATGGCACCGATTTCTTCCAGTACCCGGTAACCGTCCTTGATCAGACGGTTATCGGGCGGGTCGATGAAAGGAAAGGATTCAATGTCACCGAATCCCAGAATTTTCATCTGAAGAATTACCGAAGCCAGGTTGGTACGCTGTATCTCCGGTTCGGTGTACTCCCGACGGGAAACAAAATCCTTTTCACTGTAGAGGCGGATACAGATGCCTTCGGCGATACGTCCGCAGCGCCCTTTCCGTTGATCCGCGCTGGCCTGAGAGACCGGTTCCACAGGCAGTCGCTGCACTTTGCTGCGATGGCTGTAACGGCTGATACGGGCAAATCCGGTATCGATGACGTAGTGAATGCCCGGTACAGTCAGAGAAGTCTCTGCCACGTTGGTGGATAGTATGATGCGACGCCGTCCGCCCGGCTTGAAGATGCGCGACTGTTCCGCACGGCCAAGCCGGGCATACAAGGGCAGGACGTCGGTGAGGTGGAGCTTGTGCTTTCTCAGGTGTTCCGCTGTTTCCCTTATTTCCCGTTCACCACTGAGAAACACCAGAATGTCCCCCTTGCCGCCACGTGACAGTTCATCCACTGCATCCAGCAAGGCGCCTTGAACCGGTTCCCCCCGCTCTCCCCCCTCCGTTTCTTCTTCCGGTGCGCGGTAGCGCACTTCCACGGGAAACGTCCGGCCGGAGACATTGATGACGGGGGCATTGCCAAAATGTCTGCTGAATCGATCTGGATCGATGGTGGCCGAGGTGACAATCAGTTTGAGATCAGGCCGCCGTGGCAGCAGATTTTTCAGATAGCCCAGCAGAAAATCGATATTGAGGCTGCGCTCATGAGCTTCATCAATGATCAGGGTGTCATACTCATTGAGCCAGCGATCCCGCTGTACCTCCGCCAGGAGCATGCCATCGGTCATCAGTTTTATGTGACTCTCCGGACTTACCCGGTCTTGGAACCGCACTTTATAACCGACGGAGGCTCCCAGCTCCCGCCCCATCTCATCTGATATCCGGGAGGCCAGACTGCGAGCGGCGATACGCCGGGGTTGGGTATGCCCTATTTTCCCAAACACCCCACGCTCCAGGGAGAGACAGATTTTTGGTAGCTGGGTGGATTTCCCAGACCCTGTTTCCCCGCACAGAATCAATACCTGATGATCACGAATCAACCCGGCGATCTCCTGCTGGCATTCGCTGATCGGCAGGTTGGCGGGGAACTCTGGGACCGGCAGCAGTGCCCGTCGACGTTCCGCCAGTCCCCGCGAGGCATCGACCCGTTCCCACAGCCGCCCCAGCGCCGTTTCGTCCAGCCCGGACTTGCCAATACGTTTCCGAAGACTCCTCAACCGCTGCCGCACTGATGGTCGATCAGCCAGCATGCAGGCATCGATATCCCCACCGTTCGGTAGGCGATCGAATTCAGGCCTGTTGATCTTTTTCAACTCCTGCTGCTGCCCCGCTGTTCAACAACTGCTCTGCCTGATCCCCGGCCACCTTCAAATAGTTCCGATAGAGCACCACACGCTGTTCGTCTCTGATTGGAGTCGCACCCGATTCATCGGGCGTTTTCAATGCCATCTGCAGTGAAAACTCCACCGTTTTCTCCTGCCATGATTTGTGTTGCCAGCCCCCATCCCGGGCATTGAACCGGTACTGGTGAACGAACAGATAGCCGAATTCAGCCACAAACTCTATGCAGTCAATCAGGTATTGGGTCTCAGCCTCATCGAAGACATAGTGAAAACCGACGCGGCACCAGCCGGGCTTGACCCCATGATACCCACGGCTGATCCAGTTTCTGTACTCGGCTGCCTTCACCGGATCAATGTCCAGCAACTTGTGCCCGTATGGACCCGCACAGGAACAGCCAGCCCTGCTTTGAATACCAAACAGATCATTCAAGAGAACGGTTACCAGACGGGGGTGAAGATAATGCCCCTTGGGATCCCGGACATTGAAAGAGACGATACCGATCCGCCGATCGGGATCGGGGTTACCCAATATCTCGATCTGCGGATGCCCGTTCCATCGCTCGAAGACCCGCCGTATTGTCTCCGCTTCCTTCTGTTCGATCAGCTCGATCCCTATGGCTTCCTTTATCTCAAACACCAATGCAGCCTTGAGTGTCTGCAGGATCCCCGGAGTACCGGCCTTCTCCCGGGCTTCGATATCGCTGACAAAATCGTGATCTTCCGGCCCCACATAGTCCACAGTCCCACCACCTGCAATACTCGGGGGCAGCTCATCGTGATAACAGCGCTTATTGAATACCAGCAGCCCGCTGGAACCGGGGCCACCCAGAAACTTATGGGGAGAAATGAATACGGCATCGAGGGAGGTATCACCGAATTGCCCGTTTGTCTCCGGATTCATATCGATCGGTACATAAGGTGCTGATGCCGCGAAGTCGAAGAATGCCAACGCTCCCCGGCTGTGGAGCAATCGCGCTATGTCGTGAACGGGTGAGCGCATACCGGTGACGTTGGATGCCCCGGAAAATGAACCGATCCGCAGGCGGCCCTGATACTCCGGTTGATCCAGCAACCGGGCCAGATGATCCAGGTCGATCCCGCCGTCGCCATCCATTCTCACTTCCACCACCGTGGCCAGACTCTCTCTCCAGGATATTTCATTGGAATGGTGTTCGTACGGCCCTACAAAAACCACCGGTTGATGCTGCTCGATATGCTCCATGAGCGCCGACATACTTCCGGGCCCGACAAAACCCTGGAGCAGGCTGTGGAACAACGATCGACTCGCGGCCGGCAGTTTGACACCGACGAGTTGCTGCATACGATCGATAGCACCCGTCGCGCCGGTGCCACAGGCAATGATCCTCCCATCTGGTCCGGCATTCACCGCACGTTTGAGCATCTCCTCTGCCTGGTGTAAGAGTTTTGTGGTGACCCGCCCGCTGAAATCATCTTCTGTATGACTGTTGGCATAGAGTGTCTGTAAAGAATGCAGATAGCGCTCCACGAACCGCAAGGAACGCCCGGATGCCGTGTAATCCGCATAGAGCATCAATTTTTTTCCGAAAGGGGTATCGATAAAGGTATCGATACCCACGATCTCTCTTCTTAACATCTTTAAGTCGAGATCACTCTGCAGCATGACTTTCACCTGAACACTCTATCCGATTCGAAAAAAATACCGTTGTCAGTGCACCGTTGTCAGTGCACCGTTGTCAGTGCACCGTTGTCAGTGCACCGCTGTACCAGCTGCAGCGGACCATTCCCTAAGCCTGGATTTGCTTTTCCAACACTGATTCCAGGCGTTCGAGTTCGTCCAAAGCCCCATCAAAATCAAAACTATCCAGGCTTTTTTCCAGATCGGCCATCACAGCACGATGGGTATTCATACCGGATATACTCAACATTGATTCCATCACGGTTCGCGCCCCGGTATTACTCTCTTCGAGCATCTGCCGGAGTTGCTGCACCAACGGCGCCAACTGTTGACGATCCAGTGATCCACCACCCCGTGATGGTTGTTCCGTCTGCAGTTGATCGAGCCCGTCCATCAAGGAATTCAGCTTTCTCTCAACAGCGGTAAGTAGCGACTCCACATCCTCAATACCGGCACCATCGATGCAGGCGGCCTCCAGTTCACGAGCCGCTTCCCGAAGGGTTCCGGCGCCCAGATTACCCGCGGTTCCATTGAGGGTATGGGCCAGCCGGCGCGCGCCGGCAGGACTCCGTTTCATCTCATGTTTGAACTGTTCAACAAAGTCCCGCTGCTTATCCCGGAAACTGATCAGCAGTTTGCGATAAAGCTTTCGATTACCCGCCGCAATAACCAGACCTGCTTCGATATCCAACCCTTCAACTGAAGGAATCTCTACAGACTCTGCTACCGGGTGCTCCTTTTCGATCACTGACGAATACACCGGATTGGAAGGAGTGATCCAACGGGCCAGGATAAGATACATCTGCACCACATCGATGGGTTTTGCGATGTGATCATTCATGCCCGCATCCAGAGATTTCTCCCGGTCCCCCGCCATCGCATTTGCGGTCATGGCGATAATGGGTAGTTCCTCGTAGCCTCCTCTTGCGCGAATTTCCCGGGTTGCCTGATATCCATCCATGACCGGCATCTGGCAATCCATCAACACACCGTCGTACTTCCGTCCGGCAAGCAACTCCAGTGCCTCTCTCCCGTTGTTCGCCACATCCACACTGATACCGTTGGGCTTGAGCAGTTCCAGAGCTAGTTCCTGGTTAATCTCGTTATCCTCCACCAGGAGAATCCTGCTACCGCGAAGTTTGGCTATGGCCTCATTCGCCTCTTCCTGCCGGTGATGGGTACGGCTCACCGGAGTTTGTGGTTTTCCTTCGGCGATCAGCATGGTGTCCAATAGCGTTGAAGCGGTAACCGGCTTGGTGAGAAAACCGCTAAGATTCATCTCCTCGGCTGCTTGCATCACATCTTCACGACCATAGGCCGTCACCATGATGACAGTCGGCGCCTCGGTCAGACGGGAATCGGATTGAATGAAACGTGTGGTTTCCACACCATCCATTCCCGGCATTCGCCAGTCCATCAGGACCATCTTGTAAGGTTCTTTAGACTCACAGGCGGCTGCCAGCATACCAATAGCTTCTTCTCCGTTAGCTGCCTGTCCAACCTCCAATCCGAAACTGTCCAGTATCGAAACCATCACCTCTCTTGCGCTTGCATTGTCATCCACGACCAGTACCCGCCTGGACTCCATGGATCCCGCCAGCCTGGTACGAGGGATGACGGCCCCCTGTTGTGGCTGAAGACTGACATTGAAGGTGAATGTGCTGCCCTGTCCGAGCACACTTTCCACCCCGATCTCTCCCCCCATCATTTCGACGAGTTTCCTTGAGATCACCAGGCCCAGCCCGGTCCCCCCGTACTTGCGTGTCGTCGATGAATCGGCCTGACTGAAGGATTGAAACAGCTTATTCTGCTGTTGGTCTGTCATACCGATACCGGTATCCCGCACCTGGAACTGCAGGCGAATACCAGCATCGCTCCGTTCCACCAGTTTGACGGAGACGACCACTTCTCCCTGGCCCGTAAACTTCACTGCATTGTTACCCAGGTTAACCAGAATCTGTCCAAGTCGCAGAGGATCACCGATAAAGGCCATGGGTACTTCCTTATCGATGTCGAACAGCAGTTCCAGACTTTTCTCTTCTGCTTTCAGACCAACGAGATTCGACAGATTATCGAGTACATCCTCAAGACGAAATGCAGTCTTTTCAATACTCAGCTTACCCGCCTCGATTTTGGAGAAATCGAGTATGTCGTTGATTATCCCCAACAGAGATTCAGCCGAACGCTGCACCTTCTCCACATAATTGCGTTGTCTGGAATCCAACTTTGTCTGCAACGCCAGATGGGACATACCGACGATGGCATTCATCGGCGTGCGTATTTCATGACTCATATTGGCTAGAAAATCAGATTTGGTACGGGTAGCCACCTCCGCCACCTCTTTTGCTTTGGCCAGATCCCGGGTTCGCTCTTCCACCAGTCCTTCGAGTCCCTCATTGACCCGATCCAGTGCCTCTTTCTTCTCGTTGACTTCCTTAATCTTATCCCGGATAGCCAGCCGCATCTTATTGAAATTACGGGCTAGGACTCCCAGTTCGTCATCTGATTCTATGGTCACTTCATGGCTCAGATCACCTTCAGCAATATCCACTGACGCATTAGCGAGCAAGAGAATGGGGCGGGTAAATACCGTAGCGATAAACATGGCAGCGGCCACCACCACGGCGATGACTACCAGCAGAATGACCCCCATCAGGTTGCGCAGCTCATGGATATCGGCAAATGCCTCCGATTCATCGATCTCCGCGATCAAAGCCCAGTTCGAACCGTTGAAGTTCAGCGTTGTGTAAGCGGCAAGTACGCTGGCACCACGGTAGTCCCGGGTAATTCCCTCTCCGGACCTTCCTGCCAAAGCATTGCGACTCGCTTCGGTATCCACACTCCCCATCGATGGATTGTGAAAAGAGGTATGCACCGACCGGTTGACCGGGTCCAGATAGGTGTCCGATCGCATCAATTTATCCAGACCTACCAGGTAAGTCTCCCCGGTTTCCCCCATTCCCGACCGCTCCAGCATGATTTCGTTGATCGGTTGAATCCCCAGTTTCAACACAACGATCCCCAGGGTTTCATCCAGCCGCACTACTGGCGCAATAACGAAAGAGATCAACTGTCCGCCCGAGGGCTCATAGATTTGGAAATCGGTCCATAAAACCTTCTCCAAACCCGTTTCGAAAGCCTGAGCCAGCAAGCTGTCCTTGAGGGGGCCCGTGCGTAGATTCTGGGCAAGATCGGCTTCTCTTCGCAACGAGTACACCACATCCCCCGCGTTTGTCACGAGCATGAGATCCTTGTATCCATACTCTTCGAGAAAACGCTTGAAGGATCGCCCATATGCGAGGGATTCATAGTAATCATACTCGGTCTGATCGATCTCACCGTTTCTGGCAACGGAAGCAAAGGCATCCAGCGCAGCCCCGATATAAGAGCTTTCAGAGAGGACTCTGACATCCGACTGAATTCCCTCCGCATAGCGTGTTAGTTGGGCTCTCTTGGTATCACGGACATTTTGCAGTTGGTCGAAGGCCTGGTCTGACAGCGCAATCCGTGCATGGTTCAACAAGAGAAAACCCACGATGATGAATGGCAGCAGACTGAGTGTCAGCAGCAGTACGATCAGCTTGGTTCTAATATTCATCTACTGCGCCAATCCGGGTTGTTTCTTACCGTAGGCATAGGGTAACCACTCATCTATGCCCATCGTCTGGATTCCAAAAATCGTCTGTTTTTCTTTCGTAATCATTGGCAGATCGGGGGTGGTAACATTTCGAGGCACTTCCTCTCCCATCAGAACTTTCAGGAGTATCCGAAGCCCCAACCCGCCAAGCAGGGGTGTGTAGGGTGCGATCACCGCAATTTTGTCCTGCTGCATCGCCTCCAGTGATTCATACAGGTCGTCATTACTCAGAACGATGACTGATCTTCCACCCTGCCGACTGTTCCAACGGCGGGCTTCATCGATAGCAGCCACCGCACCCATCGCCTGCTCGGCACCGGTACAGAAAACCACATCGATGTCCTGGAACCGTCCCAACGCATCGAGCACCTGAATGCGGGACGCTTCCCTGTTGCTGCTGTTATGTTGACTTTCCAGAATTTGAATCCCTGGAAAATAGCTGATCACCTTCAGGAAGTGACCGGTGCGCATGGAATCTGCGGTACTGCCCAGGGGCTTGCGGATCATCAGCACATTACCCGCCACCTCTCCAGTTTCCTGGAGCAGGCGATGAATCAGGTACACCCCCTGCTGAGCACCATTGGCGGGGAAATTTCCTGTAACCTGGGTACTCACTCGCCTGGTCCCCGCCATTCTATCCACAGTCACTACGGGTATACCTGCCCTTGTGGACTGGACAATGGGGGGACCAAGCGGTGCTTCCTGCATTGGCCAGACCAGCAAGCCATCCATTTCCTCCCGGATCCACTGTTCGATCTGGCCCACCTGTTTGTCAGTATCGAACTCCCCATCCACCACCACCAGTTCCACATTCGAATGCCTGCCGACTTCCCACATGGCCGATTCTGCATTCGATTTCAGCCAGGGGTGGCTCAAACCATGTATCGAGTACCCCACCCGGTAGGTCTTTTTCGGATCACCAACGGTCCCCTCAGCCAGAGGATAGTAACTGGAAAACGGCAGTTTCAAGATCTGCCCATCGATAGGACCCTTTATGACGGTTCCCTTGCCGACCTGAAAACCCTGGTCGGAATCCTGCTTCCGTGCCCGGGGATACTTGTTCATGAAAATCCCGAAGGCTTCCCTGCGAAAAAGCCGATTCACCTGGCGATTGGCCTTACTCAAAGGAATTTTTTTCCAGAAATCGATCGCCTCCTGCCCTTTGAGATTCAGTGACACTACATAGTCAAGGAATGCGCTATCCTGCAGACGGGTAATTTTCTGCCAATCGATACTTGCGCCGAAAACCGGGGCAGACAGACAAGAAACCACGAAAGCCAGGCTAGCGCACCACATTCTGAAACCGACCAACATTTTCTCCTTGCTATTCCCGATAGGTATTCTGCCAGGCGGGCCAGTATCGCTGTTTCCCCTGATGCTAAGCAAGTACTGCCTGTTCAGGGGACTGGAGTGGCCCGCCGGCGGATTATACTCTGCTGAATCCACAACCATTCTTGTACATTTGGATCGATTTTCCAGGCCAGATTGCTGCAGGGAGCGCCGGTCAAGCATATGACATTCTTCTTTGTGTCAGTCCCGACCGGCCCGATACCTTTAAACCCAGCGAACTTAGAGAGTTAATCAACAGATCATGAGTAACAGACTTCGATTGTTCCGGGGTGTGCGGGAGGTCGATAAGAATGATCTGATGCCGGCCGGAAACACCAACGTATTGCCTGACTGCACCAATACCTCCCCTCGTTATCAAACCCGCAACGGGATTAAAGGATACCAGCGTCGCGCAGAGCTTGACGTTCTGCTTCGTCCACGCCGAGGAGTTCACCGAGTACCTGATCGGTGTGCTCCCCCAGCAGAGGCGGTGCGGCACCCGGAGTCACGGTGCTTTCCGACAGTTTGATAGGGCATCCCACCATGGATACCCTCCCGGCCTGGGGATGCTCCCGCTCTAAAGCCATCTCACGAGCCTGTACCTGGAGATCCCCAAACACCTGATCGATAGTATTGATCGGCCCGCAAGGTACGGAAACCTCCTCGAGTACCTGAATCCAATGATGGCTGGGAGCTTTCTCAAACAGAGGTGACAACAACCCTATCAGTGTGTTTTTATGCTCGACCCTTCCTGCATTAGTGGCAAAACGCCGGTCATTGGCAAGCTGCGAGACACCCAGCAGATCACAGAGTCTCGAAAACTGGTCATCGTTGCCCACAGCCAGGATAAAATGACCGTCTTCAGAGGCAAAGGGTTGATAGGGAACGATATTGGGATGGTGATTACCCAGGCGCTCCGGTACGTTTCCGGACACCAGATAGTTGGATGCCTGACTGGCCAGGGTTGCCACCTGCACATCGAGCAGCGCCATATCGATGTGCTGCCCCCGGCCCGTTCTTTCCCGATAAGCCAATGCGGCCAGACAGGCATTACCCGCATAAAGCCCCGTCATCACGTCGGCCAGAGCCACACCCACTTTCTGGGGGCCGCCACCCGGAGCACCGTCGGGCTCACCGGTCACACTCATCAGGCCGCCCATGCCCTGAACCAGAAAATCATAACCCGATCGAGACCGGTAGGGTCCGGTCTGACCGAACCCGGTAATCGAGCAGTAGATCAAACGCTGATTGACCTGGTGCAGACTCTGATAATCCAGCCCGTATCGTGCCAGACCACCGACCTTGTAGTTTTCCAGCAGAATGTCACTCGACGCGGCCAGTTCACGAATCAATGCCTGGCCACGGGGTCGGGTGATGTCGATAGTAACGGATTTCTTTCCGCGATTGGCACAGAGGTAGTAGGCTGATTCAGCCGTTTCATTTCCATCCCTGTCCCTGAGCCAGGGTGGTCCCCAGCGTCGGGTGTCATCACCCCTGCCCGGTCGCTCCACCTTGATTACCTCAGCGCCCAGATCGGCGAATATCTGGCCAGCCCAGGGTCCGGCAAGAATTCTTGAAATATCGAGAACCCGAATATGTGACAATGCGCCCTGACTCATGTCGATCAGCCGGTAAAAGCCTGAATACCGGTCTGGGCACGTCCCAGAACGAGACCGTGAATATCGTGGGTACCTTCGTAGGTGTTCACTGATTCCAGGTTCATGGCATGACGGATCACGTGAAACTCGTCGGAAATACCATTGCCCCCATGCATATCCCGCGCAGTACGGGCAATCTCCAGGGCCTTGCCACAATTGTTTCGCTTGAGCATGGAAACCCCCTCGGGCGAGGCTTTGCCTGCGTCCAGCATCCGACCCAACCGCAGACAGCCCTGGAGACCCAGGGTGATATCCGTCTGCATATCCGCCAGTTTCAGTTGTATCAGCTGGTTGGCTGCCAGCGGGCGACCGAACTGCTTGCGATCCAGGGTATATTGCCGAGCGGCATGCCAGCAGAACTCAGCTGCGCCCAACACACCCCAGGTAATACCGTAGCGGGCACGATTGAGACAACCAAAAGGACCGCCCAGGCCGCTCCCCCCCGGTAAGAGGTCGTCCTGGGGAACGAATACCTCATCCATCACGATTTCACCGGTAATCGACGCTCTGAGCGAAAATTTACCTTCTATCCTGGGCGTCGAAAGGCCCTTCATGCCTTTTTCAAGCAGAAAACCGCGCACCACTCTCTCGTCATCCCTCGCCCAGACAACCATTACATCTGCAATCGGTGAGTTGGTGATCCACATTTTGCTACCGGTCAGTAAATAACCGCCATCCACCTTCCTGGCACGGGTGCGCATTCCTGCCGGGTCGGAGCCGAAGTCAGGCTCGGTAAGCCCGAAGCTGCCAATCAGTTCCCCACTGGCCAGTCCGGGTAAATACTTTTGACGCTGCTCCTCTGTGCCATAGGCATGAATGGGGAACATCACCAGACTGGACTGAACGCTCATCGCTGAACGATAACCCGAGTCCACCCGTTCCACCTCCCGGGCGATCAAACCGTAGCTGACATAATTCATGCCGGCGCAGCCGTAATCCTCGATGGTGCACCCCAGCAACCCCAGCTCACCCATTTCACTCATAATCTCCCTGTCGAACTGCTCATTCCGGTTGGCCATCAATACCCGGGGCATTAATTTTTCCTGGCAGTAATCGTGAGCACTCCTGCGGACCATTCGCTCCTCGTCTGTCAGTTGCTCCTCTGACAGCAGAGGATCTTCCCAGTTGAAGGGGGAAAACTCGGTGTTGGGACTCATGGCGTTACCTTCCTGCAGAGTAGATGTGAATAGTTAAGGGCCGCAGCCCTAAAACCAGAATGATCAGGCGGTATGGGACTGTTTGAGTTGCAACCCTATCAAACGAGCCAGCAGTATCGCCAGATAGAGTTGACCGACGATGGCTTCTACAGCAGACCATGAGCGGGCAACCCGGGTCACGGCAATGATATCCCCGTAACCCAGGGTGCTGAGTGTAACCAGACTGTAGTAGATAAAATTGTCCAGATCACCCCAGTGGGGGATGCTGTGAGTAATAACGGCACCGGAATCGGAAGCCAGTTGGAACGAACCCGGCTGGGAGAGTTCAAGTGCTGCGTAAATCAAGGCCCACACCAATCCCAGCATCAGGTATCCCGAGATCGCACCAAGGACCTTGTCCATGCTGATGCGCTCCTGCCTGACCACGTAGGCAATAATGACTCCCGTTGCAAATACCAGAAACAACAGATCCAGGAGGCAACTGGTCAGTGCAAGCCAGTCTTCCTGTAAAAAGTACACAGAAACATCCGAAAGCAGTGCAGGGATTGCCAGTGCCAGACCAACCCTGAATGTCCAGGGTTTATCACCAATGGCATAGATGCTCGCAAGCAGTACGCCCCAGAAAACAAGATCAAAAGAGGCCAGGCCCAATGCGTCCCGCCCCCAGAAAGGGTAGGCGAGCAACAGTGTGAAAAGTGCCAGGGTCAGAAAAAGAAAGCGCCCGGGCAATTGGAATCTGCCTGATGTTTTCAAGCTGTCAATCCTGGCGTTCATTGATGTTATGAGGTAACCACCAAAACCAGGTAACCACACCGACCTACTACATATTGGGATAGTTTGGTCCCCCTCCTCCTTCTGGTGGTACCCATTGAATATTCTGGGTTGGATCCTTGATGTCGCAGGTCTTGCAATGCAGACAGTTCGCCGCGTTGATCTGCAGTTGGGGCTCGCTACCGTTCTCCTCGATAATCTCATAGACCCCGGCCGGGCAATAACGTTGCTCTGGCGCGTCATAAGTTTTCAGATTCAGGCTGATTGGCTTCTCCGTGTCCAACAACTGCAGGTGCACGGGTTGATCTTCCTCATGGGCGGTATTTGAGAGGTAAACCGAGGAGAGTCGATCGAAACTGAGAACACCATCGGGTTTTGGATACTCGATCTGCTGACAATCTGCGGCCGGCTTCATTTCTGCATGATCATGCTTCAAATCCTTCAGGGTAAAGGGAAGTTTACCGCTGAAAATGTTCTGATCGATGAAATTCACCGCACCACCCATAAAGGTTCCAAACTTATGCAGCGCGGGACCAAAATTACGGGATCCATAGAGCTCGTCATACAACCAGGACTCCTTGAGCGCACCCTGGTAACCGGAAAGATCTTCGCCTCCCTGGGTGTCAGAAGCCAACGCCGGCAGAATCGTCTCCGCTGCCAGCATTCCCGACTTCATGGCAGTGTGGATGCCCTTGATCTTGGCAAAGTTCAAAGTCCCCGCATCACACCCCACCAGCAGGCCACCGGGAAACGACATTCGGGGAAGCGAGTTAAAACCCCCTTTGGTGATCGCCCTGGCCCCATAGGCCACCCTTCGACCACCCTTCAGATGCCGGCTGATCACCGGGTGGTGCTTGAATCGCTGAAATTCGTCAAACGGGCTCAGATGCGGATTGGAGTAACTCAAGTCCACGGTCATGCCCACCACCAGCTGGTTGTTCTCCAGATGATAGAGAAACGAGCCCCCCGACGCATTTCCCTCCAGGGGCCATCCGGCTCCATGAACCACCAGCCCGGCTTCGTGGATCTCAGGATCGACGTCCCACAACTCTTTGATGCCCAGTGCGTAGTGCTGAGGTGTGCTTTTTTCATCCAGTTTGAATTTGTTGATCAACTCCTTTCCCAGGTGCCCCCGGGAACCCTCGGCAAAAATGGTATACTTGCCCTGAAGTTCCATTCCCGGCTCGAAGCCGTCTTTCTGCTCACCCGCCTTGTTCAGGCCCATATTTCCGGTGATGACGCCTCTGACGCTGCCATCCTCCCGATAACTGAGCGCTGAGGCTGAAAACCCGGGAAACACTTCCACTCCGAGCGCTTCCGCCTGTTCGGCCAGCCAGCGGCATAGATTACCCAGACTGATGACGTAGTTACCCTGGTTGTGCATGGTGCGGGGGATCAGCGCATTCGGCATTTTCGTCCCTTTCTCCGCCCCTTTGAAGAGATAGACCTCATCCCGGATAACGGGTGCACTAAGCGGAGCACCCAAGGATTTCCAGTCCGGTAACAACTCATCCAGGGCGCGGGTCTCCAGGACTGCACCAGACAGGATGTGGGCACCGATTTCAGAGCCCTTCTCCATCACGCAGACACTGATCTCCCGGGAGGCCTCCTGGGCCAGTTGCATCAACCGGATCGCTGCGGAAAGACCGGCGGGTCCGCCCCCAACGATGACGACATCATATTCCATGGTTTCACGTTCCACTGACTGCTTCCTCCGGGATAGGTCTGGCTAACTGCCGGTAATGGGTTTAAATAATAATCATTCTCAGAATCATCACTGACTGATGGCCATTATACTGTGTTGTCTACTGGTAGTGGCAGTCACAAAACCACAGTTCATAGACAGGACTGATTCGGTACGGGCCTGTCCTCCGATCCATCGGGTATCGTATGCAGTGCTCGAATTTGAGAAACCAGGACCGTCGATACGGCCGTTGAACAAGTGTAGATCATGACATGATCGAGGGTTGAGTCATGGAGCACTCATCCCAATTGGTCGTGCTGGAACCATGGTCGGGCGCATAAGGGCCGCGGAAAAAATAGAGTATCCAGTCTTGCTCGTCTTTTAGCCCGGGTTCAGCGTTGCGAAAAGGGTTGTATAGGATAAGCTATGC
>JAAELC010000589.1 GCA_024227135.1 Gammaproteobacteria bacterium
GTGCCCAAGTGAAGCAGGGAAAGCGTAGCGCCGGGATGGCTCAGATTCAAGACGTGAGTAGTGGTGCATGGATGCACCGTTTACGCAGCCGAGGATGCAAAAAGGGCGCCTAGCTGTTCTACCGTTTTTCGTCACCCTTTCCACAACTCAGACGACGTACATGGATGGACTGGATTCACGCAAGGCAGCATGCCGGTAGTGATAGATGAGCAAAAAGACAAGTAAGATGGGATATTTTATTCTTGCCGCAGCCCTAAGAGCACCACCCTGATCCCGGGCTGTGCTTACTGAAACGACCAAAGCCGCCTGTTCTTCCAGATACCGTAAAGGTATGCCCATTAACACTGGGACAACGTTCGATCCATACAGAACCAGCCTAGCCATGATAGAGGCATGAGGTTCAGGTGGTGATTACTATCGGGAGGATCACCCCAGCCCGATGGCTGGGGTGATTCGATCTACTTCCAATGACACAGTCCTGGCGTGACTACGGGGTTGGAGTACCCTCACCAGAACCTGCTGCTCAGCTTCAATGAGCTGCTGCGGTTTCTGCCCCAACGCCTGTCTGGGCTCTTACGAACTGATCATCGAAGGCCCTGCGCTCACTAGCAGCCGCTTCGCTGTTATCCAGCTTGGACACTACAAAAACAGTCAGAAAAGCCAGAGGCATTGAGAACAAGGCTGGCTGGGTGTAGGGAAAAATCGGCTCAGCAAAACCCAGCACCGAGACCCACACGGACTTGGACAGCACGACCAGCGTCACCGCCGAGAACAATCCGATGTAACCACCGGCGATAGCACCCCGAGTAGTCAGACCCTTCCAGTACATGGACAGAATCAGGACCGGAAAGTTGGCTGACGCAGCCACGCCAAAAGCCAGGGCCACCATAAAGGCCACATTCATCTTTTCGAAGAGCAGTCCCAGTATCACGGCGACACACCCCAACGTGATGGTGGCAAACCGCGAGACCCTCAACTCCGAGGATTCCGATGCTTTACCTTTCTTAATCACACGGGAGTAGATATCGTGGGAAATAGCCGATGCACCGGCCAGTGCCAACCCGGACACGACGGCAAGGATGGTCGCAAAGGCCACCGCTGATAAAAAGCCAAGCAACAGATCACCGCCAACGGCCTTGGCCAGATGCATGGCAACCATGTTTCCACCACCGATGATCCTGCCTCCAATCTGCCCCTCTTCGAAGAACGATGGATTGGTACCGACGATGATAACGGCACACAGCCCCATGAGAGCGACCACATTGAAGAAATAGGCAACGATACCCGAGGCGTAAAGGACTGACTTGCGCGCTTCCTTGGCATTGGTCACCGTGAAAAAACGCATCAGAATGTGTGGCAGTCCGGCAGTACCGAACATCAACCCAAGCCCCAGGGATATGGCGGTTATCGGATCAGCCAGAAGATTTCCCGGGCTCAACAGCTTGACCCCCAGCTTATGCACTTCGATGGCCCGGTTGCTCAGCTCTTCAAAGCTGAAGCCGAACTGGGACATGGCAAGCAACATGACCAGCGTACCGCCAAACAACAGCATGCAGGCCTTGATGATCTGCACCCAGGTCGTGGCCACCATACCGCCAAAGGTCACATAAATCATCATGAGTGCACCAACGATCACCAGTGCCACACCATAGTCCAGGCCGAATAGCAGCTTGACCAACTGACCTGCACCCACCATCTGGGCCACCAGATAAAAACACACCACGATGAGCGAGCTGACTGCCGCCATGGTGCGTACCGGGCCTTGGTTGAGTCGGTACGAGGTAATGTCCCCAAAGGTGAATCGGCCAAGGTTCCGCAGACGCTCAGCCATCAGGAAGAGAATGATCGGCCAGCCCACAAAAAACGCAATCATGTAGATGTAGGCATCGACCCCTTTCGTGTACATCATGGCGGTCAAGCCAAGCAGTGTGGCAGCGGACATATAATCCCCGGCAATGGCCAGGCCATTCTGAAATCCGGTGATCCCACCGCCTGCGGTATAGAAATCAGAGGTCGTCTTGGTTCTGTTAGCAGCCCAGTAGGTGATACCAAGGGTAAAAACCACGAACACCACGAACATTCCGATGGCATTGAAGTTGATCGGCTGTTTGGTCGTCTCGGAGATTGCATCTCCTGCCAGTACAGCCGTGGAAAACAAGCCCGTAAGAACCGCAGTTAGAGACGCGATTGTCGTTACTCTTTTCATTATTCATCACCCCAGGCGTCAGCGACAATTTCCTTGTTCAGGTCGTCGAACTCTGTGTTGGCGCGGCGCACATAGATTAGTGCCAGCACCCAGAAAACAATGAACTGGAACAAACCCGCGAGAATCCCGACGGTCAGATTGCTGCCGTCAATCGGTCTCATGGAAACCAGATCAGGGGCAAAGGCCACCGCCATGACAAAACCGTAGAAAACAACGAGTACAATCCCTGACAACAACCAGGCAAAACGCCCACGGCGTTCTACTAGCTCCGTGAACTTCGGATTCTGGCGAATGCGTTCATACATAGCGCTGGACATAGGTTCCCCTTATTGCATTGACAATCGTTTATTTTTCGTGTGTATGGCTCTCGAATAATGTACGTGTTTCAAACTCACTGGTGCAAAAAGGGCGACATGATATATCAATTAGAGGAGTTAATGCCAACGCAAAATCCTTGCTACTGAATTTTGGCCAGAAAAAAACTGTAGTGATTTTGACAGCGGGAT
Organism: Gammaproteobacteria bacterium; assembly: GCA_024227135.1. Lineage (GTDB taxonomy): Bacteria > Pseudomonadota > Gammaproteobacteria > Chromatiales > Chromatiaceae > JAHEHQ01. The sequence goes on from JAAELC010000589.1 coordinate 2,713, forward strand.
TATCTCGTCACCTGTACTCCAATACCTTCCAGGCTACAAGGTATTACAGACTCAAGTTACTGCTGGCTTGCCAAATTCGATACCGTATCGGTGCCGGAACTGAACTTATGACCAGTCACTTGCATAACGCAGCGCACATGAAGCATCGCACTTCTTATCTGTAATGCGTAGTTGAACACCGCGTACCGTGATCGACACGCTATGCTGCATTGTATTTATTGCACTCGCTCTTTCCAGTGTTAAGGGCTGCGGCAAGAAATAAGTACCCCAATATTGCGCTGGATGAACTGCGCAGCAGTGAATGGCCTGGGCAGGATGACCAGGACCGGTGCCCAAGTGAAGCAGGGAAAGCGTAGTGTCGGGATGGCTCAGATTCAAAGCGTGAGAAGTGGTGCATGGATGCACCGTTTACGAAGCCGAGGATGGAAAAGAGGCGCATAGCTGTTCTACCGTTTTTCGTCACCCTTTCCACAACGCAGACGACGTCCATGGATGGACTGGATTCACGCGAGGCAGGATGCCGGTAGTGATTGATGAGCAAAAAGACCAGTAAGATGGGATATTCTATTCTTGCCGCAGCCCTAAGTATCGTACTATCCAGGTACATAGTCCCGGTAACTGACTCAAACCGTTCCGGCAACCTGAAATTTCAGCCGGAGTTATGCGACGGCGATAACAGGAAAACCAAACGAACAAAATCCTGCACAGATCCCAATAGGTCATTCCCACGCTGACAGGATGAAAGGCGCATGGACGCGCCGTTGATGAAGCCGGGGATGCAAACCACATTGAACAGCCTGTCACTTACATGAGGAATCTCAAAACGTGACTTGATCAGACTCTCCCTACAGGCAGATCATTGAAATGCCACCATCATTGAGCGGGACCGGAAAACACACTTCGCCACCACTGTTATCACCATCGTTATCAGGTGCCGGCAAGGGATCGGCGGCAGTTGGAAAATAGCCCTTGTCGATACCACTTATCGCCGAAATACTGCTGGTCTGGATATTGACAGCACGGATAACTGCTGACTCGACATCGGCAGAAGGCAGCCACCCGGTACCCGCGTTGAACTGGTCCCCGAAGGCAACAATCAACTGCGTACCATCCCGTGACCAGCTCAATCCGGCAGGATACAAACCTGGGTTGAAGGTAAACACCACGCTGGGCTGACTGCCATCGCTGTTGGCAACGATCAGCCTGGCGGTGACGGGCTGGGTACCACCCAGCACATCGGGCCAAAACAGGGAAAAAAAGGCCAGCCCTGCACCCGATGGTGACAGGGCCGGGTAAATATAGGTACGGGCCTGGGGTGGCAGTACGTTATTGAAATAGGCGGGTGTTGTCAGCGGGGTCTGTACCCAGCTACCATTACCTTGTTGACTGAAACGCACGATTCCGGGCAAATCAACCGGCGTCCCCATGGCAGACTGTATCGACACGTAGCTGGGTGTGACAAATGAATTACCATCCGGGTCCCAATCGATACCGACAAACGCAGCACCAAGGCTATCTGAGACCGGATTAAGCCCAGCGGGGTTATCAGTGATAATTCCATTGTCGGCACCTGCTACAGCAAGCGTGACGCCTCTACTCGGATTTGCCAGGCCCTGCCTCGTCGTCAGTGCGACACCGTAGGCCAGAAGTTGGTTGTCGGGTGACAATGCAGCCGTCGCCGGTACGAACTGAAGAGTATTGAAACCACCACTGACTGAGGACATATGATCGACAATACGGCGCGTCGATCCGGTCTCTCTGTCAAAACTGTAGATATCGGAACTGGGAACAGTACCGTTCCCTATCGTAGGATCGGGGGAAGAAAACACTGCAAAACGACCGTCTTTTGAAGCAGTGAGAAAATTATGTGCCAGAAAACCGGTGTTCAGTGGCAACACCTGGCCGTCACTTTCCGCGAAAAGCCCCGTACCCGAACTGAACAGGATATCCCCATAGACACTGGGAGCCAGAGCCAGCATCACAGAAAGAAGCCAGCACCGGGTGGGAGAAAGAGCGGCTCGCTGCAACGGGTGGAGTCGTAAACGGATGATCATAATCGTGCTACCTCGTCGGGTCGAAGTCTAATAACGGGCCAGTAGAGACTCTTGATGGTGATTGGACAGTCACAAGCCAATGGCAAACAAGTTTGCGGCCAGCATCGATCTCCTGTTGGGTATCAATTTAGCAATACCTGCATGTCCCTTGCATCAGGTGGAAACACCCTCGTTCCGAGTACTACCAAGCAGAAATCTGGAACTCGAAAAACCTGACTGCCGCACCACCCGGATTGCTTCAGGTCTGTGCCCTGCCCCCCCCATCGAGGCGAATCGAATCCGGCTTTCGTCACATTAGACTGAAATCGCTACCGCTTCAACTGTGTTAGGGCCGCGGAAATTAATAAGTATCCAGAAATTGCACTGTAGTTTGGTTCGGGTTCAAGGCGTGAGTAGTGGTGGATGGATGCACCGTTTACGAAGCCGAGGATGCAAAAGGGGCGTATAGCTGTTCTACCGTTTTTCGTCACCCTTTCCACAACCCAGACGACGTACATGGATGGACTGGATTCACGCGAGGCAGGATGCCGGTAGTGATAGCTGAGGTGAGAGA